>JAISDC010000158.1 GCA_031265105.1 Verrucomicrobiales bacterium
GTGTTCATCCGTGTCCATCCGTGGTTAAAAAAATGTTTATCCATGATGCAACGTCAGCGCCGCGCGCCGGCCGGTTGTTTCCTCGCTGACGGTGACGTTGCCGCCGGCATCGCAGCGGACGCTGACGTTGAATTCGCGATGGGTCAGCGTCAGCGTGTCGCCGTCGCGCGTTACCGCCGGCAGCGGGTCGCGCGTGTCGGTGAGTTGGACGAGCAGCGCCGCCAGGCCGGGGTCGCTGACGTTGAACAAGACTTCCTGGGTCGCGTAACCGGCGCCGACCTCGGCCTGCGCTGGCGTGTCGCTATGTACCAACGGCGCCCGCTCCAGCCCGCGCAACGCTTGCAGCCGCAGGTAGCAACGGCTGCCCGCCGAGTCGGCGTGCATGGTGGCGTTCAGCGGCACGTGATAGCGCGTCACTTGCGGCAGGTCGCAGTCGCTGCGGTCGAGCACGAGGAACGCGGCGGGGGCGAGCTGGACGACGGCGCGCCAGTGGTGGACGGCGCGGCGCAGGGGGACGTACGGTTGCACGGCGGTTTGCGCCATGATGACCGGGGTGTAGGCGACCGCGAAGGGCAGGGGAGCGTCATCGTCAGCGCGTTGCGTGATCCAGCCGCGGTTGAATTGCCAAAGATAATTCAGCGGCGCGAAGTCGCGCGGCGCCCAGCGGCTGTGACCGTCAGCGGCCACCTTGCGCCCGCCGGCTTGCGGGTAGCTGAACGCGGAATCCACCAGCCACGCGCGCCCGTCGCCGAACAACTGGAGGCTGCCCTCGTCGTTGTGATGGTGCCCCCAGGCCGCGCCGCCGCGCAACACCAGCAGCGTCTCGTTGCCGTCGGCGGTCCTGGCGCGGAAGAAATAGCCCAGCCCGCGCACATATTCATTGCGCCACGGCGGGGCGGCGGGCGGCACCGTCAGCGGGCGGTCGCCGTCCAGCTCGCGGTAGGCCCAGCCGAGCGCCGCTGCCAGTGACTGGTTGGACGGCGCGATGGCCTCGGCGTAATCGTGAATGGCCAGCCGGTAAATGTCGCGCAAATCGACGCCGTGGTCGCCGAGCGCGACGGCGTGGCGCTTGCCGCCGAAGTTGGCGTCGCGCGGCGTCAGCGTCGCCAGCAGCGCGCCGACCATGCGGTGAAATTGCGGGTCGGCAAAACCGTCGCCCACGCCGTCGTCGCGCCGCCGCAGCAGCGTCGGCAGCACGGTGAACAGCACGTGATGATAATAGGTGTGGCTTTCCTCCCACACGCCGCTGCCGGGGTAAACGTGATATTCCAACTGCCGCCGCCACATCGTCGTGAATTTGTCCCGCCACGCCGGAGCGTCGGGATGCCGGTGGAAAATCTGCGCGGCGAGGCCGGGGAAGTTGAACACGTCGGTGTAAAAATTCTGGTTCGCCATGCCGGCCATGGTTGGTTCCAGGGAATCGTCAGGGTCGCCCATGCTCATGGACGGGCCGCCGATATAGTAATGGTCCGAGTGGAACAGCGCGCACAGCCAGGCGAACCACGCGCGGCCGCGCTGACGTTGCGCCGCGGTGAGCCGGTCGTTGGCGGCGAGCCATTCCCAGTCCGGCAACTCCAGCCCGGCCAGCCGGCGGCTGACGACGGGGTTGCTGTAGGCCGGGCCGGAGCCTTCCCAGCAGCCGTACACGCGGGCGCCCAGCTCGTCCATGAGGTTCTCGACGCGCTGCGCCACCGTCAGCGTCCGCGGAAAATCCCACTCGGGCCGGTCGGGGTGTTGCCAGGTCGGCGCGGCGCTGACGGTGGCCGGCGGCGGCTCCGGCGGCCAGGCGGCGGTGACAGCCAGTTGGTCGGCCAGCGGCATGAGGCCGTGCTGAATCCAGACGCGGCGCAACAGCCCCTGCTGGCGGCGATAGCGGTCGCGCGCCGGTTGGTGCTCGAATTGCGCCAGCGGCGTCGGGTCATAATCGGCGGGCAGCAAGTCGGCCTGCTTGGTCAGCGTCAGCGCCCACGAACGCCGGCCGTGCCGCAGCCAGCCCTCGACGGAAAAGTGCGCCTCGTTGCGGTTGGCCGGGCGGGCGGGGATGAGTTCCGGCGACGCGCTGCCGTCGGCCTTGGCCTCGGGCGGCACCAGGCGGCGGCTGTCGCGGTCGCCGGGCAGCCAGCGGCGGGACCAGGCTTCCAGAAAATTATGCGCGTTGCCGCGCCAGTGCCCGCCGCCGAGCGTGACGAAGCCGACGGCGTCGTCACCGTCAGCGAACGACAGCGCGTAGCCGTCGGAGTAATCGTGCAGTTGCGAGAACTGGTTCCAGCACGCCAGCCGGGCGAAGCGGCGGTCGAAGAAATATTCCACCGGCAGCGTGGTGTGGCCGCCGCCGCTGTCCAGCAAGTGAATCCGCGCCGGCGCGGCGCCGAAGTCCCACACGATTTGGTCGCCGCTGCCGGCGGCAAAAATTTCATCCACGCGAATGAAGTCGCTGCCGGCGTCGAGCGTCAGCCGGGCGGAGTAGATTGATAATTGATTATTGCTTATGGTTGATTGGGCGCGGAAATCCGCCACCACGCGCAGCGGGCCTTGCTCGACCAATTTGGCGCTGACGCTGACGATGGGTTTGCGCGTGTCGAAGAATACTTGGCCGCGCCACGGGTTGCCGCTGACGCTGACCCGGCGCACCGGCGTCGGCGCGTCGTCACCGTCGGCGGACGACCATTCGCCGAGGAAAATTTCCGCCGCCCACGCGCCGCTGCTGATGACGGCGGTGGAGTTCGCTGGGTCGCGCGTCACCGTCAGCGGCGCGGGCATGGCGGGCGCCGGCGCGGCGTCAGCGACGAGTTGATAATGCTCGTCCGCCCGCAGCTCCAGCGCCACGAACGCCTGCGCCGGGTTTTCCCGCGAGCGTTGCGCCGCGAATGGTTTGCCGCTGACGGTGTCGCGCAACGAGAAGGTTGCCGCGGCGGGCGGCACATCGGGCGGCACGCTGACGGTGAGCAGTTGCCGTCGGTGATTGAGGCCGAAATTTTCGTTGAGGATGATTTTGCCGTCCGTCAGCGGCACAGTTGGGGAGGTGGGGAATGGTGACATAAATGCGGTCTGGTTGATAATGCTTCCAAGCAAACCAGCTTGCCAAGTCACGTAAGAATGACAAACATTATTTGCGGCGCGGCTGGCCGCGGGGCCGGATTTCGGGCGGCATCGGCGCGCGCTGACGGTGATGTCGGTAAGCTACATTTGATGCGCTAATTCGGCGCGGAAGTCGTGAACGGCAGCGGGCCATTGCCGCCGCTGGCTGCCCCGATTGCCATTGCGCGGGCGGCTGCAAAAATTACGTGACAGAGACGCTGATAGTGATAATCTGCTTTGTAGCAGATGAATTCAAAAGCTCCCATACCCTTGCCACTGGCGATTGTCGGACTGTCTTTCGGCAGTCATATTCTTAGTGAACTCAGCCGGCCCGAAATTGCCAAGTATTTCAAACTGGTCGCCGTGGCGGATTTTCGCCGGGAGGTGGCCGACGAGCAGGCGGCGAAATACGGCGCGCGGGCGTATTATTCGCTCGACGAGGTGCTGCGCGACGACAGCATCGCGGCGGTCGGCCTATACACGCCGCCGACCGGGCGGGCCGGATTGATTCGCGACATCATCCGCAGCGGCAAGGATGTGATGACCACCAAGCCGTTCGAGCTGGACCTGCGGGCGGCGGAAGCGGTGTTGCGCGAGGCGCAACAACTGAATCGCGTGGTGCATCTCAACTCGCCCAGTCCGCTGGCGTCGCCGGAGTTGCTGCTCAGCCAGGAATGGGCGCGACAGCACGAGCTTGGCCGGCTGATTGCCATGCGCGCGGAGGTGTACGCGTCGTATTTTGACCAGGCGGACGACTCCTGGCTGGACAACCCGCTGCTGTGTCCCGGCGGCGTGATGATGCGGCTGGGGATTTACTTGATTAACGATGTCATCCAACTGGCGGGGTTGATTGACCAGGTGCAACTGGTGACCTCGCGGGTGCGGACGGGCCGGCCCACGCCGGACAACGCGCTGCTGACCGTGAGCTTCGCCGCGGGCACGCTGGCGTCGGTGTTCGCGTCGTTCTGCATCGACGACGGCGACTGGTATAGCAACGGACTGGTGCTAAACTACGAGCGCGGCACCATTTACCGCAACATCGGCGTGACGGACGTGTCGCCGAAAGTCGGCAACTCCAGCCTGTCGCTGGTGATGGCCGATCCGCGGCTGCCGCGCGACGAGCACCGCAGCCGCGTGGTCGAGCACCGGGTGCTGGCGGGCACCGCGTCGGGGCAATACCAGTGGGACGAGTTTTACCGCGCGATCGTCAACCGCGAGACCGTCAGCGACGATTATCTCCGGCGCATCGTCGAGGGGGTGCGAATTCTGAGATGTATGCAGGAACCGGGCGTGATGCACAAGATGGCGGCGGCGTGATATGAGCACCGGATTGTTGCCAGCCGCGCCAGCGTCAGCGTCAGCGACGGTTCCCCGCTGACGGCGCGCCGTTGAATTTATGAATATGAACATGCACGTGATTGACTGGGCCTTGCTGGCGCTGCCGCTGGTACTGGTATTGATTTCGGGAATTTACACGAGCCGCTACATCAAGGGCGTCTCGCACTTCCTGTCGGCGGGGCGGCTGGCGGACCGGTATCTGCTGGCGGTGTCGCAGGGCGAGATGCAGGCGGGCGCCATCACGTTCGCGGCGGCGTTCGAGGTGATGTCCCGCTCCGGCGTGGCGCTGACGTGGTGGGGCGCGATTGGCACGCCGGTCTGGCTTATCCTCAGCATCAGCGGGTTCGTGTTGTACCGCTTCCGCGAGACGCGGGCGATGACGCTGGCGCAGTTTTTCGAGGTGCGCTACAGCAAGGGTTTCCGCATCTTCAGCGGCAGCTTCAGCTTCCTCGCGGGGTTGATGAACTTCGGCATCATCCCGGTCATCGGCGCGCGCTTTTTCGTGTGGTTCCTGGGGATGCCGCTGACGGTGGGCTTTTTCGGCCACAGCATTCCGACGGAGGTGGCGCTGATGGGCGTGTTCCTGACGGTGTCGGTGACTATCACCATGCTCGGCGGCATGATTACGATGATGGTGACGGATTGCGTCGAGGGCGTCGTCTCGCAGATTTTCTACCTGCTGCTGATTTTCGGCTTGCTGGCGATGTTCGATTGGAACGAGGTCGGCGACGTATTGACCAAGGAAACCGTCGTGGTCAAACAGACCATCGAGCAGACCGTCAGCGTCAACGGCGCCGAGGAGCGGCGGGTGATTGAAAAGGAGTTCAATCCGCCGGGCCGCGTGGTGGACAAAAACCAGCTCGCTGACGATGAGCAAGTCGCGGCGGCGGCGGGACTGCCGCTGGCGTACCAGCCGGTTGACTCGCTCTACGCCAGCAAGGACGGCAAAGTGGTCAAGGTCGAAAAGGAACTGGTCCCTCGCGAAAAGGGCAAATCGCTACTCAATCCGTTCGACTCGTCCGGCGTGAAGGATTTCAACATCTGGTATGTGCTGATGGGCCTGTTCCTCGGCATTTACGGCACGATGGGCTGGCAATTCTCCGGCGGCTTCCGCGGCGCGTCGCTCAACGCGCACGAGGGGCGCATGGGCGGCGTGCTCGGCGCGTGGCGCGGCTACGGCAAGAGCGCGGCGGTCGGCATTCTCGTCCTGTGTACCCTGGCTTATTTGCAACATCCCGATTTCGCGTCACAGTCAGCGACGGCGAACGAGCAAATCAGCAGCATCGCCAACCCGACCATTCAAAAGCAAATGTACATCCCCATCGGCCTCGCGCACGTGCTGCCCGCCGGCCTGAAAGGGGCGCTGTGCGTGATTCTGTTGATGGGCTTGTTCAGCGGCGATTCCACGCACTTGCACTCGTGGGCCGGTATTTTCGTGCAGGATTTGCTGGTGCCGCTGCGGAAGAAACCGTTCACGGCAAAACAGCACATTTTGATTTTACGACTGGCGGTGCTGGGCGTCGCGCTGTTCGCGTTCTTCTTCGGCTGGCTGTTCCAGCCGGGCGACTACATCGTGATGTGGTGGGCCATCACCACCTCGCTGTTCGTGGCCGGCGCGGGCGCGGCCATCCTCGGCGGCCTGTATTGGAAGAAGGCCACCAACGCCGGCGCGTGGACGGGCATGGTCACCGGCTCCTCGCTGTCGCTGGCGGCGATTGTCTGGCGGCAACTCACGCCGGACGCGCGCCGCGCGGTGCTGGAGTGGGCGACGAACGTGCTGCACCTGCCGCTGTCAGTGGAGTGGATTACGCGCCAGGCCAACGAGGCGCCGAACTTCCTGCAAATGTCCTTCGCCATCGCGTTGCTGACGGTGACGCTGTTCATCATCGTCAGCCTGCTGACCTGCCGCGAGAATTACAACATGGACCGGATGCTGCATCGCGGCCAGTACGCGAAGCCGGAGCCGACGGTGCCGGGCCAGGAGAAAAAAGTCACGCGCAAGCCCTCGATTTGGGGCCGGATGATTGGGCTGGACGACGACTTCACCTACGGCGACAAATGGATTGCCGTCAGCTTGTTCGCGCTGAACATGGTGTGGTTCTTCATCTTCATCATCGGCACGCTGTGGAACCTCGTCAAACCGTGGCCGGATGCGTGGTGGTCGGCGTATTATCATTTCTGCGTGTTCGTCTATCCGGTGTTCTTCGCGGTCATCACGGCGGTGTGGTTCACGTGGGGCGGCGTGCGCGGCATGACCCGGCTGTTCACCCTGCTCAGGGCGCAGAAGGTCAACGAGCGCGACGACGGCACGGTGGTCGGCCATCGCAATCTGGACGATATTGAGGAGAAATAGCAAGTGATTCCTCACCATTATCAGTGGAGTCGGGCAAATTCCCCTTCCGTGAAGGGGTGGCCGCGGAGCGGACGGGGTAGTTCAGCGTTTTGTGCCGCCTTCCCCCTAACGCTGAACTACCCCGGCGCTCCGCGCCACCCCTTCACGGAAGGGGAATTAAAAACGAGAAACAAATATTTATGCAAATCGGAGCAAGTTATTACCCTGAATTATCCAACCCCGAAGTATGGCGCGCCGACCTGACCACGGCGCGCCAAGTCGGCCTGACCGTGCTGCGCTGCGGCGAGTTCGCGTGGTCGCGTTTCGCGCCGGACGCTGGCGCTGACTGGAACAACGCCTGGGCGCTGGAGTTCCTTGACCTCGCGCACGAACTCGGCTTCCAAGTGATTTGGTGCACACCGTCAGCGACCCCGCCGCCTTACGTGTTCGACCGCTGGCCGGAGTTGTTCGCGACGACTTGCGACAACGTGCCCATGCCCGCCGGCGTTCGCCGCCATTACTGCCCGTCACACCAGCCCTTCCGCGAGCTCGCCGCCACCGCCGCCGGTCACGTCGGCAAGGCGCTGGGGCAACACCCCGCCGTCATCGGCTGGCAGATTGACAACGAAATCGCCGGCGACCGCTTCACCTGCTGGTGCGAGCGCTGCCGCAAATCGTTCCAAGATTGGCTGGCGTTGCGCTACGGCTCGCTGGCCGAGTTGAACCGCGCCTGGCTGGCCGATTTATGGTCGCAACGCTACACCGCGTGGAGCCAGATTCCCATCCCGCACCAACACTTCGCCGCCTCCCACACTCCGGCGCTGCGGCTGGCGTGGCGGCGCTTCCGCTCGGACAACTGGCTGGCGTTCTACCAGGCGCAGCGCGACGCGCTGAAAGCCGCCGGCGTGACGACGCCCATCACGACGAATTTCTACGACATCACGTGGGATATGCCGTTCAACCAATGGGACTGGCGCCCGCACCTCGACGTGATGGGCTGCTCGTTCTACGAGCCGAACGAGGCGACCGGTCGCTTTGAAATGGCGCTGTTGCGCGGCCCCGACCTCAAGCGGCTGTGGGTCTTGGAGCAAAAAGCCGGCCAGCAAATCGCGCAGAACCTTTATCCCGAAACCCTCGCGCGGCTGGAAAAACATCTGCGGATTTGCACCGAGAACGGCGCGGAACTCGGCGTGTACTGGCACTTGCGGCAACATCGCGCGGGTTGCGAGATGGAGCACGGCGCGGTGTTGCGGCACGACGGCAAGGCCACGCGCATCGCCGCCGCCGTCACCGCCGCCGCTGACCATGCGAAGTCGGCGCGCGAGATACGACCCGCTGACAGTCGCGCGCTGGTGTTCGACTTCGACCAGCAATGGGCGCAGGAAAACCGCCCGCAGCCCGGGGCGAAATGGGATTACCGTCAGCGGCTCGACAGCGAGTGGTTCGGCGCGGCATACGACCTGTGGGGCGGCATCCGCGTCAGCCCGTTCGCGCTGGCGCTGGAAACCGCGTCGCTGGTGCTCGCGCCGCACTTCCAAATGATAAGGCCCGACCACTACGGCGCGCTGGAAAAATTCCTCAAGCGCGGCGGCACCTTCGTCACCACGGCGGACTTCGGGCGGCTCGACTGGGAAAACAACGTCCGCCCGATACCGCCGCTGGGCGGGCTGGCGCCGCTGGGCGTCACCGTGCCCGCCGGCGAGATGCTGCACCTTGCGCCCGACTTCACCGTCAGCGGCAAACACGGCGCGAAAGACCTGCGCGGCAAATATTTCTGGTGGGTCCCGGACGACGGCGTGCAGACCTTGCAACCCGCCGTGACGCTCGCTGACGGTGACACCGTCGGCCCCGCGTGGGTGGACTTCACCGTCAGCGGCGGCCGCATCCGCGTACTGACCACGGCGTTTGATCGCGCAAGTTTGGCGGAAGTGTTCCGCGATTTGTGATATAATAGTTACCTAAGATTCACCTGCAAGGGCCGGTGCTCTCCGCCGTCGTTTTCCCGACAGTCTTACCGCGTCGCCCACAGCAGGCCGCGGCGGGTGAGTTCCAGCGCTTCCCTGCTGCCGGCCAGTTCCTTGGCGTTGTGGCCGAAGGATTGGTAGAACACGCGGCCCGCGCCGTAAGTCCGTTTCCACGCGACCGGGATGACGGTGCCGTTCACCCACGGGGCGCTGGTGCTGTGGAAGGTGGTGGTCGCCAGCACGTTGTTCGACGGGTCAATGTGCATGTAATATTGCTCGGAGTGGACTTGGAAATCGTCCAGCCCGGCGATGAGCGGGTCGCCGGTTTGCGCGAGCAGGTTGATGGTGTAGTCCTTGTGGCCGTCGGGATGGGCGACGAACTGGCCGCCGATCATGAACTGGTACTCGGTGTTATTGCGGAAGGCGTCGCCGCAGCCGCCGTGGAAGCCGCCGATGCCGGTGCCGGCCTTGACGGCGGCGCAGAGGTTGCCCTCCTGCTGGCCGGCGAGCGCGCCCATCGTCCAGTTCGGCACGATGAGGTCGTAGGTTTTCAATCGGTCAGCGTCCTCGAAGACCTCGAGTTTGTCGGAACGGTCAACGTGCAAACCTTCCTTGGTCAGCAAATTGGCGAGCAATTCCGCGGTTTCAACAGGTTCATGTCCGGTCCAGCCTCCATATACTATCAGTGCTTTTTTCATAGGAATCTTTTTTAATCCGCAGATTACGCAGATGAACGCGGATGTTTGTTAAAGTATTTAATCTGCGAAAATCTGCGTAATCTGCGGATGGTTTTAAGTTTTAGTTTAAACAATCTTGCCCAGCTTCAATCCCGCCGGCAGCGCCTTCGGCTGCTTGCAGGTGGTGGTGAGTTTCACGGTGCGGTTGGTCTGGGCGGACTTGTGAAACGCTTCCATGAGGTCCACCACGTGCAACGCCAGCGAGCCGTCCTGCCGCGCGAGCCGCCGCCGCTGAATCGAATACGCCATCTCGGCGAGACCGAAGCCGCGTCCGGTATCCCCGCTGTGGGTGAGGGGAACTTTCCGCCAATCCTGGTCGCCCGGCTGCCAGGTCTGCACCTCGCCGCCGAAGCCGTTCGGGTCGGGGCACTGGATGGAACCCGCGGTGCCGTACACCTCCAGCAGCGGCAGGTGATGCCGCCACACGTCGAAGCTCATGGTCACCGTGGCGGTCGCGCCGTTGGCGAACTCGACCACGCCGGTCAGGTGTGTCGGGGTCTCGACCTTGATGATTTTGCCGCACAGCGGCTTGCTGGTGATTTTGCGCGTCTTGAAGGTCGCCTTCGCCGACGCCTTCACCGTCAGCGCCGGGCCGAGCAGGGTGATCAGCGAGGTCAGGTAATACGGCCCCATGTCGAACAGCGGCCCGCCGCCGACCTCGTAATAAAACGCCGGGCTGGGATGCCAGCTTTCGTGGCCGCGGCACAGCATGTTCGCCACCGCCGCGACGGGCTTGCCGATGGCGCCGTCATCAATCAGTTTGCGGCAGGTCTGGATGCCGCCGCCGAGCACGGTGTCGGGGGCGCAGCCGATGACCCGCCGCATTTTTTTCGCCAGCGCGAGCACCTTCTTGCCTTCGCTCACCGTCAGCGCGAACGGTTTCTCGCAATAAGCGTGCTTGCCGGCCTTGAGGATGGCGGTGTTGACCGCGACGTGCGCCTTCGGCACGGTGAGGTTGAGCACCACGTCGAGGTCGGGGCTGGCGAGCAATTCCTGCACCGTCAGCGGCGTGATGCCGTGCTCCGCGGCCTTGGCCTTGGCGCGCGCCGGGTCGAGGTCGGCGCACGCGATGATTTTGACATAGTCGGCAAACGGAGCAGTGTGCTTGAAATAAGCGTTGCTGATGTTGCCGCAGCCGATGATGCCCGCGCGCAGCGGGAGCGAGGTAGTTGCCATAATTGAAGTTGCAATTTACAAGCCGCCGCTAACAATGGAATGGATTTTCCGGCCAAAAACATGCACTTTTCAATCAAACACTGGGCGCCCTACCCGCGGCGCTGTCATTCGCCCTGCCCGCTGGAAAGCACGGACTTCATCACCGGCAAGACCGAGTGGATTGAGCGGACGTTCTCCACCTGCAACTTTTCGTTCATCCTGCGCGGCGGCGGCGAG
>JAISDC010000201.1 GCA_031265105.1 Verrucomicrobiales bacterium
TTCTTGTGGCCATTAAAAACTAACTACAAAAATGGCCGCAAAAGAACGCAAGGAACGCAAAGAAAAACCTTTAAAAAATCTCTGCGTTCTCTGCGTTCTTTCGCGGCCATTAAAACCTATTAAAAAAAATCTGCGAACATCTGCGTAATCTGCGGATTAAACTTCTTATGAAAACACCCATACTGAAAACCCTAACCCTAATATTAACCCTCTGCGCCCTCAGCGCCTCCGCGTTGAACGTCTTCGCGCAAAACTTCGTCGTCACCTCCGACACCACCGTCAGCGGCACCCACTACGAGAACAAAGGCACCGGCACGGCGGCGCTGACCAACAGCACCGTTTACACCTTCACCGGCAGCAACATTGTGTTGACCGGCACCGCTGCCAGCGGCAATGGGCGCTACGGTATGATCGTCAACCGTGGCGGCATGGTGAGTCTCACGGACAGCGCCATCAACTCCGTCCATTATGGCATTGCCTCCGGCACTTCTTCAACGGTGGTGTTGGATAATACCAACATCATCACCGGGGGCACCACCGCCTACGGTATCAATTTGACGACCTCCTCCACGCTGGCGATGACCGGCGGCACTATCACCACTGGCAGCACGGGGGCGCGGGGCGTCTCGGCAACCGGCGCGAGCAGCGTCAGCTTGCAGGACACCGTCATCGATTCCTACAGCGCCGGCGTTTATCTCGGCGGTACCAGCGTCGGGACGTTGAACAACGTCAACATCATCAACCACGAAGGCAGTAGCGTTGACCTCGCTACCTCGTCCTCCGTTAGCATCGTGGGCGGGACAATCATCAATTCAACGGGAGTACGAGGTGTTTCTGCGTTAACCGGGGCCCGCGCCAGTCTTCGTGACTTGTATATTGAAATGAACGCGGCACGGGCGATAGGTGTCGCTGTAGGAGCGGAATCTTACGCGGAACTGAATGATGTCAACATCGCCGTCACGGGTATCAGCGGTACTAACACTGGCGAGGGCATCAACGTCAGCGGCTCCGGCGCGGATTTAGCGGGCAATCGCGTGAACATCACCTCCAATTATTACACGGTGGTGGTGAACACGGGCACGGCGACTTTTAACGACTCGGTGTTCGTCGGCACAGGCAGTGTCCCTTTGTTTAGTGTGGGGGGAAGAGACAGTCATTTGCTGGTCAACGGCGGCACCGCGGTTTCCACGGGCGGCGGAGAGATGTTGAGACTGGTTTCAAATGGTCCGATAGGGGTGGAATTTAACGAGGTGGACTTATCGGCGGCAGGTGGTGTGTTTACTTCCACGGCTTTTAGCGGCTCGGCTACCGTTTCGGTCAACGGTGGCAGCGGCATCAACGGCGACGTCACCAACAGTGGCAGCGGCGCGCTGATCGTTAACCTTGACCACAGTTCCCTGACCGGTGACATCACCAACCAAGGCGATGGCGTGTTAGTTATCACCCTTGACAACAACTCCACCGGCGCCGGCGGCTACAACGGCGGCGACTTAACCGTCGGCGGCGACAGCGCGTGGACCTTCACCAAAGACAGCCACGGCAACTACGGCGAGAATAACGGCGTGTGGAACATCGGCGATTACGAAGTCATCTTCGACAACATGACCCACACCGGCACCGTCAACCTCAGCGTCAACAGTGACACCGGCGCGGGCGGCTCCATCACCGTCACCGGCACCGCTGACGGTGACGGCACAGTTCACATCGACACCACCGGCGACGGCAAACTCAATCCCAACGACGTACTGCCCGGCATCGTCAGCGGCGACGGCACGGAACACTGGCAATGGGATCCGATCGACTGGGGCATCGACACCATCATCAAGGACGGCGACCACTTCATCAAAAACGGCACCAGCCCCGTCGGCGCGGTGTTGAACAGCGCCATCGCCGTCCAGCAAAGCATGTGGTTCGCCCAGCAAAACAGCTTGCTCAAGCGCATGGGTGAGTTGCGCTATGGAACGCGGGCGTCTCGCCCGCCAGCGGGCGGGACGCCCGCGCTCCATATAATCGACAACATCTGGCTCAGAAGCTATGGGCAACAACTCAATGTAGGGAGCAAAGTCGCTGGCAAAGCCTACGAACAACTTATCTACGGTGTGGATGTTGGCACTGACCATAAGTTTACTTTGTCCGCTGACAGTGACTTGTATCTCGGCGTCTATGCCGGCTACGGCCGCAGCGACCTCGACTACCGCACCCCCGGCACCGACGGTGAACTCAACTCCTACTACGGCGGTCTCTACGCCACCTGGCTCCACAGCAGCGGCTTCTATATAGATGCCACCGTCAAAGCCGCCAGTGTCGATAACGACCTGAAAGCCCCCTACGGCGCCACCCAACTCACCGCCAACTACAGCGACGTGAACATCGGCGGCAGCCTCGAAATCGGCAAGAAGTTCACCTTCAGCGATGACTGGTTCATTGAGCCGCAATTCCAGGTGAACTACCTCCACATCCTCGCCGAAGACTATCAAGCTGGCCCCATGAGCATCAGCGCCCAAGACCTCGACGCCTTGCAACTGAGAATCGGCTCTTTGTTTGGCCGCACCCTCAAGCTCGCCAACGGCGGCGCCTTGCAACCCTACGTGAAGATCAGCGGCGTCGAAACCATCAGCAGCGGCGGCACCCTGCGCAACGGCTACCAATCCACCCGCGCCAACACTGACGGTGCCAGAGCCGAACTCGGCGCTGGTGTAATCTGGCAACTCGACACCAACAACCAACTCCACCTCGACTACGAAGCCTCCTTCGGCGACAAGTACGACAAACCCTGGGGCCTAACCGCCGGCTACCGCCACCAGTTCTAAAAACAATTCGAACCACGAAGACACCAAGGCACGAAGGTTGGTTTGAAAAAAACAGCCTTCGTGCCTTGGTGGTGTAAAGTTTTCCCCATTGTCCTCCCCTCACCCGCCGGCGACTACGCGGATGAACTCGAGGCGGTCGCCGGCGCGGAGGACGGTCAGCGGGTATTCGCGGCGCTGGAGGACGGTTTCATTCAACTCGACCAGCACCAGCGCGGGGTCGAGGTTCGCGGTTCGCAGCAGGTCGCTGACGGTGGTGTCGGCGGGCAGTGGTCGCAATTCGCCGTTAACGCTGACGTTGACCTGGCGCGCGCTCACGCCGGCGCTCCCGTAAAGGCGTATTCCCAGTCTTTCCACACCGGGTCGAGGCCGCTGGCTTTCAGTCGCGACACGACCTCGGCGGTCGGGCGGTGGTCGCCGATGATGAATTGCGGGGTGGCGGTTGCGTCCCCGGCGGGCAGCGCCGGCAGCGGCCGGCCGCGGCGCGTGACGCGCAACTGCCCCTGCCCCGCGCCGGTGTAACCACCCGGCTCGGTGTGCGCGCCGGCGCTCATCAGCGTGATGCCCAGCGGCGCGATGCCGTCGCGGAATTGCGGGCGCTCGCGCGTTGACAGCACCAGGCCGATTTGCGGAAACGCGACGCGCAACGCGCAAATCAGCCGCGTCAAATCCCGCTCGTCCAGGCGCGTCAGCGGCTGGAACTCGCCGGCGGCGGGGCACAGGCGCGGGAAGCTGACGGTGATTTGCGCCTGCCAGCAGTGTTTGAGCAAATACTCGACATGCGCCGCCAGCGCCAGCGCCTCGCGCCGCCATTCGCCCAAGCCGAGCAGCGCGCCCAGGCCCAGGCGCCGGAAGCCCGCCGCGTAGGCGCGTTCGGGACAGGCCAGCCGCCAGGCGAAATCTTTTTTCGGCCCGGCGGTGTGCAAGCGCGCGTACAGCGCGGGGTCGTAGGTTTCCTGGAAGACAATCAACCCGTCCGCGCCGGCGCTGACGATGGGCCGGTATTCGTCGGTGTCCAGCGGCGCGACTTCCAATGACACGGACGGCGCCAGTTGGCGGAGGCGTTTGACGCACTCCGCAAGATAGTGCGGCGAAACAAATTTCGGCTGCTCGCCGGCGACGATGAGCAGGCTGCGAAATCCTTGCGCGACCAGGAACCGCGCCTCAGCCTCGACTTGCTCGACGCTGAGGGTGACGCGCAAAATCGCGTTATCGCGGGAAAAGCCGCAGTAACGGCAGACGTTGACACACTCGTTAGACACGTACAGCGGCGCGAACAAGCGCATCGTGCGGCCGAAATGCCGGCGGGTTTCCAGCGCCGCCCGCCGCGCCAGATTTTCCAACGGCACGCTGTCGGTGAGCAATTCCTCGAAGCGCCGCAACGCCGCCGACTGGCGCGTATCCAAGGTTTCCAGTTGTTCGATGAAGGCCATTTTTAGCTACAGTAACGCAAAGACGCGAAGGAACAAAGGCGCAAAGAAAATTTTTTTACAGGGAGTTCACGGAGTTCATGGAGATTTTTTAAAAAAATAATCTCCATGTGCTCCATGTCAAAAAAAATTCTTTGCGCCT
>JAISDC010000203.1 GCA_031265105.1 Verrucomicrobiales bacterium
TCAAGGGTTGGCGCGGCATTGCTACACGCTATGCCAAGCGTACTTCTTCCTATTTGGCCGCGGTCCAAATCCGCTGTATTTTCCTCTGGACTCAAATCTTGTGACTACACTATCTAAGAACATGGCCACAAAAAAACACAGAACCCACAAAACTTGTTTAAAAAAGTATCTCTCTGTGCTTTTTGTGTTTTTTTGTGGCCATTAAAAACCAACTACAAAAATGGCCGCAAAAGAACGCAAGGAACGCAAAGAAAAACCTTTAAAAAATCTATGCGTTCTCTGCGTTCTTTCGCGGCCATTAAACACTATCAACCAACCAAACAACCATGAAGAATAACATCATATCCAAATGGACCGCATTGCTGCTGACCGTCAGCGGCAACATGGCCTTGACCCTGCCGTCGCAAGCGGCATTTACCGATACGGGCACCGCGACGGTGCGCGCCACTAACGGCTCTTCCGGCACGGCGACGGGCACGGTTTACCGCACCACGGCTGACGACCAGGCCGGACGCGGCTTTTGGGCTTTAAGCAGCGGCACGATTTGGGCCGCCGGGGTGACCATCAGCACCACGGGCAGTGACGCCTATGGCATTGTCGCCGGGGATGGCGCTTTTATTGAAGTGCGCGGGTTGAATGTCCAAACTGAACAGGCGCCGGGTATCAACGCCTGGGAGGGCGGGACGTTGAACGTATTTGGAGTGGTCATTGACGCGCATGGTCGCACAGGAGCGTCCGCCGCATCCGCGGGGGTCATTGATTTGCATGATGGCGCGGTCATCAAACTCACCGGCGACGGAACCCATCTTAGCGGTCGCGCTATTTCCGCCTCGGGCACCGGCTCGATTGTCCGTGGCACGGCAATGACCATTGATACTTACGGCACCTATGGGGAAGCTGGCGATACCGGAGTCGTGGGGGCCAAGGCGGAGTGGGGCGGGTTGGTGGATTTAGGCGTCAACACGCGGATTACCACCCACCGGCTGAGTGACACGGGACAAGGCGCCAACGCTATTTTTTCGCAAGGCGAGGATTCCTTGGTACAAGGCCGCGCCGTGACCGTGGTCGCCACCGGCTATGTGGCGTCGGTGGCCGATGGCGGCAAGGTGCGGCTGACCGATGGCGATTTGACCGGGCGCGGCGGCATCCATGCCGGCAACAGTGTGGACACGGCCTTGACGGCGGAGGTGATGCTTACCGACGGCGCGCTCACGGCCACGGATAGTGACCTGATCTATGTGGGCGGGGACGAGCACGGCACCTTCGGCAACACGCAGCCCGTGAATGCGGTGATTACGATTCGCGACGCGGTACTGGTGAATACCGGCAGCGGCGAATTGGTTAGCAATAATTCGGTCGGCGGCCACCTTGAAGTAATCCTGGACGCGGTGGCTGCGACCGAGGCGGGCGGCATCACCGTCAGTGCCACCAACGCCGGCACCACCATCGTGACCGTCAACGCCGGCAGCGGCCTCAACGGTGACGCCATCAACAGCGGCAGCGGCACGCTGACCGTGAACCTCAACAACAGCACCCTGACCGGTGATGTCACCAACGATGGCGACGGCATCCTGACCGTCATCCTCGACGACAACTCAGTCGGCACCGGCGGCTACTACGGCGGCAACCTCATCACCGGCGGCGACAGCGCGTGGACTTTCACCAAAGACAGCCACGGCAACTACGGCGAGAACAATGGGATGTGGAACATCGGTGATTACGACGTCACCTTCGACAACCTCGACCATAGCGGCACCATCAACATCAACGTGAACAGCGACACCGGCGACGGCGGCTCTATCACTGTGGATACCGCTGACGGTGAAGGCACCATCCACATCGACACCACCGGCAACGGCAAGGCCGATCCCAACCAAGTCCTCCCCGGTGTGGTGAAGGGCGACGGCACCGAACACTGGCAGTGGGACCCCATCGACTGGGGCATTGACACCATCATCAAAGACGGCGACCACTTCATCAAACAAGGCACCAGCCCCGCCGGAGCGGTGTTGAACAGCGCCATCGCCGTCCAGCAATCCATGTGGTTCGCGCAGCAAAATAGTTTGTTAAAGCGTATGGGTGAGTTGCGCTATGGAACGCGGGCGTCTCGCCCGCCAGCGGGCGGGACGCCCGCGCTCCATAACCTCATCGAAAACATCTGGCTCAGAAGCTATGGCCAACAATTAAACGTCGGCAGCCAAGTAGCAGGCAAAGCCTACGAACAACTCATCTACGGCGTCGATCTCGGCACGGATCACAAGTTCACCATCAGCGCTGATAGTGACCTCTACCTCGGCGTCTATGCCGGCTACGGCCGCAGCGACCTCGACTACCGCACCCCCGGCACTGACGGTGAACTCAACTCCTACTACGGCGGCCTCTACGCCACCTGGCTCCACAGCAGCGGCTTCTACATCGATGCCACCGTCAAAGCTGCCAGTGTCGATAACGACCTGAAAGCCCCCTACGGCAACACTCAACTCAAAGCCAACTACAGCGACGTAAACCTCGGCGGCAGCATCGAAATCGGGAAGAAGTTCACCTTCAGCGATGCTTGGTTTATTGAACCGCAATTCCAAGTGAACTACCTCCACATCCTCGCTGAGGATTACAGCGCCGCTCCCTTGACCATCAGCGCCCAAGACCTCGACGCCCTGCAACTCCGCCTCGGCAGCTTATTCGGTCGCACCATCAACCTCACCAACAGCGGCGCGTTACAACCCTATATCAAGATCAGCGGCGTAGAAACCATCAGCAGCGGCGGCGCAATCAGAAACGGCTACCAATCCACCCGCGCCAACACTGACGGTGCCAGAGCCGAACTCGGCGGCGGCCTCATCTGGCAACTCGACGCTGACAATCAACTCCATCTCGACTACGAAGCCTCCTTCGGCGACAAGTACGACAAACCCTGGGGCCTGACCGCTGGCTATCGTCATCAGTTCTAAAAAAACTTGAACCACCAAGACACGAAGGCACGAAGTTTTATTTAAAAAAACACTTCGTGTCTTGCTGCCTGCTTCGCAGGGGAATCAGAAGCGGCGTGCATTTGCCGCTTTAGTTGTTGCGTCTTCGTGGTTCTGAGTTTTCCCCGTCGGCTGTTTCCGAGGTTGCGCAAGGTGAACGCCTGTGTTACCGTGACCGCATAATGTCTGCACCCAATCCATCGCCTCGCGCGCCGAAAGCGCCCAGGCCGCCCCGGCGGAATTTTAACCCTAATAATGACGGGGAACAGCCCCCCAATTTCCGTTTTTTTGCCTTGCTGTTAATCGGGGCGCTGATGGTTTGCGTATTGTTCTGGGGTTACCGGCTGAAAACCAACGGCACCACCGCCACCATCGGCACGGATGAATTTTACCAGTACCTTACCGGGCAAAAGCTGGAAAACATGGAGATTGTTTCCGATTCCAGCCTGAACAGCAACATGGTGTATGTCACCGGCAAATTCAAGCCCGAGGCCGAGGTCAAGCCCGGCCCCGGCAATATCCGGCCCACCAATTACAAGACCGAGGTGAACCTGTTGTTCTACCGGAACTTTTACGACGACCTGGCCGCCGCCGGGTTCACCAAGGACAAAATCAAGAACAGCAACGCGGACAACACGATCTGGCAGATTCTCGGCGGCATTCTGCCGTTTCTGCTGCTGTTCCTGCTGGTGTATTTCCTGTTCAGCCGGCAGATGAAAATGGCGGGGCGCTCGGCGATGTCGTTCGGCCGCAGCAAGGCGCGGATGCTGGCGAAGGACAAGAACAAGGTCACGTTCAAGGATGTCGCCGGGGTGGAGGAGGCGAAGGAGGAGGTGCGCGAGATTGTGGAGTTTCTCAAAGACCCGAAAAAATTCCAGCGGCTCGGCGGACGCATCCCGAAGGGCGTGCTGATGGTCGGCCCGCCCGGCACGGGCAAGACGCTGCTGGCGAAGGCCATCGCGGGCGAGGCGGATGTGCCGTTCTACGGCATCAGCGGGTCGGACTTCGTGGAGATGTTCGTCGGCGTCGGCGCGTCGCGGGTGCGCGATATGTTCGAGCAGGGGCGGAAGTCGGCACCGTGCCTGATTTTCATCGACGAGATTGACGCGGTCGGGCGCAGCCGCGGGCACGGCCTCGGCGGCGGGCACGACGAGCGGGAGCAGACGTTGAACGCGCTGCTGGTGGAGATGGACGGCATTGACACGCAGGAGGGCGTCATCATCATCGCCGCGACCAACCGCAAGGATGTGCTTGACCCGGCGCTGCTGCGGCCCGGCCGCTTCGACCGCGAGGTGACGGTGAATTTGCCCGACGTGAAGGGGCGCGAGGAAATTCTCACCGTTCATTCCAAGAAAGTAAAAGTCGCCGCGACGGTGAACTGGAACAAAATCGCGCGCGGCACGCCGGGTTTCAGCGGCGCGGAGCTGGCGAATCTTATCAACGAAGCGGCGCTGCTGGCGGCGCGGCGCAATGCCGAGGCCATCGAACAGCCCGACCTTGAGGAGGCGCGCGACAAGGTGCGCTGGGGGCGCGAACGCCGTTCGATGGCGATGAGCGAGGAGGAAAAGAAGGCCACCGCTTATCATGAGGCGGGGCACGCGTTGCTGACCGTGATGCTGGAGCACACCGACCCGCTGCACAAGGTTTCCATCATCCCGCGCGGCCCGGCGCTGGGGGTGACGATGTATTTGCCGGAGAAAGACCAGCACACGCAGGAATACAAGCGGTTGATTGACCGGCTGTGCGTCACCATGGGCGGCCGGGTGGCGGAGGAATTGTTCCTCGGCGATTTTGGCAACGGCGCGTCGGGTGACATCCGGCAGGCGACGTGGTTCGCCAAAAAGATGGTCTGCGAGTGGGGCATGAGCGAACAGCTGGGCATGGTTGATTATGGCGAGCACGAGGATTACGTCTTCCTCGGGCGCGACCTGAATCGCGGGCGCGGTTACAGCGAGGAGACGGCGCGGTTGATTGACCAGGAAGTGCATCGGTTGATACAAACCGCCTATGCGCGAGCCAAACAAGTCATTGGCGATAATCGCGACAAGATGGAACTGATTGCCAGCGCCTTGCTGGAATACGAAACGCTGGACGGCGAGCATGTCATGGACCTGATTAACAGCGGCAAAATGAACAATCCGCCCCCGCGCCAAAGCGCGCCGCCGGCCCTGCCCAATCCGCAGGAGCCGCTGGACCAGGCCAAGGCCAAGGCACCGCAAGGCAACGGCGGCGGCCCGCTGCCCGACCTGGAGGGAGCGCCGGCCGGCGCGTGACGCGCGTTTATGATTTAAGAAAAATCTTAAATCTAAAATCTTAAATCACCAATGGCTCTAATCTGGCAACACGCGCGCGGCATCTTGGAATTTGGCGACCGGCCGCTGCTGGCGGGCATTCTCAACGTCACGCCCGATTCATTCTCCGACGGCGGCTGTTACACCACCTTGGAAAACGCCATGTCCCGCGCCGAGGAAATACTCAGGGCCGGGGCGCAAATCATTGACATCGGCGGAGAGTCCACCCGGCCCGGCGCGGCCAGCGTGCCGGAGGATGAGGAATTGCGCCGGGTCATTCCCATCATCAGCGCCATTCATCAGCGCTGGCCGCTGGCGGTGATTTCCATTGACACCTACAAGGCCAAGGTGGCCCGGCAGGCCGTGGCGGCGGGCGCGGCCATCATCAACGATGTCAGCGGCGGACAATGGGATGCCGACCTGCTGCCCGTGGTGGCCGCCGGCGACGCCGGATATATCGCGATGCACAGCCTGGACCGTCCCGAACGGATGCAATTGCAACCCGCTTATGATGACGTGACGCGCACCGTCAGCGGTTTCCTGCGCGAACTCGGCGACCGGCTGGAGCGACTCGGCGTGGCGCGGGAACGGGTCATTTACGACGCGGGCCTCGGCTTCGGCAAGAATGCCGAGCACAACCTGCAACTGCTGCGCGCGACGGCGACCTGGCGCGAACTCGGCCGCCCGCTGATGTGGGGCCTGTCCCGCAAATCGTTCCTGTCGCACATCCTGAACGTGTCGCTGCCGGACCGCCTGGCCGGCGCGCTGGCGGTGTACGGCCGGCTGTTGCAACACGGCGGGCCGCAAGTCTGGCGGGTACACGAGGTGGAGCAGTGCGCCCAATTCATTGATATGTGGTTTCGGCTGGCGCAACCGTAGCTCGCCCGTCTTTTTGATTTTTTTTACAGGGAGATCATGGAGAGCATGGAGATTGTCTGCTTAAAACCTTCATGAACTCCATGGTCTCCCTGTAAAAAAAATCAAACTGACACACTGCCGAGTTCCGGCTTGAAAAGCGCCGGGCGCGCGAACATGATGGGTTCGCGACGCTGTTGCGTCGGTTGTTATGAATTGGGTGAAAATCATTATCGGAGTCGGCTTGGCGCTGGCGGTGGTTTGGTATTTGTACCATACCTTCCACGGCACCCGCGGCGGCATGGCGATGCTGGGGGCCGGCATTTTGTGCGGCGTCCTGGTGGCGTTGGTGTTTGTGTTCAAGCTGGAATTGCTCAGCCGGTTTTTACGCGAGTCGTATTTGTTTTTGCTGGTGGCGCTGATCGTGGTGTTTCAGCCCGAATTGCGCCGCATGTTCACCGGCATCGGGGAGATTATTTTCCAGCGCGGCGGCGCCAACCAGAGTTTTGTCATCGAGGCCATCGTGCAAAGCATGGTGCAATTGCAGGAGAAAGATTACGGCGCGCTGGTGGCGGTGGAGCGGATCAGTTCCAATCATCCCACGCATGACAGCGGCATCGTGGTGGACGGCAAGGTGACGGAGGAATTGCTGGTCACGATTTTCACCGACAAGACGCCGCTGCATGACGGCGGGGTGATTGTCAACGGCGAAAAAGTGGTGGTGGCGGGCTGCATTTTCCCGCTGACGGCGCGGCAGGATTTGGACCGCAACCTGGGATTGCGCCATCGCGCGGCGCTGGGGTTTTCCGAGGAATCGGACACGGTGATTGTGGTGCTGTCGGAAGAGCGCGGGGAACTGTCGCTGGCCTTTCGGGGGCGGTTGGAACGCAATTTGTCACATGACGCGCTGCGTCAGCGGCTGACGGAACTGCTGTTGCCGAAGAAAGGCCAGGCCCTGGCCGCTGACGATGACAACGCGGCGGCAACATGATCCGCGGGATGAAACAATGAGCGCGCGACGCAAATGGTTTGGCACGGATGGTATCCGGGCGTGTTACGGGGTGGAACCGATGACCCCGGAATTTGTCTGGCGCATCGGCCGGGCGGCGGCCAAGCATTGGGGCCAGTCGAAGCAAGCGCCGCTGTTCATCGTGGGCCGGGACACGCGGGCGTCCGGCACGGTGCTGGAAGATTGCCTGTGCCGCGGCTTGCTGGCGGGCGGCGCGCAAGTAACCCGGCTGGGCGTGGTGCCGTCCGGAGCGGTGTCGCTGCTGACTCCCGCCATCGGCGCCGCGGCCGGGGTGATGATCAGCGCCTCGCACAACGAATATCGCGACAACGGAATCAAGTTCTTTGACCGCGCGGGATTCAAGCTGACCGATCAGGACGAATTGGCCGTTGAGCGGCACCTCGGGCGCGGGCGCCGGGTGCCGCCGTTGTCGCATGAAATCCCGGCGGTCATGGACTTCGGCGCGCAACCGATTTATCTGGAAATGTACCGGCAGGCGCTGGCGAAGACGGTGCCGGCGGATTTTTCGCTCGACGGGCGGACGCTGGTGGTGGACGCCGCCAACGGCGCGGCGTGGGGCATCGCCGCCGGCATTCTGTCCGGTTACGGCGCGCGCGTGGAGAAAATCGGCTGCCTGCCCGACGGCCGGAACATCAACGACGGTTGCGGCAGCACGCACCCGGAGCCGCTGGCGGTGAAGGTGCGGCAGCAGCCCGGCGCCATCGGCCTGGCGTTTGACGGCGACGCCGACCGCCTGCTGATGGTGGACGAGGACGGCGCGCCGCTGGACGGCGACGAAATCATGGCGCTGGTCGGCACGCATCTGCTGCGGCACGGCGCGCTGCCTGGCAAGACATTAGTCACCACGGTGATGAGCAATCTCGGCCTCGACGAGGCCATCGCCGCCGCCGGCGGCACGGTCGTCCGTACCGAGGTCGGCGACCGGTATGTGCTGGAAAAAATGCGCGCGGGCGGCTTCACGGTCGGCGGCGAGCAATCGGGGCATTTTCTGTTCCTTGACTATGCCGCGTCCGGCGACGGCTTGCTCAGCGCGCTGCAAGTGCTGAACGTCTGCCGCGCGGAGCGGCGTCCGCTGCGCGAGTTGCGGAAAGTGCTGCGCAAATACCCGCAGCAATTATTCAGCCGGCCCGTGGCCAGAAAAACCCCGCTGGCCAAGCTGCCCGGCTTGCGCGCCGCCATCGCTGACGCTGAAGCCCGGCTGGGCGGCCGGGGCCGCGTCCTGGCGCGCTACTCCGGCACCGAGCGCAAAATCCGCGTCCTGCTGGAAGCCGCTGACGCTGTGCTGTTGAAAAAAATCGCCCCGCCCCTGCTGAAAATTGTGGCCAAGTTGCGGTGACCGTCAGCGGCGCGGCGGCAAAAATTTTTCCACGGCGGCGCGGACGGCGGCAACATGGGTTTGCACCCTAACCGTCAGCGGCGCCCGGCTCGGCGTCTCGAAGGTGCAGGAGAGCAGGGGCAGTCGCCGCGCGTGGTAAATCGCCTCCGGCCACCCGTCGGGGTCGTCGGCCTCGGGGCGGTGGAAAATGTAACCCGGCGCGTCCACCGCGTGACCGTCGAGCACGGGATTCGGCTCGGCGGGCAGCACCGGCAGCGTCGCCGCCAGCACCGCCGGGCCGAGGCGCGCTGACCGTGACGTGTTGATTTCATACAAATAAAAACCGCTCGTCTCCCAGTCCTCGTGCAGCGACAGCGCCAGTTGGAACGGCGGCTGGCGTTCCAGCCACCGGCAGTGGGCCGCGACCTCGGACGACGCCCGCCGGCGGTAATCGCGGTTCAAATCCAGCCCCTGAAAATTCTCCCGCGTCCCCGCCGCGAGGCCCGTCGGATTCAGCAACGGACAGACCAGCCACCGCGCGCGCCCGTCGAAAAAATCCGCCGCGAACAACTCGCGCAAGGCCAGCACCCCCGCCGGCTCGTCCCCGTGGATGCCGGCTGACAGATAAATGACTGTGTCACCGGCAGCGGCCCCGCCGGTGAACGCCGGCAGCGGCAGGCCGTTGACCTCGCCGTAAACCTCGACGCGAAAACCCGCCCGCTGTGCGTCGGCCGTCAGCGCGCGGCAAATATCCAACACATCCATTGTCGGCACAAAATAGACGGTCGCTGACGGTGACACAAGAACCGGCTACGGGTTTTTACCACGAAGACACGAAGGCACAAAGGGCGGCAATTTTTTATTAAAGCACCGCTAACGCGGCAGCGGCCTCGTCCCCAACAACTGTCTCCCTTCGTGCCTTCGTGTCTTTGTGGTAAAAACCCGCGGCTGATTCCTTGCGGACGCGAAGTGGCCTTTGACAAGCGCCCCCGGTTCCCTAAATTAAATGCGTGTCCGATTTGCTCTCAAGCCTGAACCCGCCGCAACAAGAGGCCGTCCGCACCGTCAGCGGGCCGTTGCTGGTGCTGGCCGGCGCGGGCACCGGCAAGACGCGCGTCATCACGCACCGCATGGCCTACCTCATCCGGCAGGGCGTGCCGCCCGCCGGCATCCTGGCGCTGACGTTCACCAACAAGGCCGCCCGCGAGATGAAGGAACGGTTCATCAAACTGGCCGCTGACCGTGACCCCAAAACCCTGCGCGCCCTGTTCGCCGGCACCTTCCACTCGTTCTGCGTCCGCGTGCTGCGCGAACATATCGAACAACTCGACTACAGCAAAAATTTCACCATCTACGACGAGGCCGACCAGACCGCGCTGATGAAGCAAGTCATCCATCAACTCGCCGGCGCCAACCACACGGTGGACGTGAACAAAGTCAGGTTCCTCATCGGCCTGGCCAAGAACAAGGGCTACGAACCCACCGCCGCTGACGGTCACGAATTGGCGCCGCGCATTTTCCGCCGTTACCAGGACGAGTTGAAGCTCCGCAACGCCGTGGACTTCGACGACCTGCTGCTGCTGACCGTGCGCCTGCTCAAGGAGCACCCCGCCGTGCGCGAGCAACTGCGCGCCCGTTACCGTTACCTGCTGGTGGACGAGTACCAGGACACCAACCAAATCCAGTTCGAACTCGTCCGCCTGCTCGTGTCCGGGGAGCGCAACGTCTGCGTGGTCGGCGACGACGACCAGAGCATCTACAGCTGGCGCGGCGCGGAGAGCGCGCACATCCTCGAGTTCGAGAACTATTTTCCCGGCGCGAAAGTCGTCCGGCTGGAGCAAAACTACCGCTGCACGCCTAACATTCTCAAGGCCGCCAACAGCGTCATCAAAAACAACGCCCGCCGTCACGCCAAGTCGTTGTGGGCCGCGGGCGCTGACGGTGAGAAAATCCGCCTGGTCAACGCCGCCGGCGAGCAGCAGGAGGCCGCGTGGGTCATCGCCGACATCCTCCGGCGGCGCCGCGTCGAAAATTTGCGCTGGGAAAGTTTCGCCGTGCTCTACCGCGCCAACCATTTGTCCCGCGCGTTTGAGCACGAACTGCGCCAGGCCCGCGTGCCTTACCGTATCGTCGGCGGCCTCGGGTTTTACGAGCGGCGCGAGGTAAAGGACGTGGTCGCCTACCTGCAGGTCATCATGAACCCGGCCGACGATATCAGCCTGCTGCGCGTCATCAACCAGCCCGCGCGCGGCGTCGGCAAGGTCACGCTGGAGGAATTGATGCGCGCCGCCCGCGCGGCCAAACACAGCGTCTGGGACGAAATTCAACTGCAACGTCAGCGGGGCGGCGGGCGCGCGCAGGCCGGCCTGGAAAAATTTTCCACACTCGTCCACCGCTACCATCTCCGCTTCCGGCAGGAAACCGCGTGGTCGTCGATTATGAAGGAGTTGTTCGACGACATCGGCTATTTCGAGGAACTCCGCCGCACCAGCAAGGACGGCAACGAAGCGGCGAACCGTTGCGAGAACGTGCAGGAGTTCGTCTCCTCACTGGCCGCGTTCGAGCAGCAGCGCGAGGGCACCTTGCAGGATTTTGTGGACAACCTGCGCCTCGAGCAAAAAGAAAACAAGGACGAGGAACAGGACGGCTTCGGCGTGACACTGATGACGCTGCACGCCGCGAAGGGATTGGAATTCCAGCGCGTGTTCCTGGTCGGCGTCGAGGAAGGCATCCTGCCGCACGACCGCTCCAAGCTGGAGGGCAATATTGAGGAAGAGCGCCGGCTGTTCTATGTCGGCATCACCCGCGCCATCAAGGGCCTGGCCCTGAGCTACTGCGACCGGCGGCGGCGCTACGGGCGGGAAGAATCCTGCCGCCCGTCCAATTTCCTGACCGAGTTGCCGCCGGACGTGCTGGAACCAATCAGCACCGACAGCGTGCTCACCGTGGCCAGTCCCGAGCAGACACTGGACCGCTTCAGCGCGTTGAAGGCGCGGCTGGCCGACAAAGGCTGACCGTCAGCGGCGGGCGCGGCGCAGCCGCAGCCAGTGAACCGCCGCCGCGGTCACGATCAGCGCGGTGACCAGCCAGAACTCCGGCATGGAAAGATGCACGCTGGTCTCCCAGTCCAGTGCCCGGCTTTGCAACAGGCCGAGATGCGCGCCCTGCAGCGTCAGTTTCACGCCGATCCACGCTACCAGCGCATAGGCGTAAATTTTTAATTGCGGGAAAACTTCGAGCAGTTGCATGACCGCCACCGCGGCGAAGCGCATCGCCACCAGGCCGATGATGGCGCCGCTGTAGATGATCAGCAGATTGCCACTCACGCCGACCGCCGCCAGCACGGAATCCACGGCGAACGCCAGGTCGGTCAGCTCAATCAGGACGACCACTTTCCAGAATGACGCGCCGCTGCCGGTGGCGAACCGGGACGCGGCCGGGTCGCGCGCCGCGCCGGTGAGATGGTCAATCGCCAGCCAAATCAAATAGCCGCCGCCGATGATTTGCAAAAACCAGAATTTGATAATCCACACCGCGCCCAGAATCGCGAGGAAACGCAACACCAGCGCGCCGACAATGCCGTAAAACAACGCGCGCCGCTGCAAGGCGGGCCGCAGTTGTTTGGCCAGCACCGCCAGCACCACGGCATTGTCAGCGGACAGCACGATTTCCAGCCCCGCCAGCGTCAGGATGATGGGAATGGAACTCCAGGCCAGGGCGTTGAAACTGTCAATCAGGGTCATGGTCAGCGGCCCCTGACAAAGTCGGCGATGCGCTCAACGGCCAGCTCCAGTTGTTCCATCGCCGTCGCGTAACTGCAGCGCACAAACCCCTCGCCCGCCGGGCCGAAGGCGTCGCCGGGCACCGCCGCCACTTTTTTTTCTTCCAGTAATTTGATGGCAAACTCGCGGCTAGTCAGGCCGGTGGCGCTGATGTTGGGAAACAAATAAAACGCGCCCTGCGGCTCGTGGCAGGCCAGGCCCAGCCGGTTGAAATGATGCATGAGAAAATTCCGGCGGCGGCGGTATTCATCGCGCATGTGCCGCATCGCCGGCGCGCCGTTGTTCAGCGCCTCGGCGGCGGCTTCCTGGCTGACGATGGGCGCGCAGAGCATGGCGTACTGGTGCACGCGCAACATCGCCTCGGTCAGCTCCGGCGGCGCGCAAGCGTAGCCGATGCGAAAGCCGGTCATGGCGTAGGCTTTGCTGAAGCCGTTGAGATACACCGTCCGCTCGCGCATACCGGGCGCGCTGACGATGGACGGCAGGTCGCCGGCGTAGGAAAGGTCGGCGTAAATCTCGTCGGTCAGCACCAGCAAATCGTGCTCGACGCACAGCGCCGCGATTTGCTCCTGCTCCGCGCGCGGCAGCACGGCGCCGGTCGGGTTGCACGGAAAGTTCAGCATCAGCGCCCGCGTGCGCGGCGTGATGGCGCGCTCAACGTCAGCGGCGCGCAAGGTGAAGTTGTCGCGCTGGTGTGTGGTGATAGGCACCGCGACGCCGTGCGCGAGGACGATGCTTGGGTTGTAAGAAACGTAGCACGGCTCGTGATATAACACCTCGTCGCCGGGGTTGATGACGGCGCGCAAGGCCATGTCCAGCGCCTCGCTGACGCCGACGGACACGAGGATTTCCCGCTGCCAGTCATACTGGACGCCGCACCGCGCGGCGACGTGCGCGGCGATTTGGCGGCGCAGCGCGGGGGTGCCGAGGTTCGAGGTGTAGCCGGTCTTGCCCTGTTCCAGCGCGTAGATGGCCGCCTCGCGAATATGCCAGGGCGTGACGAAATCCGGCTCGCCGATGCTGAGCGAAATCACGTCCGACATGCTTTGCACGATGTCGAAAAAGTCCCGGATGCCGCTGCGCGGAATCCGCCGCACATGGCGGGCGACATGGGAGTGGTCAGTGGCGGTGACGCTCATGCGATTACGGCGAGACTTTCAGCCGCTCCTCGAATTGTTCCAGTTGGTACAAAGTGCCCTGCTCCTTGTAGGCCTTGAGCATGAAATGCGTGGCGGTGGACAGCACGCCGCTGATGGTGGCGAGTTTTTCCGACACGAACGTGGCGACCTGCCGCAAGTCGGCGCCCTCGACAATCACCAGCAAATCGTAGCCGCCGCTCATCAGGTAGCAGGTTTTGACCTCGGCGTATTTGGCGATGCGCGCCGCCAGGTGGTTGAACCCGCCGTCGCGTTCGGGAGTGATTTTCACCTCAATCAGCGCCTTGACCAGCTGACGGTCGGCCTTGTCGTCATCAATGATGGTTTTGTAGCCGACAATGACCTTGTCCTCCTCAAGCTGCCTGACGCGGCGCCGGACTTCCTCGGCGGGCAGTTTGAGCAACTGGCCGATTTTTTCCGGGGTCGCCAGCGCGTCCTGTTCCAGGATGTCTAAAATTTCCTGCATAACTTTGGGTATAGGGAAACCCGTCCCGCTTTACCAGCGCGAGTTTCACCGGTTGACTGTTCACTTCGGACGGGCCGTCAGGGCACGATGAAAATTTTGCCGGTGTACGGGCAATACACCTGTTGTCCCGAGGTACACTCGCGCACATCCACAGGGCCGGCATACGGCGCGTAAGGACTGCGCACAATGCCCGGCTGGTCGGTCACCGGCGTGGCGGTCGGATATTTGACCCGCGCTGTGTTCGTGGTCGTCGCGGCGGGTTGCGACCACGGTTTGGGCTGTACAGTGGCGGTGTGATGAGCCGGTTGCTGCTCGGTGACGCCGGCATTGTCAGCCGACGCCTCGGCGCTGCCGGTCGTTATTGGGCTGTCGGCGTCGGTCATCACTGGCGCGAAGTCGTCAACACTCGCGCCACGCTGACTGGCGCAACCAGCCAGCGTCAGGGCCAAACCCGCGAGCAAAGCTAATTTTTTCATAAACTGGGAGTATCAACATAGCGCCAACTCATCGGCATTCAAACAAAACTTAACCGCAGAGACGCGGAGGCGCGGAGATTTTTAACCACGGATTAACACGAATGGACACTAATGCAAGAGGCAACCACGGTCAGCGGTTGCCTCTTGCATTTTATTCGTGTGCATTCGTGGTTTAGAACTGGTGCCGGTAGCCCGCTGTTAGTCCCCAGGGTTTGTCGTACTTGTCGCCGAAGGAGGCTTCGTAATCCAGGTGGAGTTGATTGTCAGCGTCGAGTTGCCAGATGAGGCCGGCGCCGAGTTCGGCTCTGGCACCGTCAGTGTTGGCGCGGGTGGATTGGTAGCCGTTTCTGATGGCGCCGCCACTGCTGATGGTTTCGACGCCGCTGATTTTAACGTAGGGCTGTAATGCGCCGCCGTTGGCGAGCTTGATGGTTCTGCCGAACACGCTGCCGATGCGGAGTTGCAGGGCGTCGAGGTCTTGGGCGCTGATGGTCAAGGGAGCGGCGCTGTAATTCTCGGCGAGGATGTGGAGGTAGTTCACCTGGAACTGGGGTTCAATGAACCAATCATCAGCGAAGGTGAACTTGTTGCCGATTTCGATACTGCCACCCATATTTATATCGCTGTAGCTGGCTTTAAGTTGAGTGCTGCCGTAGGGGGCTTTCAAGTCGTTGTTGACACTGGCAGCTTTGAAGGTGGCATCAATGTAGAAGCCGCTGCTGTGGAGCCAGGTGGCGTAGAGGCCGCCATAGTAGGAGTTGAGTTCACCGTCAGTGCCGGGGGTGCGGTAATCTATATCACTGCGGCCGTAGCCGGCGTACACTCCAAGATACAAGTCACTATCAGCGCTGATAGTGAACTTATGGTCAGTGCCGATATCCACGCCGTAGATGAGTTGTTCGTAGGCTTTGCCGGTGACTTTGCTGCCGACGTTTAGCTGTTGGCCGTAGCTTCTGAGCCAGATGTTTTCGATGAGGTTATGGAGCGCGGGCGTCCCGCCCGCTGGCGGGCGAGACGCCCGCGCTCCATAGCGCAACTCGCCCAGGCGCTTTAGTAAGCTGTCTTGCTGTGCAAACCACATGGCTTGTTGGATGGCGATGGCGCTGTTCAAGACCGCGCCGGCGGGACTGACGCCGTGTTGGGTGAAGTGAGGGTTGCCGTCCGCGTCGTGGCCGTCCTGGGTGTATTCTTCGAGGCCCCAATGGAAATTATCCCAAATCCAGTTTTCCTTGTTCACACCGGTAACAAGGGTGTTGACGACGGCGTTGGG
>JAISDC010000205.1 GCA_031265105.1 Verrucomicrobiales bacterium
GATTTTGGCGATGAAGTACTCGAACTCGCCTTTGACGAAGCTGACGGTGAGCTGGTTGTTTTCGATGTAGGCTTTGAATTCGGGTTTGCCGACGGTTTGGTGTTTGGGCAAGGGGTTCAATCTCAGCGCGTCCTTGACATCGGCGGTGGGGTTGGCTTGCAGGAGTTGGTCGGCGAGGAGGATGGCGTAGGTCAGGGCGCCGCCGGGGCTGGTTTCGTTGTTGGTGAGGTTCAGCCTGGCGGTGAAGGGGCGGATGAGGAGTTCCTTGTTGATGGGATTCCAGGCGGCCTGGTTTTTGTTGGCGATGCGTTCGTGATAGACGTCGGTGGCGTTGGCGGCGTACTCGCGGGTGTGCTCATAGACGGCGGTGGTGTTGATGAGCTGCTGGTTTTGGGTGGCGCTGATGTTGAAGATGGCGGCGAAGCGCGGCAGTTCGGTTTTGAAGTTAACCAGCCAGTCGAAGGCACGGTCTTCGTTGGCGGGCAGATAGTTGCGCTGGAGCGCGGGGATGAGTTTGGTGGACATAAATGGGTTTTCTTAAGCTGTAGCCGCGACGTGGCGGCAGGTTGGTTGGGGGTTAAAGCAGACGACTTTGGCAATAAAGTCGGCAACTTTGCCGGTAAAGTCGCTTACTTGGGCGATAAAGCGGTCAACTTTGCCGGCAAAGTCAGCGTCTTTGACGATAAAGTAGCCAACTTTGGCGACCAAGCAGGCTGCTTTGAGAGTCAAGCAGACGACTTTGACGGTAAAGTAAGCGTCTTTGAAGGCCAAGTAGCCCACTTGATTGGCGTAGGCGGCCAATTTTCGGCTGATGTTGACAGCCGTATGGGGAATAAAGCGAGCAAAACTCTGCCGGGAAATTAACGGGTCGGGACAAGCGTCGTGCTCATAGAGCGAGGGAGCGAGGGAGCGAGGGAGCGAGGGAGCGAGGGAGCGAGGGAGCGAGGGAGCGAGGGTAACATTACCCGCCCGGCGGCCGCGTTGTCAAGCTCGGAAATCATGGCGGGCAAGGTAACGGGTTGCCGGGAGATGTCAACAGGGAAAATGAAATTTTTTTACAGGGAGATCATGGAGTTCATGGAGAGTTAAACAAAAAAAACTCCATGTTCTCCATGAACTCCCTGTAAAAAATGTTTTTTGGATAAACTCCCAGGCGGGTAATCAGATTTTCCAATTGTCAGCGGCTTCGGGCAGGCCGGCCTCGTGGGGGGCGAAGTGCAGGGTTTCCAAAATCCGTAACCGCCGCTCGACGAAGCCGGGGGCGTTGCGGGCGCGGGTGAAGCCGCTGCCGATGACCATTTCTTCCTGGATGCGACCGGGACGCGGGGAAAAAATGATGACGCGGTCGCTCAGGTACAGCGCCTCGTCGATGTCGTGCGTCACCAGCAGCGTGGTGGTGTCGTGCCGCCGCGTGAGGTCGCGCAATTCGTCCTGCATGGCCATGCGCGTGAAGGCGTCGAGCGCGCCCAGCGGCTCGTCGAGCAGCAGCACGGGCGGGCGGTTGACCAGCGCGCGCGCCAGTGCGACCCGTTGCGCCATGCCGCCGGACAGGTGGTGCGGCAGGGCGTCGGCGAACGCGCCGAGGCCGACGCGCCGAATCAGTTCGTCAATGTCGGCGGCGCGGGCGTGGCGGGCGCCGCCGCGCATGGCCGGGCCGAAGGCGACGTTTTGCCGGACGGTCAGCCACGGGAATAAATTCGGGTCCTGGAACACAAAGCCGATGTCGGTATGCACGCCGTTGACGGCGAGTCCGTTGACCGTGACGGCGCCGGCGCTGACGGTGTCGAGACCGGCGATGATGCGCAGCAAGGTGGATTTGCCGCAGCCGCTGGGGCCGACGAGGGAGACGAATTCGCCGGCGCTGACGCTGAGGTTGATGCCGCCGAGCGCCACGGTGCCGGCGGTGCTGTCGGTGATGACATTGTCAGCGGGCGGGAAAACTTTGCGCACCTCGCTGACGACGACGGCCGCTGGCGGTGAGGCTACCATTTGATTACTCCCTGCTGCCAGCGCAGCACGCGGGCGCGCACGGCGAACAGCGCGCTCATCAGCCCGGAGAAAAACACGCCCATCACCAGCAGCGCCGCGAAGACCTTGTAGTATTCGGCGAAATTCTGCGCCCAGGTGATGTAAAAGCCCAGCCCGGCCTTGACGCCAATCATCTCCGCCACTATCAGCGTGAGGAACGACGCCGACAGCGCCATGAACAAACCCACGAAAATCGACGGCAGCGCCGACGGGATGGCGACGTGGCAAATCAACTGCCGCTGGCTGGCGCCGAGCGTGCGCGCCACTTCCAGGTGGCTGTGCCGCGCGCTGGCGATGCCGCTGGCGGTGAGCACAATCATCGGGAACAAACTGGCCAGCCCGATGATGAAGGCGCTGGCGCCGAAGGTGGTCGGAAAGAGCACCAGCGCCAGCGGAATCCACGCGGTGGCCGGAATCGGGCCGAAAAATTTCAGCACCGGCATGCCCCAATAATGCGCCCGCCGGTTCCAGCCAATCCACACGCCGAGCAAAAATCCCGCCCCGCTGCCGCACAGGAAGCCGACCGCCAGCAACCGCAGCGAGTGCAGTGTGCCGACCACCAGCAGCCCGATTTCGCCGGTCGCGCCGAACACGGCGAACACCCGGTCCGGCCCAGGAAAGAACGGCATGGGCAGCAGCCCGGTCTTGCCGGTCAGGATTTGCCAAACGCTGACGCCGACCAGCGCGGCGGCGAACAGCGGCGCAAGGTCGGCGGCCCGCCGGCGCAGTCGCGCGGAAAATATTGCCGCCGCGAGCCAAACCAGCCACGCCGCCGCCGCCGCGCCCAGCAGCCACGGGAAGGCCGGCGACAGCGACAGCGGCACGGCGTCCGGCCAGTAACGATGCACCGCGAGGGCGCCGCCCGCGGCAAGCAGCGGCGCGGCGTTGAGGATGACGGGGTTGGCGTTCATGCGACGGCGAACTCTTGGCGCTATTTCAGTGTCAGCGGAGCGGCGCAGCAATCGTCGTGCGCCGGCGCGGGCTGGCCGGCCACCGGCAGCGGGTTGATTCCTTGCGGCGCGGCTTGGCTGGTTTTTTCCGCCGGCAGTTGGTCAAGCCAGGCGTCGCTGACGTTGTCCAGCGGCTGAAACGCCTGCTTCACCAGTTGACTCACCTCCACACCCTTGTCGAGAATGCCCACTTTTTTCAAGGCGCTGGCGGCGGTGGCGGCGGCGTTGCGCCCGCCCGCGACGGAGGGCACGTAGTTGAGTTTGGCGAGCACGCGGGCGTTGACCTCGACGCTGCCGCTGATGTGCTTGCCGTTGACCGCGAGTTCGGCGGCGGCCTGCGGGTTGGCGGCAATCCACTTGGCGGCGCGCAGCACGGCGCGGGTGATGCCGGCGGCGGTCTGCGGGTCGCGCTTGACGAGCTTGCCGCTGGTCACGATAACACAGCAATACTCATCCTTGTACGGCGCGTCGGTCGCCTGGTCCACGACGTTGCGGACGTTGCCCTCGGCGAGCAAAATCTCGGCAATCGGGTCGGCGAGCGCGATGGCGTCCACCTGCTTTTTTTCCAACGCGAGCTTCAGCTCCGCCGCCGGATAGGGCTTCCACTCGACATCTTTCTGGTAGTCATAACCCTGGTCGCCGACCACGCGCACCGCGAAAACCCACGGGCTGCTGCCAATCGCCGGCACGCCGATGCGCTTGCCTTTCAAGTCAGCGGCGGTTTTGACGGGCGAGTCCTTGGGCGCGAGGATGTGCAGGCAGCCGCGATGGACGCCGGCGGTGAACTTGGCGTCCAGCCCCTCCGCGATGGGCTTGAGATAATTCATCACCAGCCCCTGCGTGGCGTCGATGCGCCCGAGCGCCAGCCCTTCCTTGATGAAGGCCCAGTCGCCGAGCACCAGGTTGGCGTCGAGTCCTTCGTCAGCGAAGAAGCCCTTGGTTTTGGCGATATAGACCGTCGAATCACACGTGGTGGCGACATAGGCGATGGTTACTTTTTTCAGTTCCTTGGTTTTGCCGTCGGCGGCAAACCCGCTGCTCGCGGCGCTGACCATGAGGCCGGCAAGCGCGAGGCGGGCGAATTTAATCCATGATGTTTTCATAATAACTAACTACTCTTTCTATTGTTTATTTTGGTTTGGTGCCGTTTTTCCTAACGGTAAAATTCAAAATCATCCGATGGCTTGCAAGGCGTCGGCCAAGTCCTGTTGCAAGTCGCCGGCGTCCTCCACGCCCACTGACAGACGCACAAAGGCGTCGCTGATGCCGAGCGCCGCGCGTTGCTCCGGGGGAATCGCGCCGTGGGTCATCAGGGCCGGATGCTCGATTAGACTTTCCACGCCGCCCAGACTCTCGGCCAGGGCGAACAATTTACAATGTTGCAAAAATCGCTTGGTGCCGTCCAAGTCCGTCCGCAGGGTGGCGGAAATCATGCCGCCGAAACCGCGCATCTGCCGCCGCGCCAAGGCGTGTTGCGGGTGCGACGGCAGGCCGGGGTAATTGACTTGCGCCACCAGCGGATGTTGCTCCAGCCAGCGGGCGAGCGTCAGCGCGTTGGCGCAATGCCGTTCCATCCGCAGCGGCAGCGTCTTGACGCCGCGCAGGGCGAGGAAGCTGTCGAACGGCCCGGCGACGGCGCCGACCGCGTTGTGCAAAAACGCGAGCCGTTGCGCCAGCTCCGCGTGCTCGGGGCGCCGGCCGACCACCACCGCGCCGCCGACCATGTCGGAGTGACCGTTGAGATATTTGGTGGCGCTGTGGGTGACGAGGTCGAAGCCCAGCTCCAGCGGGCGCTGAATCCACGGGCTGGCGAAGGTGTTGTCCGCCACCGTCAGCACCCCGCGCGACCTGGCAATGTCAGCGACCGCCGCGAGGTCAACCAGCTTCAGCAGCGGATTGGTCGGCGTTTCCACCCAGACCATGCGGGTCTCGCCGGTGATGGCGGCGGCCACCGTCAGCGGGTCGCTCATATCGACAAAGGTCACGCGCAGCTTGGCCGAGCGTTTGCGCACCCGCTCGAACAAGCGGAAACTGCCGCCGTATAAATCATCGTTAGCGACAATATGCGCGCCGGCGTCGAGCAGCTCCAGCACCGTCGCCATCGCCGCCAGGCCCGACGCGAAAGCGTAGCCGCGCGCGCCGCCCTCCAAGTCCGCCACCGCCCGCTCCCAGGCGCTGCGGGTCGGGTTGATGCAGCGGGCGTAATCGTAGCCCTTGTGCACGCCCGGACTGTCCTGTTGATAAGTGGAGTTTTGGTAAATCGGCACCATCAGCGCCCCGGTGGTCGGGTCGGGACGCTGGCCGCCGTGGATGGCGCGGGTATTGAAGTGATAGTTTCGCTGTTGGTGCATAATTTTAATCCTGCAAACGGTACAAGTACGCCAGCAAATCGCTGCGCGTGATGAGGCCGTAAAATTGTTCCTGTTCCTCGACAATGGCGATGTGCCCGCGGTCGAACACCGCCGCCAGTTCCGCCAGTGACTTGTCGGGGGCGATGGTCTCCAGGTTCCGGGCCATCGCACTCGACACGGGGGTGTTGAAATTGCCCGGCGCCGCGCCGAGCCGCGCCAGCAAATCGTCCTCGTCCAGCAAGCCGACCAGCCGTCCGCCGCTCAACACCGGCAGTTGCGATACTTCCGCGCCGCGCATCCGCTTGAACGCCACCGTCAGCGGGTCGTCGGGCGCGACGCTGACCACCTCGCCGGCGTCGTGCCGGCGCGCCACCAGGTCGCGCAAATCGCCCGCCCGCTGACGCTGCAAAAAGCCCTGCTCGCTCATCCAGAAATCGTTGAACATGCGCGACAAATATTTCGCGCCGCTGTCACAGACCAGCGTGACCACCCGCTTGGGCCGCGTTTGCCGGCGGCAATAACGCAGCGCCGCCGCCAGCAGCGCGCCGGACGACGAGCCGGCCAGCACGCCCTCGGTTTTCAGCAACAGCCGCGCCGCGTCGAAGCTCTCGCGGTCGCTGACCGTGAACGCCTCGCTGACCAGCGACATCTCGGCGTTCGCCGGCACAAAATCCTCGCCGATGCCCTCGACCGCCCACGCGCCGGCCGCGCCGATGGAGCCGGTGCGCACGTATTCCGCCAGCACCGAGCCGGCCGGGTCGGATAGCACCATTTCGATGTCAGGGTTATGCCGCTTGAAAAAACGCCCCAGCCCGCTGAGCGTGCCGCCGCTGCCGACGCCGACCACCACGGCGTCCACCTCGCCGTTCATTTGCTCCCAAATCTCCGGCCCGGTGGTGGTCTCGTGCGCCAGCGGGTTGGCCGGATTGTTGAACTGGTCGATATAAAACGCGCCGGGCGTCGCCGCCGCCAGCCGCGCCGCCAAGTCCTGATAATAAGCGGGATGGCCCTTGCTCACGTCCGAGCGCGTCCACGTCACCTCCGCGCCGAGCGCGCGCAAATGCAGCACTTTTTCCGGCGACATTTTGTCGGGGATGACCAGCGCCACGCGATAACCTTTCGCCACGCCGACCAGCGCCAGCCCCAGGCCGGTGTTGCCGGCGGTCGCCTCGACGATGGTGCCGCCGGGGCGCAGCCGGCCGTCACGCTCGGCGGCCTCAATCATCGACAGCGCCACGCGGTCCTTGATGGAGCCGCCGGGATTGCGGTCTTCCAATTTCAAAAACAAGCGGCACAAGCCGGTGTCCAGCCGGGTCACTTCCATCAGCGGCGTGTGGCCGATTTTTTCCAGCACCGACGCCGGACTCACCGTCAGCGGGCGGTCGGACGGAGGCGTGGTCATGGTCAGCGGTTGGTTGCTCATAAGTAAAATTTCGTTTTCACACATACTGCGACAGCGCGCGCACGTCGCCCGTCCAAGTGTAGGCGGCCAACAGCGGCTCATCGCGGGTCTCCATCGCGTGTACCACATTCGGCGGATGAAAAATAAATTCGCCCGGCGCGCGGTCAGCGTCAGCGGCGGGTGATTGCCAGCGCGCGGTGCCGCTGAGGACATAATACAACTCGGCGGCGGGATGCCGGTGCGCGGGATACAAAGTACGCGGGGCGATGAGCGTGATGCCGACGCACAACTCGTCGCTGACGATGGGCGCCGCCGGCCCGATGAACTCCGCCCACGCCACGCGACCGGCGTCAGCGTCGCCGCCGCGGCCTGGCAGGTAATTATATTTCCACGGCAACACCGCCGCCACCGCGCCGAGCGCGCGCAACGCCGCTGACGGTGATGTCGCGAGATTATCCGGCAGATATTGCAAAATCGCGTGACCGGTCGCGGTCACGGTCAGCGGTTGCGGCACCGTCAGCGGCCAGCGGGCCAGCGCGGTTGCCGCCTCATGCGCGATTCCCCTCTCGTAGAGGGGTGACGCGGAGCGTCGGGGTGTTTCAGCGTTTTGCGCCGGTTCCCCGCTAACGCTGAAACACCCCGGCGGCTGACGCCGCCACCCCTCTTCGAGAGGGGAATTTGCTCGCGCAGGAGCAGGGTCGATGGGGATTGTCTCAGCGTCAGCGATTCCCCTCTCGTAGAGGGGTGGCGCGCAGCGACGGGATGTTTCAGCGTTTTGTGTTGATTCCCCGCCAACGCTGAAACACCCCGGCGGCTGGCGCCGCCACCCCTCTTCGAGAGGGGAATTGGCTCGCGCAGGAGCAGGGTCGATGGGGATTGTCTCAGCGTCAGCGATTCCCCTCCCGTTGGCGGCGCGCGCCACCCACAGCGCGCGCAGTTGTTGCAACAAATCCGTGACTTGGGCGCTCATGAGGTTTTTTCCTCCGATTGTAAAAACGCGACGGTGTGTCCGATGGCCGCGCCGCGCTGAAATTCCGCCAGCGCCGCTGACGCTGACAGTTGCCGCGGTTGCAATTGTTCCTCCAACTCCAGCGCCCGTTCCCCGCCGTCAGCGGGTGAAATGCCGGCGAAAAATCGCTCCAGAATTTCCGCGCGGTAAAAATGAAACGGCCCGAACCCGCGCGCCTCACGGTCAGCGTGCTCGCGCAACACCAGCGCCGGGTCGCCCTGCAATTTCCAGCCGTAGGTGGCGATGGCGGCGCGGTAGCCGGCCAGCTCGCCGAGTTGCCGCAGCACCGTCAGCGGCACCCGCGCACCGAGGCACGAGTACATCACCCCGCCGGCGGCGAGAAAATCACGCGCCTGCGCCAGCGCGATGAAGTGCAGGTCGAGCATGTGCCGACGCACCAACTCCGGCACCGGCTCGCGGCGCGGCGGGACGTAGGTGCCGCTGTTGCGCTCGGCGGCGGCGGTTGCCGCACTGTCAGCGGGCACGTTCGGCAGGTTTTCGTAAATCACCTCGTAACGCGCACCGAAGCGGCGCAACGGCTCCAGCAAATCGCCGTGCCCCGCCGCCACCGTCAGCGGCAGCGCCGGGCGGACGTTGCGCCGCACGTTGCCCGCGGCGGTGAGGACGACTTCCGCGTGCACATCCGTCAACCCGACCCGCTCCACTTCCAGCAACTCAATCGCCGCCAACACGTCGAGGCCGCTGCCGGTGCCGATGCTGCAAAACGACCGCGCCGGGCCGCGCCGCTGACGGTGCGCCTTGAACGCCGGCGCCGCCGCGCTGGCCACCCAGTCGCTCCGCAGGTCGGCGAGGCGCGGCTCGTAGGCCCGGTCGGCGACGCTGACGGTGAGTTCGTCCGCGAGCCGCTCCGGTCGCGCGATGCCGAGATAGGCGCTGCTGTTGACTTTAACGACGCTCATAAATCACCGCGCCTTTCCCAATGCCTGCGCGAAATCGCCGACGATGTCTGCCGCGTCCTCGATGCCGACGGAGACGCGAATCATGTCCGGCGTGATGCCCGCGCTGAGTTGTTGCCTGGCATTTAATTGCGCGTGCGTGCTGGTGCCCGGATGCAGCACGCTGGTGCGCGCGTCGCCGATGTGTACCACCAGCGCGGCGACGCGCAAATTTTTCACGAACGCCCGCGCCGCCCGCGTGCCGCCCTTGATGCCGAAGGTCAGGATGCCGCTGCCCTGCGGTTGCAGAAAATATTTCCTGATGCGCGCGCGGTGCGGATTGTCACGCAAGCCGGGATACACCACCCAGTTGACCTGCGGGTGCCGGCGCAAAAATTCCGCCAGCGCCAGCGCGTTCTCGCTGTGCCGCGTCATCCGCAGGTGCAGCGTCTCCAGACCGAGGTTGAACAGAAACGCGTTGACCGGGCTGAGGCACGCGCCGAAGTCCCGCAAATACTGCGCCCGCGCCTTGGCGATGTAGGCGGTGTCGCCGAATTTTTCCACGTAGCGCGTGCCCGCGTAGGTGACGTCCGGCTCGGTCAGGTCGGGGAACTTGCCGTTGGCCCAATTGTAATTGCCGCCGTCGATGACCACCCCGCCGAGGCTGGTGGCGTGGCCGTCGATGTACTTGGTGGCGCTGTGGGTGATGAGGTTCGCGCCGAGCTTGAACGGGTTGCACAGCACCGGCGTCGCCAGCGTGTTGTCCACGATGAACGGCACATCGTTGCGCCGCGCCGCCGCCGCGAACTTGTCGAAATCCAGAATGCCGAGGCCGGGGTTGCCGATGGTCTCGGCCAGCACCAGTCGCGTGTTAGGGCGGAACGCCGCCTGCAATTCCTTGGCGGAAATTTCCGGCTCGACGAACGTCGTCGCGATGCCGTAGCGCCGCAGGGTGCGGTCCAGCAGCGTGTAGGTGCCGCCGTAAATCGTGGACGCCGCCACGATGTGCTCGCCGGCGCTGGTGATGTTCATGATTGCCAGCAAATTCGCCGCCTGTCCCGACGCCAGCGCCACCGCGCCGGTGCCGCCTTCCAGCTCGGTGATTTTCGCCTCAAACGCCGCCAGCGTCGGGTTGCCGGTGCGGGTGTATTTGTAACCCGACTCCCGCAGGGCGAACAGCCGCTCCACTTGGTCGAGGTCGTCGTACTTGTAAGTGGTGGATTGGAAAATCGGCAGGATGCGCGGCTCCCCGACCTTCGGCGTGTAGCCGCCCTGGATGCAGATGGTCCCCTTGCCCCGCGCCGCTGACGGTGCGGGAACTGTTTTTTTGATTTTGGATTTATTGCTCATAATTTCAATTTGTCGTTTTCAAAGTTGATATTCCCGCGCGGCCGCGACCATCGCTTTCACGTTGTCCACCGGCACCGTCGGCGGGATGTCGCAGCCGGGCATGACCACATAGCCCGCTGCCGGTGACGCCTTGGTCACCGCGTCACGCACAGCGGCGGCGACGCCGGCGGGTGTTTCGCGCTGCATGATGGCCACGGGATTCAGGTTGCCGGCGAAGGCGATTTTGCCGCCGAGCGCCCGGCGCGCGTCGCGCAAGTCCACCTTGTAATCCACCGACATCAGGTCCGCGCCGGCAAGCGGGATTTGGTCGAGACGGTTGGTCGTGTTGCCGCAAATGTGCACGGTCAGCAGCACGCCGCGCGCCTTGATTTTAGACCCGACATGTTTCAAATACGGCAGCACGAACTCGATGAACTGCTCGCGCGAAATCAAGTCGCCGCTGGCGGTGGGGTCGGCGATGGAAATCATGGTCACGCCGGCGTCAATGAACGGCTCCAGGTAGCGCCAGCATAACTCCGCGCCGAACGCCAGCGCGCGGTGGGCGTCAGCGGGCGACTTGCGCAGCGCGCGCATCAAATTTTCCACCCCAATCGTGTGCCCCGCCAGCGTGAACGGCGCCCACGAGCTGGTGCCGACGACCGTGTGCGCGCCGATTTGCCGCGCCAAAATACGCGCCGCTTCCACGAGCAGCCGCGCGCCCGGGTCGTCGCTGACCGTGGCCGCGCGGCGCAGGTCAACGTCAGCGGCGCTGGCGAACAACGGTGCCATCACATCGGGCGTGCCCTTCGCGCGGAACTTGATGACCCCGCCCGCGCCGCGCACCGCGAGATTGTGATAACCGGAGCCGGGCCACACGATGTCGCAGCCGACCTCCTCGTTGGTGGCGGCGATGATGGCCGCGACCCGCTCCGGCGTCGCCGTCAGCGCTTGCTCCAGCGTCAGCCCGCCGCGCAACAGCGTCCACGCGCCCGCTGACAGCAACGACACCGGCAGTCGCGGCGTGGCCTGCAAGCGGATGGTTCGTTCGATGATGTCGCGGTGAGTCATGGTCAGAGAGTGTCGTTATTGAACAAGCGCTGGTAATAGAAATGGCTCGCATACAGCGCCGCCGCCGGATTGTGACCGGTCACGCGGTCCTTGGTGATGAGCGTGGTCACCGGCGCCTGCGAGTTTTTGAAAAACAGCGAGTCGTGGCCGACACACAGCCCGTTGGCGACATTCAACTGCGTCCCCTGCCCGTTCAAATATTCCGCTTGGTAAATCGGGTTGCACAACGACTCGTGCGCGCCGGGCTTGATTTTTTTCGCGTCGGGGATGCCGACCTCGCACTTGTCAATCGAGCCGACCTTGCACAACACCGTCACAGACTCAAGGCCCTTCGCGCGCAGCACCTTCACAAAAATCCGCGTTTCCGGCAACAACCCGATGCACGTGGCGATGCCGATTTTTTTCGCGCCGATGCGATTGGCGAACGCGATGATTTCCTCCGCGCGCGTGAGCCTGCCGTAGTAAGTCCCCTCAACATCAGCGGCGGCCCGCGACCAACGCGCCTCGTCACCGGCGCCGGTATAACGGTCGCGCGCGGCGGCGAGTTGCCGAGCGTCAGCGGCCTCGGTCAGGCAGAACGGCGGGAACTTCTTGTCACGCCGGTAACAATTAACCACCCCGCACTCCGAGCAGGTGGCAACGAATGATGATTTGTCCATAATTTACTGGGAATAGTCCAAGCGCAACCTACCGGGCTGCGGGCTATTCATAGTAAATCTATAGATTTTATAATCAATGTCGAATATTTTTTGCGTATTGGATAAAATTTAGCGGTTTACTTCTTGAAAAGAAGGGGACTTTGCACCACGAAGACACCAAGGCACGAAGGGTTTTTGCCAATGAAAGTTAACCGCGGAGACGCGGAGGCGCGGAGATTTTTGGTTGGTCACAGGGGAACACAGGGTAGGCACAGGGTTTATGTTTAACACGGCGGGATTTGAGCGGGAGGCGAGTTGGGTTTTTGCCGCGATGATTTCCGCGGCGAACAATCATTGCCGCAGCAAGCGAATCAGCCCGCAGAAATCGTCCTCGCCCAGTCCGGCCCGGAGGCCGGCGGCGTGGAGTTCCGTGACTTTCAGCGTCAGCGGCAGCGTCTGTTCCGGCACTGACACTGAGGCCAGCGCGAGGCGCAAATCCTTGTGCAAATGTTTGACGGAAAATTGCGGCGAGAAATTCCCCGCCAGCAGTTTCGGTTTTTTCAAATCGCTCAGCCCGGAATGCGCCACGTTCTTGTCCAGCACCTTGAAGAACAACTCGTCGCTGATGCCCGCTGACCGTGAGAGCTCCAGCGCCTCGGTCAGCGCCTGGGAAATTGCCGCGATTTGCAGGTTCATCGCCAGCTTGATGGCGCACGCCTGCCGGTTGGCGCCCATGTCGAAGAAATTTTTGCCCAGCGACCGCAACACCACCTCCGCCCGCGTCTTGTCGTGTTTGTCGCCGCCGAGGAAAAACACGTTTTCCCGGCGCTCCGCCGCCACTTTGCTGCCGGTGAACGGCGCCTCCACATAGGCCGCGCCGCTGCCGGTCACCGCCGCGAGAAATTCGTCCGACGCTGCCGGCGAGATGGTGGACGATTGGATGACCAGCGCGGACGGCGAGAGGTTTTTCAACAACTCCGGCAACACCGACCTGATGGCCGGCGGGTCGGCGATGACCATGTGCGCCACTTCCGCGGCGCGGACCGCCGCGCCCAAATCCCTGACAAAATGCGGCACGTCTTTCGGCGTCCGGTTCCAAATCCGCAGTTCGTGACCGTCAGCGATATAATGCTCGCTCCATGCCCGGCCGATAATCCCGTAACCAATCAACGCGATTTTCATGCACCCCGCCATCATCCGCTTTTTTCTAATCCTGGCAAGTCGCTAATGGCGGGTTCACTCCGGATCGCAACGCATAGATTATAATCAGTTGCCAGCGTCGCATTGTTCCCGGCAGGAGTTCAATTTGATAATTTTTTCCCACAGAATTCTACCGTCGTCATCACAGTATTCCACGGTAAATTCCCTGACAAATTTGTTAATGGCAGCCGCGTAATCGGCTTGGAACAGTTCGTTCTTTTCCTTGGCCTTGAAGCCCAAGGGTTTGATGATTTCCAGAAATAAGGTGTCCGAACCGGAGATTAATTTCCAGAATTCCTTGCCGCACAATTTGAGATAATCTCCTTGCTCCGCATGGCCGGTCCGCCCGTAACAACAGCCGTTGACGCATGCAATATTCCTTTTGGCAGTGTTGGTGCCCAGGATTTTTCTCGCCCGTTTGAAATTGTCTCGCATGCGGGCAAGCTGGCTGCTGTTGCCCCAATTGGGGCCTGATTTGATAGAAACCAAGTATAGCACGTCATTCGCTTCAAATTCCAAATCAATACCCTCCGAGGAGGATTTTTTACCTTGATAAACTTTGCCGGCAACGTAAACCGCCAGTGATTCCAGCACCGTGCCAAAAATTGCTTCTTCCTGTGAGGAAAGATGCGCATCAAGAATTCCCCTGACCAATTCTTCGGCAGTAATGATGTTCTTAGCGCGAAACAGATATGGATTTTTCCGTTGTAAAATTCGTTTCAGGCTAATCTCACCGAGGCTTTCAATCCGGCGTTTATGAAATACTTCAATGATGGTTTCAATGAATGCCGTTAGCTCTTTTTCTTTTAGTTTTTCCATAAGTCGCGGTTTTGTCCAATAATCTCATGCCGGAATATTGGGACGCATGACTGCGCGCTAAGTCAACGTATTCTCGCACGATGTCAATCCCTACGGAATGCCGTGCGAGACGGGCAGCCGCCTCACAGGTGGTCCCTGAACCCACAAAGGGATCTAACACCCAATCTCCTTCCCTGGTGAATAACTTGATAAACCATTCTGGCAAGGCCAGCGGAAATGACGCGCTATGATTTTTGTTGCCGCATTCCGTTGCCAGATGAATGACATTGCTGGGATAAGCCTTATCCCGACCAAGCCAGTTGGCAATGTTTTTGCCGAAACCACTGCCTACTTTGGAATCAAACCGAATGACGTCATTTTCTCCCAGACGACGCAAACGGTTTTTATGCCAATTACCCATAGGCACCATCACTTCTTCCTGGAACATCTTGAAATCTTTGCGCTTGGTAAAGTGCAAGCAACGCTCCCAAGCATCCCGGAAGCGATTGGGCCATTTTCCCGGATGACAGTTTTTTTTATGCCAGATGTATTCTTCTGTCCATAGCCAGCCTTGTTGGCGCAAAGCCAAAATAAGCTCCAATACATAGGTATGACGTTCTCCGTTTACCACTTTTTCCTTGATATTCAGGACAAAGGAACCCGTATCCGATAATACTCGGCGAAATTCCTCGGCACGCTTCAGAAACCAACCGACATATTCGTCCGGTTTGATGCCACCGTAAGTTTTAAGTCGGCTATCCGCGTATGGCGGCGAGGTAAAGATCAAATCAAATTTGCCGGCAGGAAAATCGCGCAGGATGTCCAAACAGTCCCCATGCTGGAATTCCGCTGTGTAATCATTCATTTCCATACAATGCTTTCTGCCGCAGAAAATATCCATGCTACGTAATAAAATTCATCATGCAAGCATGGTCATAAAACATCTTGCCGCAACAGAGATGATACGGCACCAAATGCCGGCGCGAACAAAGAAGAAGCAACGATGGCAACGATAACGCGCCAACAGTCACAATGGTTATGTATTCGCGAGCGAAAAAATCTTTGACGCGGGCGCGGGCAGTTGCCAAGCTATTTGCCCAACTTTTCATGCCGATAGAATAATTTATGAGTGAAGCAGCACCTGTCGTCCCGTACAACAAAAACAACCCATTTCTGGCGGCCATTACCGAAAACCGGCCGTTGAGCAAGCTCGGTTCCGCCAAGGACACGCGGCATTTCGTCATCAATCTGGCCGGCAGCGGGCTGCGCTATCAGCCCGGCTATTCACTCGGCGTGTTTCCGCAAAATCCGCCGGCCCTGGTTGAGCAATTGATTGCCAGACTCGGCCTGGACGCTGACGCTGGCCTCGCGCAACCGGACGGCCGGACCAAGCCGTTGCGCCGGGTGTTGCGGGAGGACGTGACCCTGAACCGGGTGAACAAAAAGTTTGTTCGGGCGGTGGCGGAACGGTTGCCCGCCGGGCGGCAGAAGGAACAGTTGCTCACCATCAGCGGCAACGATGAGGCGCTGGGCGATTATATTTACCCGCGCGATTGCCTGGACGTGCTCGACGAATTTCCCGGCGCCAGCTTCACCGCGGCGGAACTGACGGCCAGCCTCAGTCGCGTGAATCCGCGCTTGTACTCGATTGCGTCCAGCCAGGCGAAGCATCCCGATGAAGCGCACCTGACCGTCGCGGTGATCCGCTACCACGCGCGCGGGCGTGACAAAAAGGGGTTGTGCTCAGGCTTTCTCGCGGACGACGCGCCGCTGAGGGTGAACGCGCTGCCGGTGTTCCTGACGCCGAACAAGCATTTCAAGCTCCCTGACGCTGACACGACTTCGGTCATCATGGTCGGTCCCGGCACCGGCATCGCGCCGTTTCGCGCTTTTCTGGAGGAGCGCGAGACTCGCGGCGCGACGGGCCGCAACTGGCTGTTGTTCGGTGACCAGCACCGGGCGACCGATTTCCTGTACGAGGAGGAATTCGAGGCGTGGCGCCGGCGCGGCTTGCTGACCAGGCTCGACACCGCGTTTTCCCGCGACCAGGCGCACAAGATTTACGTCCAGGACCGCCTGCGCGAACACGGCGCGGAACTCTGGCGCTGGCTGCAAGATGGCGCGTATTTCTATGTGTGCGGCGACGCCAAGCGCATGGCCAAGGACGTGCATCAGGCGCTGCTTGACATCGCGCGGCAACACGGCGGGCTGGCACCGGCGGCGGCGAATGAATATGTCAGCCAGACGCTGATGAAGGACGAGCGGCGCTACGCGCGGGATGTGTATTGAGGAAATTTAAAATTGAGAATTAGAAATTAAAAATTGCGGAAGCTCTGAGTTCCTGATTCTGCCCGTTGACTTAACTTTGGCGCCTTGCATAATCCTTCCATGCCTCCACGCCACACCAAACGACGCGCTTCCTCCGGCGGTTCCCGCCGTGGACGGTCGGCGTCGCGCGCGCCGTGGTTGACGGTGGCGCTGCTGGTGTTCGCGGCGCTGGCGGTGGCTGGTTTTTATTTTTTTAATCAGGAGCGCGACCGCCATCAGAGCATCGCCGCCAAGGCGCAAAAACTCGCGCGGGAAAATCCCGACGCGGAAGTATTCTCCCCCGCCGCTGACACTGACTCCGGCGTAAAAAAAAAGTAACGGCGCAAGTACACGCGCCGTCACCATCCCGCGCGGTCGGGGAAAAAATACCGCCGCCGGTTGCGCCGCAATCATTGTCAGCGCCGCCGTTGGCGGAACCGGCACCGTCAGCGCCGGCGGCGGGCGCGGAATCGCCGCCGACCCCGTCGCCCGCGCCGGACGACTCCACACCGTCAGCGGAGCCGGCGACCGCGCCCGAACCATTGCCGCCGCCGCTGACCGCGCCGGTCACGGCCATGGATTACGCCGTCTGGCAGGTGCGGATGGAACGGGAGAATTTTTCCTGCGGCACGATTGACGGTAATTTCGGTATGCGCAGCAAACGCTCCATCGTCCAATATCAGAAAGCGCGCGGCCTGCCGGTGACCGGCACGCTGGATCTTGAAACCCGCCTGGCCCTGGGCGCGCCGGAGCGGCCGTTCATGTTGTACACCGTCAGCGCCGCGGATTTGGCGCAAATCGCGCCGCCGCCCGCCGCGTGGCGCGACAAGGCGAAGGCCGGGTTCCTCGGTTACAAAAACGGCTGGGAAATGCTGGCCGGCAAATTCCACTCCAGCGCGGCCTTCATGCGCCAGCTCAACCCGGGCCTCGCGTCACTGTCAGCGGGCGTCATCGTCACCGTGCCTAATCTCGAGCCGTCCGTCCCCGTCACGCGGGCGAGCAAAATCACCATCATCCTCAGCGAGACCACCATGCTGCTGTACGACCGCCACGGCCGGTTGCAAGCCTGTTTTCCGTGCTCCATCGCCGCCGACAAAAACAAGCGGCCGAACGGGCAACTGACGGTGGTGACCGGCGCGCTGAACCCGAATTACACGTTCAATCCCGAGGTGCTCAAGACCGCGGCGGAGCGCGAGGGCATCACCTCGAAGCTGATTATCCCGCCCGGCCCGAACAATCCGGTCGGGCTGGCCTGGGTGAGCCTGTCGCTGCCGGGCTACGGCATCCACGGCACGCCCGACCCGATGGAAATTTCCCGCAGCGGCTCGCACGGTTGCTTCCGGCTGGCCAATTGGAACGCCATCAAAGTGCTCAACGCCGTCACCCGCGGCACGCCGGTGGAAGTGATTGAATAGGGCCGGAGTGTTTTTTTAAACAACATTTAACCGCGGAGACGCGGAGGCGCGGAGATTTTTTTGTTGGTCACGGAGGGACACAGGGCAGGCACAGAGCAGCGCGGGGTTGATTTTTTGATTTAATAAAATCGTTGTGGTTCCCTGTGTCGGCTCCGTGCTCGCTGTGGCCCAAGGCGCTTTGGGTCAGTCGGTGATTTTCTCGGCGTAAACGACGCGGTATCGGTAGGGCAGGGGATAACGGCTGAATTTCGGCAGGTTGCGCCCGGTACCGCTGGCGCTGACGGTCTCGTTGTCCACTTCGTCATCCTGGGTGCCGGGATAACGGTCGGTGCCGCTGTTGATGAGGTTGCCGGCGACGGGACTATCGCCGGTGTGGATGTAGCGTTCGATGAGGTAATGCATCCGCACCTCGCCGGTGATGGCGTCGCCGGTTTCATACTCGGCAGGGTTGGAGTCAAGGTTGGCCGTGGATTTTTTGATGCTCTGGGCGACGGTCCAGACGGAGAAGGTGTTGCTGCGGGTGGTGAGGTTGCCGACTACCTGGCGGATGACTTCCTCATGGTAATTGGCCACGCCGGCGCCGCTGACGTTGGCGATTTCGCCCTGCAAAATGTAGGGACGATTGGTGTTTTGATAGCGCAGGATGGCCGTGGCGATTTGATTGGCCTCGCTGGCGCCGAGGCGGCCGCCTGGCGCCGGAATAGGCGCGACACCATAGGCCGCCTGGCTGAGCACGGAAGTGGCCACGCCCTGGAACAAGGCTTGCAGCGGCAGGGTGCGGTAAATGGGCGTGGCGGCGGCACCGGCGCGTTCCGGGTCGGTGTCGTAGGTGATCAATTCGGCGTTGGGATTGATGCGCCCGCTGGTGGCGCCGCCGTAAGTGAGATAAATCGGCTCAAGCAATCTGCCGCCGCCGTCGGATGGTTTGCGATTTTGCGCCGGCAGGGTGCGGTAAGAATCGGCGGTCATTGCCGGCGCGTCGTCGGTGACCGGTTGCAACGTGGCGGGCACGGTGAACAGATCCAGCATGGCCCAGTCGGGATAGCCGCGTTGGGACGGGCCGCTTTCGGCAAAGCTGAGCGTGCGATACGGCGTGCCGGAGCCGGAGGCGAGATAAGTGTTGGCGCTGATTTCCGCCGGATTGATGTAAGCGTCCGGCATGATGCCGGTGTGGATGAATTGCAAAAATCCGGTGTTGGGGAAGCGGGCGATTTTCGGCATGGCGCTGCCGCTGACGGTGGGCGACCAGGCGGCGGTCACGGCGCTGCTGGTGAGATAAGCCGGCTGAAAGGCGGAGCGGCCGTTGGATGTCGCCGGCGGTTCCCAATTCAGCACATTGCTATTGGCCCTTAGCTGCCAGTTGGCGGTGAATTTGTTGGCCAGCGGGTCATCCACAGCGCGGGTTTGTGTCACGGTGGTTTCGTCCGCGTAATCAATGGGAATGGTCAGGTCAAACGGGATGACCGCGGCCAACACACGGTTACGGGCGTTGGCGTCAAAGCCGCTGATGTTGGCATCCAACACCTCCCCCGTGAAATACGGGCCGCGCACGCTGTCCAGCGGGGTTTTTTCGATAAACGACCAAATGGCGATGCCGCCGTGCACGCGAATGGATTTGGCGGTGAGACCGAGGCCGTAGTAGTTGTTAGGTTCCCGTATCCAGCGGGAAATGCCGGCCTTGCTGCTGCTGCCGTAGCGGTCGAAGATTTTTTTGATGGCGGGGTTGTTATCGAGGATTACCGGATCGGGCGAGGCTTTCAATTTTTGAATGACTTCGTTGTAGGTTACATTTCTCATCGCCGCGCCCGGATAAAAGACATTGCCGTAAACATTGCAGGCTTTTTTAGCCATGCCGGGGCGCCAGTCGTTGGCGTTGCTGCTGAGGCTGGGCACCGACCAAAAGCGTTCCATTTGAAATACCGGGGTGACCCATTCGCCGCTGCTGTCGAAGGAGGTACCGGGATCCAATATGCGCGGCAAAACCTCTTGCAAAACCTCTTTAATGTATTGCGGGTATTTGGCGGTGGACTGATCGTTCGGACCGGAACCTCTGGTTTCCGTCCAGTTTACCAACATGTTGGCGGCATAGGCATGCAAGGGAATGTTGGTTAACTGAGTGATGCCGGCTAGCAGCTCGCTAGCTTGCGGATTGGGATCCTTTGCGACCCAGGAGCAGCCAGTCAGGTCAAAGCTGTTTGGAATTAAGACCTCGTTGCCTTCGTCATCATCAGCGATAATATCAACCTGCAGCATTTGATTTGACCAAAAACCACCCAGCATGGCCGGCCCGCCGATAGTTGTGTCTTGGGACGAAAGGGAGAAATACCCGTAGTCCTTCAACGGCTCGCCGAGACCCAGTGACGTGATTTGAGCTTCTGAGGGATTACCGTCTTTATCCGTGGTGGTGATTTTCCGGCTCAGATACTTTAACATCGGCACATCCTGCATATTGAGCATGGAGACGAGCACCTGTGCTGCACCGTCGAACATTGAGAGGTTATCGCCAAATTGCCACAAATTATTTTTCAGCCAGGCATTGGCGCCGGACACTCTGCCCATGTCGCGGTCAATGGCATAGCCGTCAAATAACTTGGGTAAAGTGAATTCCACGGTAATGCGCAACCGCAGTTCAGGCACGTCGAACAGACAGCGCTCATTCTCGGTCGCGCCTAAATTTTCACGCTGATTCATGCGCGTGGTCGCCTCCAGCTTGACGGCGGTGGCTTGCGGGCTGCGCCCGACTCCCGCGACCGGTTCGCCGCTGAGGTAGCCTCTGGGCAGCAATAATTGATTGGAAGAACCGGCGGTGGTCTGCCCGCGACCGCCGACTATTAGAAAATCAGGATAAAGGCGGTTGCTGAATAAATCCACGATTTGCAACGCGATGCTGTCAATCTGCCGGTCGGTATATTTATCGGCGAAAGCGTCCCGGCCCGAGGCGCCGGAGCCGGCCAGCCGCGGCCAGTCAAGCGCGTTGGCCCGGCTGTCGTAGCCTTTCAAATACTGCGCGATGCGGTGGCCGATCATGTAATTGTCACTGAAGGCCCCCTGCGTCGTGGAGCGGTAGCCGTTGTAAAGCGGCATCGGGTAGTGCGCCCAGGTGGAATTGCCCTGATCGCTTGCCACGACGTGGTTGAAGGCAAAAAACTGCGGCAACGGATAGTCAAGTTGACCTGTAATGTCGTTAAGGTTGGCCCCGCCGCTGCTGTTGACCGGTATGGCCGCAAACCCCCATGGGGAGTTTGGCTTGTTCTGGCCGACTATATGCTCCTGCGGAAAGATAACGCGCGACTGGCTGAAGTCGGCGCGGACCTTGCCCCTGATCCGGTCGGGAAAAAATTTCGGCGTGCCGGCGGCATCGTTGGTGAACGGCACAAACCACGGCAATTGATTGCCGTTGACCACGCCATGCGCACAGACGGGATCTTGATCGTTCGATATGAGGTTTTCATAGCGGCCGCTGCTGGGATAAACCGACACCAGCGGCGCGGAAAAACCGGAGATGTTTTCGTAATACCCCTCAATCATGGCCTTGGCGCTACTGAGCAGCAGTTGTCCGTCAGCGCTGCTGCGCGGTTGCAAAATCGGGCCGCTGGCGGTGAAGTCGTTGATGCCCATGACCGCCATGCTTTGGGCCGGGGAATTGTATGAAGTATTCTGCGGGAAAGGGGGCATGCCGCCAGTGGCGCCTTTCGCCGGGCCGACAATGGTGGTGACCAGATAAATCCTCGGCTCGTGGAAAATATTGATTTCCGGCGCGCGGTTGTAGTGGGTGAGGTCGCCGTAGTGCCGGTGCCAGGCGTCCCGGAAGCCGGTGCTGGCGCTGCCGCTGAGGGTGAGTAATTCGCTGCTGTTGTTGAAGGCGCGCGCGACGGTGCCGTTGCGGATGCCGCTGCGGTCGGTGATCAGATCAACGTCAGCGGCGCTGTCGAAGACCGCGGCGAGGTTGACTTCGGCCGGGGTGCCGGCGCCGTAGCTGCTGCCGGTGTATTTCAAGCCGCCGTCGGCGGTGTTGATGTTGATTTTGGTGGTTTCATCGTCCACCCAGAAGGCGTAGCGGCCGATGAGTTTGTTGGTGTCGCTGGCGACGACCTCGGGGTCTTCGAGAATGTTGACCCACTGGGCGGTGATGCGCGGGGCGGTGCCGCTTTCGGCCATGGTGGAGGAGCCGCTGATGATGGGATGGACGCCGTTGAAGTTCGGGGCGTTGAGGTCGGTGACGGTGTGGTCACCGCTGACGGTGGCGGTGGAGTAGAGCGGATAAAACGCGGTGTTGCCGTTGCCGGCGTCCACGACGGTGATGCGGCCGGGCTGCGAGGCCCAGATTTTACCGGTGCCGCTGCCCTCGGTGATGGCGGCGCGGATGGTGGCGGTGGCCTGCTCGAGCGCCATCTGGGACAATTGCGTGGCTTGCAGGTTCTGGTTGTTGCGGTGGGCGATGGCGCGGTTGACGCGGGAGACCTGCAACATGCCGACGATGAGGATGGTCGCCAGCGTGAGGATGGCGAGGGTGGTGAGCAACGCGATGCCGCGGGAGCGGGAGCGGGCGGCGGGAAAACTTCCCTGCCGTGAAGCGTTACAAATTCCAAGCGCCAAATTCCAAGCTCCAATTAATTTCCAATACTCAAAATCGAAATTCCAAACTGACGCTGAACTACCCCGTCCGCTGCGCGGCCACCCCTTCACGGAAGGGGAATCGCTGAGCGGGAGAAATATGGAACAGGCTGGATTGGAGCGTGAGCTAATTCCCCTTCCGTGAAGGGGTGTCTGCGCAGGCAGACGGGGTAGTTCAGCGTTCTTTTTTGGGCGTTTCGATTTTTGGAGCTTGGAGATTAATTGGCGTTTGGAATTTGGAGTTTGGAATTTGCAACGCTGCTCCTGCCCGTTGCGCGGCCACCCTTGCACAGCAGGGGAATTATTAACCGCAGGGGAATTGATTAAGTTAGTTTGCATTGGGCAGTTTGGTTACGGTTGAAAAAACCCGCGCGCCGGACTTGAGGTGCGGCGGCAGGTGCTCGACGAAATTGTTCAGGTCGCGCCAGAAGAAGCGCGGGTTGTCGGCGGCGTCCAGATAGCTCTGCATGTCCGCCCGGTCGCTGTCGGTGAGGCGCAGCGCGGTGCGGGAATCGACGGTGACGATGGCGATCTCGACCATCGGCGGCAGGCAGGGGGCGGGGTGCCGGCGGTCGCGGCTGTCGATAAATCCCCAGTTAGAGTCGAAGGCGTAGTCGGTGGCGCGGCCGGCGATGTCGCGGGTGATCGGCTCGCCGTCGGCGTCGAGGCAGCGAATCCACAGGGCGAGCACATTGTCGGCGAAGACCCCCTTGTAATTTTTATCCAAATCGGCGGAGCCGGGGGCGACCTCGTTGATGAGGTCGGCGGTGAGCCATTCTGCGCCGCTGGTGCCGCTGACGGTGTTGTAAATCTTATAATTCGCGTCGGTTTCCGTGGCGGCGGGACTGTCAGCGGGGTCGATTTGGAACCGGCACAGTTGGGCGAGCAGGCGGCCGGGCTTGGTGTCGGTGTCCCAGCGGACGAAGTAGCCCAGTTCGGTGACGTTGCCGAGGGTCTTGGTGGCGGCGGCGGGCGCCTGCCAGAACATCGCGTGCGGGCGCAGGAACTGGCGGTCGATGGTCACGCGGGCGGTGTCGTCGCCGGCGCCGACGTTGACGACGAATTGCAGGCCAGGGGTGTCGATGGGCGCGGTGCCGCTGTTGATGAGCGCGGCGGGGGCGGGGAGGCGCGGGATGGCGGCGGTTTGCAGTTCGTTGGCGATGAAGCTGATGAGCAGCCGCCCGTTGGCCTGGCGCTGGTTTTGGGCGTCGATTTGCAGCCACATTTGCTGCACGCTGCCCATGATGCTGGCGAGCAGGGCGACGAGGACGGACAAAATCGTCACCGCCACCAGGATTTCCACCAGGGTGAACGCGGACGATGTGGCTGGACGGCGCGGCTTCATAACGGGTCGTCGAATTTGGCCAGGCCGCTGACGATGACGGCGACGGGTTTGCGGTTGCCGCCCGTGGCCGTGTCGTCCTTGCCGAGCACGCGAAAAAACCGGAACTGCAACTGGCGGATTTGGGAACTGACGGTGACCGTGCCGCTGAAGCGCGCGCCGCTGTCGGTGAGGATTTGGTCCAGGGCGGGGTTTTCGCGGATGGAAATTTCGCAGACGTAAACGACCGCGCGCTCACCGTCAGCGACGGGGATGGACTCGGTCTCGTCCTCGATGGGGACACCGTCAGCGTCGCAGAACGGCGTGCCCTGCGCGTCAAAGTAGCGGTAAAACACCAGCGCCGCGCCGCCGGGGCCGAAAAAATTATTGGGATCGTCGCTGTTGTTGTTAGTAGCGCCGTTGCCGGTATATTTTTGTTGGCGATATTGGGTTGACAGGCTCTGGCTCATGAACGCGACCACATCGTCGGCGGCGGAGGAGCGGGTGCTTTGCAACGCCAGCGCCACAAGGCCGAACACGGCGGTGAGGGCGAACGTGACGATGGCCATGGCGACCACGATTTCCACCAGGGAGAAACCGCGCCGCGGCCGACGGGCGGGAGGCTGACGGTGACGGTTCATGGCGCGCGCTCCGGTCGTATCAACTGCATCTGGCCGGTCTGGCCGTTGAGCAGGATTTCGCAAAAATTGGCGGGCTGGCCGTCCTTGCGATTGGTGTATTGGATGTCGTTGCCGCGCAGGATGCCCTCGACCAGCCGGATGCGGTACGGCGGCTCGGGCACGCCGTCGTGGTCGCGGTAAATCGCGCCGTTGCCGAGGAACACGATGTACTGGTAATCGGCGCGCGGGTTGAGCTTTTCGCGCAGGTAACGCAAGTCGCCGCGCCCGGCGGAGCCGTCCAGCGTGTCCACCAGCGGCGAGGCGTTGGTTTGCCACACGTTCAGCGGCTGGTCGTTGCTGTCGGTGGTGTCATGGTCGATGAGCACGCCGGCGGAAAGCAAGTTCCAGCGGGAAATTTGTGTCCAGGTGCCGGCACTGTCAGCGGCGAGCGCGGCGGCGGGCGGCGGTTGGTATTCGAGAATCGTCAGGGCGCGCCAGGCGGCGTCCGACGTGGCGGGCGAAGTGAGCAGCACGAGCGCGGTCGGGTGTTGGGAAGTAATGGCCTGATCGCGCGCCAACTGGATCCAGCCCATCAGCTTGGCGCTGTCCGTGGTCAAGCGCGCGCCGCTGCCGAGATTGCGAACCGCCAGTCCGCCAAACGCCGCCAGCATGACTATGATGGAAACGACCACCATTAACTCAATCAGTGTAAAAGCTTGCTTGCCCATAGCTGTAAAGCCTTACCGCTAAAGCAATTTATCCGCAGGCCGCGCAATGACAACATAAAAATGCGGCGCGGTATAAAATCCGCGCTAAAAAAATTTACACCACGAAGGCACGAAGAGCGCATTTGTACGCGTAACGCCTACTCCCCTCGTCATCCTGAGCGCAGCCGTGTAGCGGCGCAGTCGAAGGATCTATGGAGCGCGGGCGTCCCGCCCGCTCCCAGTTTTAGCCCCAACGGGGCGGTGGCATAACAGCCTAGGGCAACGCCCTAGGTTTTATTAGGGTCGAAGGGTTAGCCCTGTAGGGGCGACGCATCCCCCCGGTACTTTGCACCGCCCCTACAGGGCTACCCCCGCCACCTTAACTAAACCTGGGGCGTTGCCCCAGGCTGTTATGCGGCCGCCCCTTCGGGGCTAACTATGGAGCGCGGGCGTCTCGCCCGCTAGCCACTGGGAGCGCCGGCTTCTAGCCGGATGTCGGCGTCAGCACAGCCGGCTGGATGCCGGCGCTCCCGGTCATGCCATGATGTTGCTCGCTGGGAATGATAGTTAAATTTTCACCACCAAGACACCAAGGCACGAAGTTTTGCGTTCCAAGTAATCTTCGAAATATAATTACAATAATTAAGATTTATCCCTTGACGGGTCATATGGGATATTTATATTGGCGCTGATAATGAACGCAAAAATCAAAGCACCGATCACGCCGCGCCTTGTGCGTTCAGCGTTCAGCGTTCAGCGTTCAGCGTTCAGCGTTCAGCGTTCAGCGTTCAGCGTTCAGCGTTCAGCGTTCAGCGTTCAGCGTTCAGCGTTCAGCGTTCAGCG
>JAISDC010000001.1 GCA_031265105.1 Verrucomicrobiales bacterium
AGTATCAGGCAAAGCCTACGAACAACTCATCTACGGCGTGGATCTCGGCACCGATCACAAGTTCACCATCAGCGCTGACAGTGACCTCTACCTCGGCGTCTATGCCGGCTACGGCCGCAGCGACCTCGACTACCGCACCCCCGGCGCTGACGGTGAGATCAACTCCTACTACGGCGGCCTCTACGCCACGTGGTTACACGCCAGCGGCTTCTATATAGATACCACTTTCAAGGCTGCCAGTGTCAACAACAACCTGAAAGCCCCTTACGGCAACACCCAACTCACCGCCAGCTACAGCGACGTGAACCTCGGCGGCAGCCTCGAAATCGGTAACAAGTTCACCTTCACCGATGGTTGGTTTGTGGAACCCCAGTTCCAAGTAAACTACCTCCACATCCTCGCTGAGGATTACACCGCCGGTCCCATGACCATCAGCGTCCAAGACCTCGACGCCCTGCAACTCCGCATCGGCAGCGTGTTTGGCCGCACCATCAAACTCACCAACAGCGGCGCGTTACAACCCTACATCAAGGTCAGCGGCGTCGAAACCATCAGCAGCGGCGGCACCATCAGAAACGGCTACCAACACACCCGCGCCAACACTGACGGTGCCAGAGCGGAAGTAGGCGGCGGTATTATCTGGCAACTCGACGCTGACAATCAACTCCACCTCGACTACGAAGCCTCCTTCGGCGACAAGTACGACAAACCCTGGGGACTGTCAGCGGGCTATCGCCATCAGTTCTAAAAAAATTTGCACCACGAAGACACCAAGGCACGAAGGTTTATTTGAACAAAGCCTTCGTGCCTTGGTGTCTTCGTGGTGCAAATTTCTTCGCGTCTTCGTGGCCGGAATTCTCCCCCCGGGGAGCAGGTGGTGTCACGCAATTGTAACAAAAACGCCGGCTTAATCGTTGTGTTTGACCGGAGCGGCGCTAATGATGAGGAAATGCGATTAGTTGTTTGTGTGGGGTGGTTTCTGGCGTTTGGCGGGGTGGTTGGCGCGGTACAGCCGCGGGTGGACTTCGATTATGTCATCGACGCCTTCAAGGACACGGGCACCTGGCAGGCCAGCGCGACGCACAAGTTTGATTACCGGCCCGAACAGCGGGATGGCTGGGCGCCCTATCGCGACGGTCAGTGGGTTTACACGGATTACGGCTGGACTTGGCAGGGCGCTGACCGTGGTTCGTGGATGACCGACCATTACGGTTACTGGACCAGGCGCGACGGGGACGGCGGTCAGCGCCAGTGGGTCTGGGTGCCCGGCGGTTTTTGGTTGCCGGCCACGGTGGAATGGCTACGCAGCGGTGATTATCTGGGCTGGCGCGCCTCGAGGTTGGACCGTTTCAGCAACACCCTGGAGTCGGAAGCAACACGTTACGGCGACCCCGCCGAATGGAATTTCGTGCTCGCCGACAAAATCCGCGGGCCGCTGACGGCGGATGATTTCGCGCCGCCGGCCAAGGCCAAGGAACTGCTGGTCAGCGCCCAGCCGGTGGACCATGTCTTTGTGTCCTATCGCGAGATTGACCGGCCCGGCCCGGATCCGGCAATCCTGCAACCGGTGGGCGACGGTCAGCGGCAAGTCATCATTCCCGACGTCACCGATTTGCCGGCCCTTGATGCCAGGCCGGAGGAGCCAGCCGCGCCGCGGAAGTACTGCGTTTACCGTCCGAAATTTTACCAGGATGAGGACGGCATTTTTCGCCGCGTGGAGTTGTTCCTCAATCCGCGGGTCAGGGAGCAAGTTGACCAAATGACGCAAACCGACGCCGAGGCGGCCAACCAACGGCGCGCGGCGGAAAAAAAGCGGGAAGAGTTGCTAGAGTCGCGGCGCCAGCACCAGGAGGATTTGTACCGCTGAGGTGGCCGTGATTAGCTGCCCGGCTTGCATTCGTCTTCCTCCTCATCGCCGAGATCCTGTCGCCAGCTTTTGGAAATGTAAGGGCGCGCGAAGCCGTAAAACAAATAGCCCGCGAACAACACCGCCAGCGCGTAGCGGTAAAAGATAAGCACCACGCCGATCACCACCACATACGCCAGCAGCCGCGGCACCGACAACTGCGCGCGCCAGTCCAGCGCCTTGAAACTCGGGTAGCGGACCTTGCTGAACATCATGTAGCTGAGGAACAGCATCAGCGCCGCCAGGAAATATTTCCACGCGCCGATTTCGCGCTCCTGGCCGTAAATGTTCAGCAGCACCAGGGTGATGGAGGCGATCAGGCCCGCCGCCGCCGGAATCGGGAAGCCGGTGAAATCTTGCAGGCTCTTTTTGTCCGGGTTGGCGGATAACACGTTGAACCGCGCCAATCGCAGCGCGCCGCAGGCGAGATAAATGAACGCAATCGGCCAGCCGATGCGGTTGGGCATTTCCGACAGCACGATTTTGAACATCAGCAGCGCCGGCGCGAGGCCGAACGACACGATGTCGGCCAGCGAGTCGAACTCGCGCCCGAACGGGCTTTCCGTGCCGCCGAGCCGCGCCAGCCGCCCGTCCAGCATGTCGCAAATGAACGCGCCGATGATGCAGTACAAACTGAATTGGTAATATTGCGTCCAGTCGCCCGCCTCGGCGGTGCGGTGGATGGTACCCTCGAAGATGTTCAGGATGGCGGTGAAGCCGAAAAACAAATTGCCCGCCGTCATCAAATTCGGCAGCAGATAGACCATCTTGTTTTCTTCTTTCATAAAGGCTCCATCGTCAGCGGCGCGGCCAGCGGGCGATGACCGTCAGCCCGCCCTTTACCCGCTCGCCGGGCTTGACCAGCACCTCGCAATCCAATGGCAGATAAACATCCGTGCGCGAGCCGAAGCGAATCATGCCGAAGCGCTCGCCCACCGTCAGCGTGTCGCCCTCCTGCGCCCACGCGACGATGCGGCGGGCGATGAGGCCGGCGATTTGGCGGATGACCATGTCGCCACGGTCAGTGGCAACCAGCCAGTTCATCGCCTCGTTTTGCACGTCGATGTCCGGCACGCGCGCGTCGAGGAACTTGCCCGGCTGATGCGTGATTTTCTTAATCGTGCCGTCGTATGGCAAGCGATTGATATGCACGTCGAACACCGACAAAAACACCGCGACGCGCTTCATCTTTTGCCGCGTGTAGGACGGCTCCTCGACTTCATCCACGAAAATCACCTTCCCGTCGGCGGCGCTGACGATGGCGTCACGGTCAGCGGGCGGCGTGCGCTCGGGGTCGCGGAAAAAATACCGGACATAACAAACAATCAGCACACATATGCCAAACGCCAACCAGGACCACCATCTTGGCACCCACCATAAGCAGCCGATGGCGATTACCAGCGGTACTATCAAAAATGGCTTGGCTTCGCGCATGGCTGGACGCTTATAAGCATCGGAACGCCATAAGTAGATAATTATCAGCGCCAATATCAACAAGCGTCCGATGGTTACGATGTTTAGAAACGTAGCTGGCATCTCCCCACAGTTAGCGGATTGCAGGATTTTGAAAAGCGGATAACATCAGCCGCGCATGAGACTCCTCACGGTCAGCGGCTTGCTGGCGCTGTGCTTGTCACTGGCGGCGTGCCAGAGCAAGCAGCGGCAGGCCGCCCGCGCGCTGGCGGAGCGGGGGACGCCGCTGACCGTGGCGGCGCTGGCGCAGACGGCGCGGGCGGGCGACGTGGAAACTTTGCGGCTGTTGTTGCAGGCCGGCCTGGATGTGAACGCCGCTGACGCTGACGGGGTGACCGCGGTGGCCGCCGCGGTCGGCGCCGGCCAAACAGCCGCAGCGGATTTTCTCCGCGCACACGGCGCGGACCTCAACCAGCCTGACGCCGAGGGCCGCACCCCGCTGCGGCTGGCCGCCGCCGCTGGCGACCTGGCGGCGGTTGATTATTTGCTAGGCAACGGCACCGCGGTCAATCGCGCCGCCGCTGACGGTCGCGCGCCGCTGGCGGTGAGCAACAGCGTCCCCGTCATTCGCGCCCTGTTGCAGGCGGGCGCGGTGCCGGACGAGCACGGCATCCAGGGCCAGCCGCCCGTCGTCTGGGCCGCCGCTGCCGGTGACCGCGCGCTGGCGGGAAAACTGCTGGCGGCGGGCGCTGACGTTGACGCCGTGGCCCGCGCGCCGGCGAGCAAGGACTTCCTCGCCACCGTCAGCGACAAAACCCTGGCTTATTATTTGAGGCGAGATTCCGGCGTGACCCCGCTGATGCTGGCCGCCGGACGCGGCGACCTGGAAATGGCGAAACTGTTGTTAGCGAGCGGCGCGAAAAAATTCCGCGAGACCAAGCGTCACGGCTCGCCCGCCGTGTACCTCGCGTGCGAGAACCGGCACCCCGCCGTCATCCGCCTGCTGCTCGGCAAAAGCCCCGACCCGGCGGATTATCCGTATGCCATCCGGGTTTCCCTGGGCCGGCAGCGCGTCACCGTGACGCGGCGCGGCGAGGTGTGGTTGCGGGTCGCCGTTTCCACCGGCGCCAAGGACTTTGAGACGCCGCGCGGCGAGTTCATCATCACCAACAAACACGCCGACTGGCGCTCGACCATTTACAACAACGCGCCGATGCCGTTTTTCCTGCGGCTGAACTGCGGCGCGGTGGGCCTGCACGCCGGCGCGCTGCCGGGTTATCCGGCCTCGCACGGCTGCATCCGCCTGCCACCGGCAGCGGCGGAGAAAATCTTCAACATCGTGGGCATCGGCACGCGGGTGACGATTGAGGATTAAAACTTTAACTCCGGCCACGAAGACGCCAAGGCGCGAAGGGAGAGAGCATTTTTTTAACCACTGATGAACACGGATGGACACTGATGATGTTAATTTACGCGATACCGCGAACTATTTGTGTCCATCGGTGTTCATCGGTGGTTAAAAAAAACGGCTAGTCATCGGCTTCCCGGGCGGGGCCGTTGAGTAACATTTGCTGCATGGCGGGCGAGGAGGTGCCGCCGGTGAGGTAAAACCCGGACGAAGCCTTGTGCGGCATCAGCAACATGGACAGCGCGTCTTTCCAGGCGCCTTCCACCCAGAACGGCTCGCCGAGAAAGCCGCCGATTTCGGAAAATTCGCAATAAAACCAGATGTAATTTTCCGTGCCATCGGCAAAGCCGCCGTATTGGGCGACGACCAGCGACAGTTTTTTGCCGCGGATTTGCTCAACCTGACAGACCAGCTCGCCGCTGCCCTGCAATTCCCAGCGCAGATCCCAGAATTCCGTGCCGTCGGTCTCCCAGGTTTTGCCATAACGACGGATGACCTGGGCGAGCACGCGGGCAAACTCGTTCCATTCCTCCGACGACCAAACCGGCGGTTGCAGGATGTCGTGAATCCGCTGCGCGCGCATCCGCCATTCCGCAAACAGGCGTTTAAGCTCCAGCAGCGACATGACTGTTAGCGAACTGGACGGGAACGCAGCCGCTCAATGGCGAGGTCCTGGTTGTCCTGGCGTCGTTGGATTTGCGCCTGGCTGCGGCGCAACAGCTCGATGGTTTTTTGCGCGTCGGCCAATTGCTTGTTAAGGTCGAGGATTTGCTGGCCGGTCAGCGCGAGCACCGCGGCCAGTTTTTTGTGTTCCTCCTGGAAGGCGACCTGCAACTCGGCGAAGCGGGCGCTGGTGTTGGATTCCAGTTGGGCGATGGTCGCGCTCTGGCCCTGGATTTGCTTCCACAGCACGTAGCTGCCGGTGCCGGCCAGGATGGTGACCAACACGATGGCGCAGATAATGCCGATCACCACGCCGTTGAGCATGGTGTTGACGGCGGCCTGTTCCTTTTTCTGCCGGCGAATGCTTTCCGTGGCGCGAATGGGCGCTGGTTCGTTAAACGGCGATGTCATACTTGGTGGTTCCTCGGTGGATGGTTGTGGTTCGTGGTGGACGTCGGTAAAATCCGGGCGGCTGGCGGCGGGCGGGGTGGCGGCACGGGGCGCGGGCGGCGGTTCGTCGCGCGGCGCGGCGGCCGGTGCCGGGGCAACGGGCGCCGGCTCGATGGTCAGCGTCGGGGCCTTTTTCACCGCGGCGGGACGCGACCCCGGCGCGGGGCCGGTGATGAAATCAAACTCCAGATTGGAGCGTTTCTTTTTCCGCTTGCCGGGCGCGGAAGCCTTGGAAAAACCAAACATAAACCTGCGCTTGAATTTATCCGAAGCCCCGGCTTTGTAAACCGCTAAATCAAGGATTGGCCCGGCCCGCTGACCGTCGCGCCGGCCGTGGAATTTTTTACCGCGTCGATTGACAAATCCGCGGCGGTGTTTATGTTAAATCCCGTGAACGCAATCAACCACCGCGTCGAGCCGGTTACCGTCAAGGGCAGGTCCTTTTGGCGGATGGCTTGTTCCGCCCGAAAATATGCGGGCCGGCGCCGGTGGTGAAGGTTGAATCGTAAACCGAAACAAGATTTGAAACCCCACCGCTGGCATCCACGGTGGGGTTTTTGTTGCCCCGCGTGATGCCGGCCCGGGTTTTCAGCAGCTAACTAGGGGAGGCGCAAGATGTTGATTGGAATAAATGGGCCGGCTAACCGGCCGCCCGCGCGCGGTGACGGACAGCGGACGCGGCGCGGCCGTTCCCGGCGGTCGGCTTGGGCCAGGAGCGCGGCGGAACGGTTCAATTACGTGCTGCAGGCGGCCGGGGTGTTGTACCGGCATTACCGGGAATTCGGACTCGACGAGGAACAGGCTTGGTCATCGGCAGTGGCCGATTTTTCCCTGGATTACGCGCGGGAAGTCGCGGCGTTGCGGCAGGAACGGAAACTGGCGCGGCAAGACCGGGAATAGGCATTTCGCTAAAAACCTTCATGAACTCCAGGTGCTCCCTGTTAAAAAAACGCAAACTGCTGCCGAGTTTTACGATTTGCGATTTGCGATTTGAGTTTAAACTCCGGCCAAGTGTCCGCTAGCAACTTTGTCACCAGCGCCGTGATTCAGCACCTGTACATCCACGTGCCGTTTTGCGCGCACCTCTGCCCGTATTGCGGGTTTTTCAAGACGCGCAACGTGCCGGCAGAGACGCGCGGATTCGTGCCGGCGCTGCTGGCGGAACTGCGCTGGGCGCGGGCGAATTTCGACGTGCGGCCGCTGACGGTGTATTTCGGCGGCGGGACGCCGACGGCGCTGAGCGTGTCGCAATTGGAGGAATTATTCGCCGGCTGGCCGTGGCCGCTGGCCGCGCGCGAGTTCACGGTCGAGGCCAACCCGCTGACGGTGAGCGCGCGCAAGGCGGCGGTGCTGCGCGCGGCGGGCGTGAACCGCGTCAGCCTCGGCGCGCAGGCGTTCGACGCGGCCTCGTTGCGCCTGCTGGGGCGGCGGCACGACGCCGACGGAGTCCGCGCCACGGTGGCCGTCCTGCGCGCCGCCGGGTTTGACAATCTCAACCTCGACCTGATGTACGCGCTGCCGGGGCAGACCTTCGCGCAGTGGGCCAGCTCACTGTCAGCGGCAGTCGCGTTGGCGCCGGAGCACCTCTCGGCGTACAATTTAAGCTACGAGGAGGACACGGAATTTTTCCGGCACTTCATCGCCAGCGGCGGCGGCGCTGACACTGACCGTGAGCGCGAGTTTTTCCTGCGCACGACCGCACACCTGGCACGGCACGGCTACGCGCAGTACGAGATTTCCAACTTCGCCCGCGCGGGCCGCGAGTCGGCGCACAACCGCGCCTACTGGCGGGGCGAGGATTACCTCGGCTGCGGGCCGGGCGCGTGCTCGACGGTCGGCCTGCAACGCTGGCAAAACCTCGCCGACAACCGGCGTTACGTCGAGGCGCTGACCGTGACCGGCGCGCCGCCGCGTGACCTCGAGCCGCTGACGGTGAAGATGAAAACCGCGGAAAAAATCATGCTCGGCTTGCGGACGCGCGAGGGCGTCCCGCTGACCTTGCTGGCGGGCCAACCGGACGCGCTGGAAAACCTGATCCGCGAAGGCTTGCTCACCGTCAGCGGCGACCGTGCCGCGCTGACGCTGGCCGGCCGCCTGGTCACCGACAGCGTGGCGGAGTTGCTGATGGGGTAACGAAAGTTTTTTTGGTTTTTTAATTGGCAAGATTCCTTGTAACCAAAAAACCAGAAAACCAAAAAACTTTTAAAATTCCCCTTGACGCTCACCAACCACCCGTTAGTTTGCACCCCATGATTTCCGAGCTTGACAACGCGACCACCGGGCGGGTAAGTTACCCTCGCTCCCTCGCTCCCTCGCTCCCTCGCTCCCTCGCTCTTTGAGCACGACGCTTGCCCCGACTCCTTGATTTCCCGGCAGAAATTTAACCACTTCATTCCCGATGTGGTTGTCAACAGCAGCCATGAATCGGCTGACTACCCCTTTGTAAAAGGCGTTTACGCAGTTGTAAAAGCCTTCTACAACTCCGTAAAGGTCTTTTACCGCCTCGTAAAAGCCTTTTACAACCTTGCAAAGGTCTTTTGCAACTCCGTAAAAGCCTTTTGCATCCCTGTAAAGGTCTTTTACAACTCCGTAAACGTCTTTTACATCCCCGTAAAGGTCTTTTGCAACTCCGTAAAAGCCTTTTACAACCCGGTAAAAGACCTTTGCAACCCCGCAAAAACCTGCCTTTAACCTTAACCAGAAAGCCATATGAACACCCAATTCATCGCCCCCATCCATCGTAACTACTTGCCCGCCAACGAAGACCAGGCCTTCCTCTGGCTCCTCACCGCCATCCCCGGCGACATCATCGTAATCGGCGCCAACTAAACCAACTAAGAAAATGGCCGCAAAAGAACGCAAGGAACGCAAAGAAAAACCTTTAAAAAATCTCTGTGTTCTCTGCGTTCTTTCGCGGCCATTAAAACCTAATTAAAATCCTTATGAAAACACCCATACAGAAAACCCTAACCCGAATATTAACCCTCTGCGCCCTCAGCGTTTGCTTCGCCCGTCGGCTCGGAGTCAGAGCGAGCGTGTGCTTGCTCGCTTTCTTTACCGCGTTGAACGTGCTCGCGGAAAATAAAGTCGTCACCACCGGCACCGTGACAGAATCGGACAAAACCTACGCCGCCGTCTCCAACCAAGCCGCCCTGCAAGTCAGCGGCAGCGAGACCTTCTACCGCGGCACCAACCTTACCCTGAGCAGTACTGTTGGGCGATCCAGTCTCTACGCCTACCGCGGCGCTGCAGTCTCCCTGTACAATACCGCGGTCACGATATCCGGTAGTAACGCATCCGGTTTGCTGGTGAGCACATCGGCCACACTAACCGCCATTACCGGCTCCATCTCAACGAGCGGTCCTGGTAATACTTACGGGATAAACATTAGTGGCAGCAATTCAAAGGGCTTCATTGACGACTATTATATCCATACCACCGGCACGCGCGGGCTAGGCATTGTCGTCGGGCCGGAAGCGTATGCGGAAGTGCGCCATACGACCGTCGTTTGCGACGGGTTGGAGCCAATCATTGGCACACCTTCCCAGGCCGGAGCGTTGACCGCATATAACAGCTCCACGCTGATTTTCAATTCCGGCACGATCATCAGCGCCGGAAATGCAGTGACCACGCAGAGCGAAGGCCGCGTGGTGCTCAATGACAGCACGGTGGAAACCACCGGCCACCACGCGGCACTGTCACTGGAACGCGCCGGGGGAGAAATTATCGTCAACGGCGGCCGGGTTATTTCGGCTGGTTCATTGCTAGAGCTTAGCGGCACGGAGGGCCACGCCGTGGCGACCTTCAACGAGGTGGATTTATCCCAGGGCGGCGGCATCGCCATGATTGACATCAATTATCACGGCGCAGAAGTGACCGGCACCGCCAATGTCAACATCAACGGCGGCAGCGGCATCACCGGCGACGTCACCAACAGCGGCAGCGGCGCATTGGGGCTGAACCTCGACCACAGCGCCCTGACCGGCGACGTCACAAACGTTGGCGACGGCGTGCTAGTCGTCACCCTCGACAACAACTCCATCGGCACCGGCGGCTACCACGGCGGCGACCTCATCACCGGCGGCGACAGCGCCTGGACTTTCAACAAAGACAGTCACGGCAACTACGGCGAGAATAATGGCACTTGGAACATCGGCGATTATGAAGTCATCTTCGACAACATGACCCACACCGGCACCGTTAATATCCACGTGAACAGTGACACTGGCGAAGGCGGCTCCATCACCGTCACCGGCACCGCTGACGGTGCAGGCACCGTCCACATCGACACCACTGGCAACGGCAAGGCCAACCCGAACCAAGTCCTCCCCGGCAAAGTCACCGGCGACGGCACCGAACACTGGCAATGGGACCCCATCGACTGGGGCATCGACACCATCATCAAAGACGGCGACCACTTCATCAAACAAGGCACCAGCCCCGCCGGCACCGTCCTCAACAGCAGCGTAGCCATCCAACAAGCCATGTGGTTCGCGCAGCAAAATAG
>JAISDC010000078.1 GCA_031265105.1 Verrucomicrobiales bacterium
AACAGTTACTACGGCGGCCTCTACGCCACCTGGCTCCACAGCAGCGGCTTCTACATCGACGCCACCATCAAAGCCGCCAGCGTGGACAACGACCTGAAAGCCCCCTCTGGTGCCACTCAACTCACTGCCAACTACAGCGACGTAAATATTGGCGGCAGCCTAGAACTCGGCAAGAAGTTCACCGTCACCGATGATTGGTTCATTGAGCCGCAACTCCAAGTGAACTACCTCCACATCCTCGCCGAAGACTACACCGCCGGCCCGCTGACCATCAGCGCCCAAGACCTCGACGCCCTGCAATTCCGCATCGGCAGCCTCTTCGGTAGAACCATCAACCTCACCAACGGCGGCGCGTTACAACCCTACGTGAAAATCAGCGGCGTAGAAACCATCAGCAGCGGCGGCACCCTGCGCAACGGCTACCAATCCACCCGCGCCAACACCGACGGCGCCCGCGCCGAGCTAGGCGGCGGCCTCATCTGGCAACTCGACGCTGACAATCAACTCCACCTCGACTACGAAGCCTCCTTCGGCGACAAGTACGACAAACCCTGGGGCCTAACAGCGGGCTACCGTCATCAGTTCTAAAAACCATTTACACCACGAAGACACCAAGGCACGAAGGTTTGTTTGAAAAAACAGCCTTCGTGCCTTTGTGCCTTAGTGGTGAAAATTCCTCCATGCCTCCGCGTCTTCGTGGTCGGAGTTTTCCCGCGAATGTTACTTGTGCGCCGTTTGTTCGTAACAATTCTCTCGCAGCTTGGGTGGTGTCGCGCGCCGGCGCAAGGGTTGCGCCGCGGCGACACTGAATAACCTAACAAAGGAAGGAATATCTAAATGAAAATATTAAAACAATGGGGCGCGGCGGCTTTGGGCGCGGCGCTGACGGTGTCCTCGGTTTGCGCCGAGGGCGCTGATGGCGGGGCGTTGGTTGACGCTCTAGTGAAGAAGGGTGTGTTGTCCTCGCAGGAAGGCGAGGAGATTCGCGCCGAGATGTTGAATGATTACGCGACGACGCCGGGCGGCTTCCTGTCCGTCGGCTCCAGCGCGGTCAAGGGACTGAAGCTCTACGGCGACGCCCGCGTGCGTTATGAATATGACCAGCAGCAACGCACGGTGCATCAGGCACAGGAGCGCAATCGCAACCGCTACCGCCTCCGCATCGGCGCCGAATACACGTTCGCCGACGGCTACTCCGCCAATGTGCGTTTGGCCACCGGGCAGAAACGCAATTCCACCAACGCTGACGGTGGCACGGGCAATTCCACCTACGGCTTCGACGACACCATTTACGTGGATGTCGTCAGCCTCAGCGCGGAGCACTTGTTCGGCGCCGAATGGCTGGCCGCCAGCGCGGGGCGCATTCTGCAACCGCACCATATTGTCATGGGCTGGACGTGGGACAGCGACCTCACCGCTGACGGTGGCGTGCTGAAACTCGGCGCGTGGAAAGTCACCGACGACGTGACCATCGGCACCTCGCACGGCGCGTACATTTGGACGGACGCCGCCTCGGACAATCCCTTCACCGGCGTCGGCAAAAGCGACGTGTGGCTGTTCATCAACCAGCTCGACCTCGGCGCGCGGCTCGGCAAGGACTGGAAGCTGCGCTTCTCGCCCGGCTTCGTCAGCGCCATCGGCTCCGGCCGGCACAACAGCATCGTCACCCTCCCGGCGGTCAACGACGTGAGCGAGTTGAACGTCTTCCTGCTGGATGTCGCCCTCGATACGCCGTTCTTCATCGCCGGCACCAAGGGCAAACTCTACGGCGAATACGGCGTCAACCTCAGCGCCGGTGAGTTGGGCCGAACCTGGCAACTCACTAACCACAACAAGGGCGACAACCAATTCTTCCTGCTCGGCTACCAAATCGCCAAGGGCCGGGGCAAAGGCGCGTGGACGCTCGACGCCACCTACGCTTATTATGAGGCGCTGTCGTGGAGCGGCGCGCTGATTGATTCCGACTGGAACGGCAACAAACTCAACGGCCACGGCATCGGCCTGAAATTCGGCTACGGCCTGACCGACAACCTCACCGCCAGCGTCAACTGGCGCAAGAGCTGGCGCATCAACAAAAACATCAGCAGCAGCGAACTTGGCGGCGGCGCGCAAACCGCCACCGACCTCGTGCAACTGGACCTCAGTTGGAAATTCTAACCAACCCCTAACACCATCCATAACAGAAAAACAAACATCATGAAAAACCTCATCCTCACCGCCATCGCCGCCGCGCTGACCATCAGCGCCGCGCGCGCGGAAAAACTCGTCATCAAAGGCTCCGACACCCTCGGCGCGAAACTCGTGCCGCAACTGGCCGAAGCCTTCAAGGCGAAAAACCCCGGCGTATCGTTTGAAATCGCCGCCGAGGGTTCCACCACCGGCATCGCCGCCATCATCGACAGCACCGCTGACATTGGCATGGCCAGCCGCCGCGCCAAAGGCACGGAATTTGCCGCCTCCGCCACCAAGGGCGTGAAAATGTCGCCCACCGTGGTCGCCTACGACGGCATCGCCATCGTGGTCAACGCCAACAACCCGTTGAAAAACCTCACCAAGCGCCAGTTGGAGCAAATCTTCACCGGCGACGTGACCGACTGGAGCGCGGTCGGCGGCAAAGCGGGCAAAATCTCGCTCTACACCCGCAACACCGCGTCCGGCACCTACAGCGAGTTCAAGGAAATGGCGATGAACAAACGCGACTACGCCGGCACCTCGCAAAAACTGGCCGGCAACGAGCAAATCGTCGCCGAAGTGGCGAAGAACCCGAACGGCATCGGCTACGTCGGCATGGCGTATGTCAAGGCGAGCGGCATCAAAGTCGTCACCGTCGATGGCGGCGCCCCGACCAAGGACAGCGTGCAAGCGCACCACTACCCGTTGGCGCGCAACACCTACTTCTACACCGACGGCGTCCCGCAAGGACTGGCGAAGAAGTTCATCGACTTCATCCTGTCCCCCGCCGGCGAGCGCATCATCGACCAAGTCGGCTTTGTGCCGGTGAAATAACTGCGGCCGTCATTGTTCACAACGCAACCCCCGGGGCGGCGCAAAGTCGCTTCGGGGGTTGTCGTTTCCGAACAGCCGCCGTTTCTCTCGTTGCCCTCGCGACAGGGACAGCGGTTGTTTTGGGCAAATCGGCGCGGCACCGCGTAACTTAAAAAACTTTCCCATTGCCGCCCCCGTTCGCCGGCGGCAAAATCACTACACTAAACTTATGGACACCACACTGGACGAAGTGAAACAAACGCTGGCCGCCAATTTGAATTTGAGCGGCATTGATTTGTCAGGAGCAGGCGCGGATACGCCGCTGTTCGGCGAGGGGCTGGGGTTGGACAGCCTTGACGCCATCGAGTTGGTCATCATTTTGCGGAAAAATTACGGCATCGTGATTGACAATCTGGACGACGGCAAACGCATTTTCCAAACGCTCGCCACCCTGCGCGAACACATCGCGCGGCACCGGACCAAATGAACGTCATCGTCGGCGGTTACGGCTGCGTGAGCGCCGCCGGGGAGAACACGGCGGCGCTGTCAGCGGCGCTGTTTGACGGCCGGCCCGCGCGCCCGGAGTCGCCGGCGCGGCGCATTGACAGCGTTTACGCGGCCGCGTATCCCGCCTTTCTCGTGCGCGCGGCGCTGACGGCGACGCGGCGCGCGGACGAGAGTTTAAGCCTGCTGTTTTTACGGACGGCGATTGACGAGGCGCTGACGATGGCCGCGCTGTCGGCGGCGGCGTTGCGCGGGTTGCGCGTCGGCGTGTGCGTCGGCAGCTCGGTCGAGGCGTCGTTCATCCCGCTGGAGCATTACCGGACGGCGCGCGCCGGCCAGCCGCTGCCGCCGGGAATTTTTGAGCGCTTCGTCACCGCGTCGCTGTCCGACCGCGTGCTGGCACACTATGGCTGGTCAGGCATCTCGCAAACCGTCGTCACCGCCTGCGCGTCCGGCACCGACGCCATCGGCATCGGCGCGGAATGGCTGGCCACCGGCGCGTGCGACGCGGTCATCGCCGGCGGCGCGGACGAGTTCAACGCCGTGCCCTACACCGGCTTCATCCGGCTGATGATTGCCAGCCGGGCGCCGTGCCGCCCGTTCGCCAGGGACCGCGCCGGCATCAACCTCGGCGAGGGCGCCGGCGCGCTGCTGCTGCTCTCACCATCAGCGGCGGCGCGCCTCGGCGTCACGCCGCGCGGCCGCGTGCTCGGCTACGGCAACGCCGCCGACGGCTATCACGCCACCGCGCCGGAGCCGGGCGGGCGCGGGTTGCGCCAGGCCATCGCCGGCGCCATGACGCAGGCGCGGGTCCGCGCCGCCGACCTCGCGTTCGTCAACGCGCACGGCACCGGCACCGCTGACAATGACGCGGCGGAGGCGGCGGTGTTCAACGACTTGCTGCCCGGCGTCGCCGTCAGCGCCACCAAAGGCCACACCGGTCACACCTTGGCGGCGGCGGGCGCGATTGAGGCGGTCATCACGTTGCTGGCGCTGGCGCGCGGTGAAATCCCGGCGGTGAATTTTCCGTTCACTCCGGATGAAAAGCTCGGTCTGGCGCCGCTGACCGTGACCCAAAAAATCCCCGCTGACAAAACGGCGGCGCTGAGCGATTCGTTGGCCTTCGGCGGCATCAACGCCGCGCTGGTGCTGGGCAGGGCGGAACCCGATGCCCCGCGCGCGAGTTCCCCGCGCATAAATTCTTCCTCCATAAATTCCCCGCTCGTAGAGGGGTGGCGGCGGAGCCGACGGGGTGTTTTAGCGTTAATGGGAAAAGAGCACCAAACGCTGAAACACCCCGTCCGCCTGCGCGGACACCCCTCTTCGAGAGGGGAATTTGCTCGCGCGGAGGCAAGCTCGATGGAGATGGTCTCGGCGCGCGCAAGTTTTAACCACGAATGAACACGAATGGACACTAATAAAAAAGCAGCCGCTGATGGTGGCTGCCTTTTTTGGTTTTATTCGTGTGCATTCGTGTGCATTCGTGGTTTAGGGCTGCCGGCGGAGGCGGAGGAGCGCCAGCACGCCGAAGCCCGCGCCGAGCAGGAACCAGATGCTCGGTTCCGGCACGGCGGCGGTGGTGTAGATGATTTGGCCGTTCTCTATGGTGAAGTCGCCGGGGTCGGTGCTTTGGGCGGTGATGAAGTTGAATTGGTTGAGGTTTAGCTCTTCCGCGCCGGTGGCGCCGCTCCAGTCGAGGATGGTAAGGCCCTCGAGGTCGGCCGGGTTTAGGAAGTTGCTGAGGTCGATGGTGACGTTGTTGCCGATGCTGATGCTGCCGGTGACGGTCAGGCTGCCGCCAGTGTATTTATAGATGGCGCCGGTGCCCAAGGTCAGTTCGCTCACGGTGCCGGCACCTTCGAAGAGGGCGCCGTCGCTGATGTCGACGATGAGGGCGGCGTTGCTGGCACTGTCACTGGTGAAGAAGTTACCGTGCAGGGCGGTGTTGGCACCGGTGAGGGTGATTTTGTTGGAGGAGTTGCCGGACCAAACATCGCCGATGATGACGCTGCCGTTGGCCAGTGTGATGTTGCTGCCGTCGCCGCACACAATCCCGGCGTGGTTGTATGCGTCGTTGACGGTGATGGTGCCGCCGTTCATCGTTAGGGTGGAGTCGAACACGGACACGCCCATGTTGACCCCGGAGATGTTCACGTTGTGCAGCGTGCCACTGCCGCCAAAGGTGACGTGAACCCCGATGTATGCGAGGTAGCTGTCCCCGCCGGTGATGGTGCTGCCTGCGAGGACTAGGGTGGCTAAATCAGTCACGATGACGGCGACTTGGGCGGCTCCGTATTCGTTGTTGAAGGTGATGTTATTGCCTATGTAAACTGTTCCGTAGTTAGCGACGGTCAGGTTGGCTGGCATCCCCTGATAGTTGAAGCCGCCGTTGTAGGTTGAGCCAGACTCATATACTTCGTGTCCTACATCGACAAATCGGTGGATTCCGTCTTGGGCGAAGGCGTTCAACGCGGCGGCGCTGAGGATGCTGAGGATGAGCAGTTTTGCTTTCATTGTTTTTACTTTCTGTTTTTTTAATCCGCAGATTACGCAGATTTTCGCAGAGAGTTTTTTGTTGTTAATCTGCGTTCATCTGCGTCATCTGCGGATAAATGGTTAAATGTTTTCCTCCTCGATGGCGATGTCGCTGCCGACGATGATTTTCTCGGTAATCGGTTTGCCGTAGAGTTTGCCGTGCAGGAGCGGTTCCAGGGTGTAGGACCAGACTTGCGCTTGGCCGGGGATGGGGTGGGTGTCGATGAAGCTGTTCTCGCTGCCCTGGTAGATGACGACGGGGACGCCGTGGTTGATGGCGCGGCTGACGCGGGCGTCGGTGATGCCGCGCGGCAGGGTCCAGTGCAGGGGCACGTCGCCGCCGGTGAACAGCGCGTAGATGCGGCCGACGGATTTGGCCGGGTCGGGCGCGGGCGCGGGTTGGTAGTTGATGCCGAGCAGGTCGAGGTCGGCCTGGGTGTGCAGGGGGTTGTGCAGGATGAGGCTGGTGACTTTGTCTTCCAGGTAGAGCAGGCCGCCGCGGAAGGTGGTGAGTTGGTCGAGCAGGGCGCGGAGGCGCTGGGTGTCGGGCATGGTGACGGGGTTGGAGTCTTTTTGGGTGACGACTTGGTAGCGGGTGTCGCGGAAGCCTTTGGTGATGGTGTCCAGCTCGGTGATGAGGGTGTTGAGGCGGTCGAAGCCGGTGGCGCAGTCGGTGATGAGGGTGATGTCGGCGGGGGTGAGGCTGAGGCGTTCTCTCATGCCGGGCAAGGCGGCGGTGTATTGGGTGAAGAACTCTTGGATGCCGGCCCAGGTTCTGGTGATGTATTTTTTGCAACTGAAGTTTGATTTGTTCATATACGCTCCTGATAATTAATGGTTGATACTTGCGGCGGTGGGGTTCCTACTTGGAAGACCGCTGTTTCTACTTTGGGTAGAGGGGTTTCTACTTTGGGTCGAAAGGGTTAGACTTGCGGTAGAAGTGTTTAGACCTGAAGTCGCGGTGTTTAGACCCGCGGTAGCAATGTTTAGACTTAAAGTCGCGACGTTTAGACTTAAAGTATAAACGCTTAGACTTAGGGTCGCGGCATTTAGACCCGCGGTAGAAACGGTTAGACTTGAAGTCGCGGCGTTTAGACTTGCGGTAGCAACATTTAGACCTGAAGTCGCGCGGTTTAGACTTAAAGTAGAACGGGCGCCGCCGCTGATGGTGGGGGCGCGACTTGTTTTGGTCGGGTAATCAGCCAGATAGGGAATGAATTGGTCAAAACTCGCCTTGCGAGGTAGCGAGGAGTTTACTTGCGCCAGCGTCGCGTTGTCAATCACAAAATGCATGGAATGGAAGATAGTGATTCGCATATGCGCTGTCAATAAATAAAATTAATATTTATATGGTTTTTTTCGCGTGAGTGGATTTTCCCTTATTTGATGTTCGCGCAGAGACGCGGAGTTTTTTTGGGTTTCATCGACCATGCTTCGGCGCGAGCTAATTCCCCTCTCGAAGAGGGGTGGCGGCGCCAGCCGACGGGGTGTTGCGGGAGTCTAGTGAGCGCGCGTGTAATGGCGCGCTTACTTTTCAGCGTTAAAAGAAAAAGAGCACCAAACGCTGAAACACCCCGTCCGCATTCGCGGACACCCCTCTACGAGAGGGGAATTGCTCTGTGCGCGGGGAATTGCTGGCGCTAGGTCAAAGCAAAATGCTATAGTTTTTCCCATGCGCAAAAATTATCAACAGTGGATGCCGGTAAAATCAGCCATTCACAACGGCAAAACTTATCCTGTCGGTTACAAAGAACGCGACATCTGGCTGGCCAGCGTCGGCGAGAACATTGGCTTTGAAGAAGACGGCAAGGGAGAAAAATATTTGCGTCCGGTTTTGATTCTGAAAATTTTCAACCGGCAGCTTTGCCACGCGGTGCCGCTGTCCACCACGGAAAAACGCGGTAAATTTTACCACGCTTTCGACGGCGGCACGGGCCGGACGAGTGTGGCGATTTTGAGTCAATCGCGCGCGCTGGACAGTTCGCGGCTGCGCCGCAAAGTCGGAGTCGCCGCGGAACAAGATTTTATCGAAATCCGCAAACAAATTCGGGAGGTGCTCGCTTTGCCTTGAACATAGTTCACCCCGCGTCATTGCTGAGCGCGGGGCGACATCCCGAAGGAATTTGTAACCTCAAGATAGTGACTCGCCGGCGTTTGTCAAGGGTTGGAAATAAATATGAACCGGAGCAATGACCTTTTCGTCGAAGCCAGCGCCCTGGCGCGGGACGCGCGCGAGGCGGAACAACTGTTCCCGGCGCGCGCGTTGCGGCGGCTCGACAATTACACCAAGCTGTCACTGGCCGCGGCGGCGCTGACGTTGCGGCGCGCGGGCCTTGATTGGGCGGGGGAGCGACGGCTCGGCCTCATCGTGGCCTCGGCGCTCGGCCCGGTGCGGCGCGCGTGCGCGTTCCTGGATTCCATCCTCGACGACGGCGAGCTGTGCGCCTCGCCGCTGGCGTTCTCGGCCTCGGTGCACAATGTCGCCGCCACCTACCTCACCATGCTGCTCAACCTGCGCGGCCCGGCGCTGACGGTGAGCCAGAAAGGCGGCTCGTTCGCCTCGGCACTGGTGACGGCGCGCAGTTGGCTGTCAGCGGGGCGTTGCGACCATATCCTGCTCGGCGTGGTGGACGAGCGCTGTCCGTTTGCCGGCCAACTCCCCGCGCCGGCGCTGGCCGACCAGCATTTGGTCGCCGACGACGGCGCGGTGTTTTTCCTGTTAGGCCACACCGGCGGCGCGACGCTGACGACGGGCGACATCGGCAATGACTGGGCGGCGGCGCGGCGGCTGGCGACGACCTTGACGCCGCTGTTCACCGACGACGACGTGCGCAACATCGCGGCGGATTTCATCAAGACCGAGCTGGCGCGGCGCAAGCGCAACGTGCTCGCCGTGTTTGAAAATCGTCCGCCGGAGGAAACCTTGGCCGCCGCCGACGCTGACACGCGCGAGCAAATCCTGCGCGACTTGCTCGCGATTTTCCGCGCCGGCAGTGACCACCTGCCCGCGGGCGCCGGCGCGCTGTCAGCGGTGCTGGCGCGGTGCCGCGCGGCCGTCACCGCCAGCGACGGCGCGTTCAACTTCCGCACCTCCGGCAGCACCGGCGAGCCGGTGGACTGCCTGCACAGCGGCGCGAACTTGCGCGAGGAAATGGCGGGCACCGCCGCGCTGTTCCCGCGCGTCCGCCGCATCGTCAGCGTCGTGCCGGCGCACCACGCCTACGGCTTCAACTTCGCGCTGCAACTGCCGAAATGGCTCGGCGTCTCCGCGGTCGCGCGCCCGCCGCTGCCGTCGCTGCCGTGGCCCGACCTGCTCGCTGACGGCGACCTGCTCGTCGCGTTCCCGCTGTTTTTGCGACAACTCATGGACACGGATTTCAGCTTCCCGCCGGGCGTCACCGTCATCACCGCGACCGCGCCGTGCCCGGACGAACTGTTCGCGAAGATTTTACACCGCGGCGCGGCGCGCGTGGTGGAAAACTACGGCTCGTCCGAGAGCGGCGCCATCGCCACGCGCGAGCGCCCCGGCGCGCCGTTCCGCCTGCTGCCGTTCTGGGCACCGGTCATCGTCAGCGGGCGGCTGGAGCGCATCGTCCGCAAAAACTCCGCGCTGGACGTGCCGCTGCCGGACCTGGCCGAGATGCGCGGCGCGCGCGACTTCACCATCAGCGGCCGCCGCGACAAAGCGGTGCAAGTGGCCGGCGTGAACGTGTATCCGCAAAAGGTGGAAAAATTTCTGCGCGCGCACGACTTGGTCAAAGACGTCGCCATCCGCCCCGCCGCTGACGGCGGGCGTTTGAAAGCGTTCATCGTGTTGCGGCACGACGCTGACCGTGACCGTGCCGAGAAAATTCTACGCGCCCACATGCAAGCGTTGACCGCGCACGAAATCCCGAAGGAACTCACCTTCGGCCCGGCGCTGCCAGTGACCGCGCTCGGCAAAAAAGCGGACTGGTGAGCGCACGCCAAACCGCCGGCGCCGCTGACCGTGACGCGGCGGCGCGATGATTGACAAGGCTGCCAGCGGCGGCGTAAGTTGACCGGATGCGCGCCGCCGACCCTGACCTGCCGCCCTCGCGATATTTGGAGCCGAGGGAATGGGTGTCCGCGTTTCTGCGCCATTTGGCGGCGGTCAAGAATTATTCGCCTCAAACCCTGCGCAATTACACCCAGACCTTGCGCGAAGTGAGCGCGCGGTTGGCGGGTAAACGCTGGCAAGAGCTGACGGCGGCGGATTACCGGGAGTACCTGTATCAACTGGCGGTGCGGCAGCGGCTGAGTCCAGCCTCGGTGCGACTGCGCTTCTCGGCGCTGCGCTCGTTTTACAAATTTTTGCTGCGGACGGAGCAGACGCGGGAAAATCCGTTGCGCGAGTTGCAATTGCCGGCCAAACACCAGCGGCTGCCGCTGTTCCTGAGCGAGGAGCAGGCGCTGAAACTCCTGGCCGCGCCGCTGGAGCTGCTGCGCGAGACCCAACGTCAGCGGCAGGGCGGAAAAAAACGCGGGCGCGGCCGCGAGCTGGCGGAGTGGCAGTTGCTGCGCGACGCGGCGCTGCTGGAGTTTTTTTACAGCACTGGCGCGCGCGTCAGCGAGGTGGCGGGATTGCCGTTGCGCGCGGTGAATTTCCAGGAACAATGCGCGCGCGTGGTCGGCAAAGGCCACAAGGAACGGTTGGTGATGCTCGGCGTCCCGGCGCTGACGGCGTTGCAAACCTACCGCGCCAATCTGCCGGAAAAGCTCACCGCCAGCGAGACGCTGTTTGTCGGGCCGCGCGGCGGGCCGCTGACGGTGCGAGCGGTGCAGCTTTTGTTCAAGCGGTACCTGGCACAAGCCGGCTTGGACGCGAAAATTTCGCCGCACAAGCTGCGGCACAGTTTTGCCACGCATCTGCTCGACAATGGCGCGGATTTGCGCGGGGTGCAGGAATTGCTCGGCCACGCGAATCTGTCCACCACGCAGGTTTATACGCAAATCACCGCGGAGCGGCTGAAAAAAAGTTATCACCAGTCGCACCCGCGAGCTTGAGGAAACGGGCAAACTCACCGTCAGCGTTGGACGTTGGGACGGGCTGCCCGATTCTTCGATTCGCTGTGCTCGTTCAGGATGACGGGAGCGATTAGTTTGCGCGGGTGGGAGCTTTTTCAGCCTTTATCGCCAGTCCCTTATCCCGTATCCTGTTGCCGATGCTTCGACTGGCCTACAACCTTGTCTTTCCGTTTGTCTTGGTGTTGGCCGCGCCGTATTACCTGTGGCGGATTTGGCGGCGCGGCAACGTGACCCGCGCCTTCGGCGAGCGGCTGGCAATTTATTCACCGTCAACGCGGGCGCGGCTGGCGGCGCTCGACCGGCCGGTGTGGCTGCACGCCGTCAGCGTCGGCGAGATGATGCTGGCGACGGTGCTGGCGCGGGAGTTGCGGCGGCAGCGGCCGCAACTGGACTTGGTCATCACCACCACCACCGTCACGGGCCGGCGGGTCGGACAGCGGCTGGCGGATGACCACCTCGTGTTGCTGTACAATCCGGCGGACCTGTGGTGCACCGTCAGCGCCGCGTTCCGGCGCATTCGTCCGCGCCTGCTGGTGCTGCTGGAGCAGGAACTCTGGCCGAATTATATCTGGCAAGCCGCTGACCGTCAGGTGCCGGTGTGGCTGTTGCACGCGCGGCTGTCGGCGCGCTCGTTCGCGCGGTTTAAAAAATTCCGCCGCCTGCTGCGGCCCGTGCTGGCAAAGCTGGCGCTGACGGTGGCGCAGGACGAGGAGGATATGGCGCGGCTGGCGGACGCGGGGTTTCCGGCGCACGCGCTGTTTTGCGCGGGCAGCATGAAATTCGACGTGGCGGAACTCGCCGCCGCTGACGGTGATTTGGCGGGGCCATTGCGCGCGCAACTCGGCTGGCAACCCGCTGACCGTGTGCTGCTGGCGGGCAGTACCTTCAGCGGCGAGGAGCGGATTTTTTTGGAGTTGTTCGCGGCATTGAAGCGGGAGTTCCCCGACCTACGGCTGGTGCTGGCGCCGCGGCATGTTGAACGCGCGGATGAAATCGCGGCGCTGTGCCGCGGGTTCACCGTCAGCGTCGTCCGTCAAAGCCAGTTGCCGCCGGACGGCGCGCCGCTGACCGTGACGCCGGACGTGCTGCTGGCGGATTTGACCGGGGTGCTGCGCTCGTTGTACGCGCTGGGCACGGTGAATTTCGTCGGCAAGAGTTTGCGCGGGCGCGGCGGCCAGAATTTCATCGAGGCCGCGCGGGCGGGCAAGCCGGTCATCGTCGGCCCGCACACGCAAAATTTCGCGCGGCTGACGGAGCTGTTTGTCCGCGAACAGGCGTTGATTCAGGTGCGCGACGCGGCGGAGTTGCGGGTCACCGTCAGCGGGTTGCTGGCCGACGCCGCTGACCGTGAGCGCTGGGGCGCGGCGGCGCGGCGGGTTTACGCCGAAAATCTTGGCGCGGGGGAAAAATCGGCGGCGATGATTTTGCAATTTCTGGATAATCTTTGAACTCCGGCCACGAAGACACGAAGGCGCGAAGAATTTTTTTTACCGGGAGATCATGAAGATTTAAGGGGTGACGGTCAGCGTGGCGGTGGCGCTGATTTCCGGGTAATTGGCCAGGATGACTTTGACGTCGTAAACGCCGGGCGCGGCCTGGTTGACGATTTTTTCAATCGGGATGTTCTCGGTCCAGGATAGTACTTCATGGGGATTGAGGAAGCTGACGCCGATTTTTTGCTCGAATAACTTGTCAGCAGACCAAAGATAAAGCAAGCGGTCCTGGCCCTGGCTGATGGCGATGTCGTAACGCTGGGAATCGGGGAAGGACAGGGTGTAACTTTTTTTCCCGGAGGTGTTTTTCACCAAGAAGGTGACCTTCAGCGTGGCGGGGGCGTCGGTTTGGTCGGCGGCGGGCGGGGTTTTGGCAAGGCTGGCGGGCGTCAGGGAAATTTTGCCTTTGAAGTCGCCGAGGTTGATTTCGTTGGCGCGCTGCACCCGTTCCGGGTCGCCGGAAAAGATGGAGAAGCGTTTGCCGGGCGGGTTGATGAACCGGTTGGGGACAACCTGGCGGCTGGGATTGATGTCCTGGGCCAGGCTTGATGAAGCGATACCCGCGGCAAGGAGCAGATGGTGCAACCATTTCATAATGGCAGTCAGGATAGCCAAAATGCCGCAATGTTCAATAGGGAGATTGCCGGGCGTCCATTGGCGCCGCGGGATTACGGCTTGTCAAATGGATGGATTGGCGTAGTAAAGGGTTATGCGACAGTTGATGCTCGTGATAATCGGCGCGGTGTGGATGCAAAATGCCCTATGGGCGGGTGCCGACAAACCGGCTGTGGTGTTGCGCCTGCATTTGCAAAATCTGGATGCGACGGATACCGCCCAGGTGGTGCCGCTGCCATTGAGGGATCCGGAACAATTGATTTATGTCAATAAATTCGCCTTTCTTTCGGAGAAATATTTGCACAGTGCCCGGCAATTAGCGGACGGGTATGTATTGGTGCAATTTGACAATATCGGCGCGACGGCCCTGGAAACCACCACCAGCGCCAATCTGGGGAAAATCATGGTGGTGTTGTTCAACGGCCGGATAATATTAGCCGCGATAATTGACCAGCCCTTGCGCGAAGGCCGGTTGCTCTTGCCGGGCATTACCCCGGAGGAATTCAAACAGATGGAACTGTTGATTAAAAAACAGCGGTCAAATTAAGTTTCATTCAACTCATTATCAATTACTTGCGCCGCTAGTGGCGAATCTCCAACCGCTTTTTGAGACTAGTCTCAAAAAGCGGTTGCGACCTTGCTTAACAGGGTTATAATTTTTCCCCACATGAGCCGTATAGAAATTCGCAACTTGCATGCCAGTGTCGCCGGGCGCGAGATTTTGCAGGGGTTGAATCTCGTCCTGCCACGGGGTGAAGTACACGCCTTGATGGGGCCGAACGGTTCCGGCAAGAGCACGTTGTCGAAAGTCATGGCCGGTCATCCCGATTATGCCGTGACCGCGGGTGAGGTGTTGCTCGACGGTGAAAATATCCTGGCGATGGAGCCGGACGAACGGGCGCGCAAGGGGTTGTTTCTGGCGTTCCAGTATCCGAGTGAGATTCCCGGAGTGACCATTGCCAATTTCATCCGCGCGGCCCTGCAAGCTCGCCTGCCGGAAGGCGGAGAACTGGACGCGGTGGAATTTTACCAGACCTTGTATCAAAAAATGGACGAGTTGGAAATGGATCGCGCCTTCACCGCCCGCGCGGTGAACGACGGTTTTTCCGGCGGTGAAAAGAAGCGCAACGAAATTTTGCAAATGGCCATGCTGAACCCCGCCTACGCCGTGCTGGACGAGACTGACAGTGGGCTGGACATTGACGCGCTGCGGGTTGTCGCTGACGGTGTGAACCGGCTGCGCGGGCCGCGCCTGGGCGCGCTGGTCATCACGCACTATCAGCGGCTGTTGAATTACATCGTGCCGGACCACGTGCATGTGATGGTGCAGGGGCGCATCGTGCGCGGCGGCGGCAAGGAGCTGGCCCTGGAACTGGAAGCCAGGGGTTACGACTGGATCATCAAGGAAGCGGGGCTGACGGTGACGCCGGAACCCGCTGACGGTGCGGCGCGCTGACGGTGGGCTTATGAGCGGGACGGCGGACAAACCGGATTTGAACTTGGAGGTGGAAGCGGGGAACTTCCATTATCCTGAGGACTATGCCTACGATGCCGGGCGCGGCCTGACGGCGGAGACAGTCAATTACATTTGCGACGTCAAGCGGGACCCCGACTGGATTCGCGAGTTCCGCCTGCGCGCGCTGGAGCTTTTTACCAAACAGGCGAATCCGACGCACTGGGCGAGCAAGGATTTGAACACGCTCGACTTTGACCAAATCCGCTATTACCTCGCCAAGGGCCAACAGGCCAAGCGCAGTTGGGAAGAAGTGCCGGAGGATGTGAAACGCACCTTCGAGCGCCTCGGCGTGCCGGAAAAAGAGCGCAAGTTCCTCGCCGGCGTGGAGGCGCAGTTTGACAGTGAGGCGGCGTATTCCAACATCAAGCAAGCCGTCGCCGACGAGGGCGTGATTTTTGTCGGCAGCACCGAGGGCCTGCACAACTATCCCGAAATTTTCCGCCCGTGGTTCGGCAAGGTGATTCCGTCCGGCGACAACAAATACGCCGCGCTCAACAGCGCCGTGTTCAGCGGCGGCTCGTTCATCTACGTGCCGAAGGGCGTCAAGCTGAAGCACCCGCTGCAAGCCTACTTCCGCATCAACGCCGAGCAGTTCGGGCAATTCGAGCGCACCCTCATCATCGCCGACGAAGGCGCGGAGCTGACCTACATGGAAGGCTGCACCGCGCCGAAATTCGAGACCGCCACGCTGCACAGCGCGGTGGTGGAACTGGTCGCGTTGCGCGGCGCGAAAATCCAGTACATCACCGTGCAAAACTGGAGCGCCAACGTGTTCAACCTGGTCACCAAACGCGGCCTGGCAATGGAAGAAGCGGAAATCAAATGGATTGACTGCAACATCGGTTCCCGCCTGACAATGAAATACCCAGGCGTCGTCTTGCAAGGCCGCAAGGCCCGTGGCGAAGTGGTCAGCATCGCCCTCGCCAACAGCGGCCAGCATCAGGACACCGGCGCGAAAATGATTCACGCTGCCGATGAGACCACCAGCAACATCATCGCCAAGAGCATCAGCATCGGCAAGGGCCGCGCCAGTTACCGCGGACTGGTGCGCATCCCGCGGCATTTGCGCGGCTGCAAGAACAACACCGTGTGCGACGCCCTGCTCATCAACAGCGACTCGCGCACCGACACCTACCCCGCCGTCAGCGTGCGCGGCCACGGCAACTCCGCGCAGCACGAGGCCAGCGTCAGCAAGGTCAGCGCCGAGCAGATTTTTTACATGCGGCAGCGCGGCCTCACCGAGGCCCAGGCGCTGAGCCTCAGCGTCAACGGCTTCGTCAATGATTTGGTGCGCCAGTTTCCGCTGGAATACAGCGTCGAGTTAAAACGCCTGATAGACCTTGAAATGGAAGGCTCGGTCGGCTAGTTTCGGCGACAACCCTAACAGGAAAAAAATTATGGCAGATGTAGCAAATCGTTACCCGGAAAACACCGCTGGCAGTTATTATGTGGACAATCAATGCATTGATTGCGACCTCTGCCGCGAAACCGCCCCCGCGAATTTCACCCGCCAGGATGACGGCGGTTACTCTTACGTGTACAAACAGCCCGCGACCCCCGAGGAGGAAGCGCTGTGCAAGGAAGCCAAGGAAGGCTGCCCGGT
>JAISDC010000116.1 GCA_031265105.1 Verrucomicrobiales bacterium
ACCGACCACAAATTCACTTTGTCCGCTGACAGTGACTTGTATCTCGGCGTCTATGCCGGCTACGGCCGCAGCGACCTCGACTACCGCACCCCCGGCGCTAACGGTGAGATCAACAGTTATTACGGCGGCCTCTACGCCACCTGGCTCCACTCCAGCGGCTTCTATATCGACGCCACCTTCAAGGCTGCCAGTGTCAACAACGACTTGAAAGCCCCCTACGGCAACACTCAACTCACCGCCAGCTACAGCGATGTGAACATCGGCGGCAGCATTGAGATTGGCAAAAAGTTTACCTTCGCTGATGATTGGTTCATTGAGCCGCAGTTCCAAGTCAACTACCTCCACATCCTCGCTGAGGATTACAGCGCCGCTCCCTTAACCATCAGCGCCCAAGACCTCGACGCCCTGCAACTCCGCATCGGCAGCGTGTTCGGTCGCACCATCAAACTCACCAACAGCGGCGCATTACAACCTTACGTGAAGGTCAGCGGCGTCGAGACCATCAGCAGCGGCGGCACCCTGCGCAACGGCTACCAATCCACCCGCGCCAACACCGATGGCGCCAGGGCGGAAGTAGGAGGCGGTATTATCTGGCAACTCGACGCTGACAATCAACTCCACCTCGACTACGAGGCCAGCTTCGGCGACAAGTACGACAAACCCTGGGGACTGTCAGCGGGCTACCGTCATCAGTTCTGATTTTTACCGGGAGACCATGGAGTTCATGGAGAGCCAAGCAAAATAACTCTCCCTGCCCTCCGTGAACTCCCTGTAAAAAAATCTCCGCGCCTCCGCGTCTCTGCGGTTAAAAAAAACTTGCACTGGTCAGGCGGATAAGATACTGTTCCACTCCATTATCGGCACCCGCTGACACTGGCCACTAAAAAACACGGTGGTTAAGCCAAAGAGCGAACCCGATAACCCGCTGAAGATGAGCGACCTAAGACATAACGTAAGTAAATCGCGCTCACGCGCTCACGCGCTCACGCGCTCAGTATAACTGCTACCCAGACCCGTTAATTCCCCGGCAGGGTTTTATTCGTTTCGTTCCCCATCCGGCATCATTGATGCCGCAACCACACGCCACCGCTGTTTTCCTGCCGCAAGGAAGGAAAATTGTGCTGCCATGTTCATCTTCCGTTGACCTGATGGTAATCCCTTTATGAAAACCCATAATATGAAAAAACTAATCCTGATATTAACCCTCCTGCCCGCGCTGACGTTGCTCGCCCTCGCGGACGTCAAATACGTTGGCCAGGGAGAAAATGTTACTGAAACAGACCAGACCTATACCGCCGTCACCGGCTCCAACGCGCTCAGCGTCATCGGCGGCACCTATACCGGCGCTAACATCGCTTTGTCCTCGACGGTTAGTAATGCTGATGCCGCTTACGTCGTCAATCAAGGCGCGCTCATCCTGACCGGCGGCACGGTTGCCAGCAATAGTGATGCCGGCACTGTGCACGGTGTTTCTGTAACCAATACTTCGGCGGCCAGATTGGAAAATGTCAGCGTCGAGGTGAGCGGCAGTCGTAGGGGGAATGGGATCTATATACTGAATTCATCGACCGTGTCCATCAACGGCGGCTCCATCGCCGTCAGCGGTGAAGGCGGCGCCAATGGGCATTATGGTTTGGCCGCAGGTTTGAATGTGCGAATCAATGCCGAAGACCTGCTCGTCACGGTCAGCGCGACCAAAGGGATTAGCATTACCGCTGATGAGGCAGGCGCATGGGTTGAACTGAAAAAGGTAACGGTGCGCAGCCAGGCGCAAGGCCTCGTCGTGCAGCGCGATGGCACCATCATTGGCGACCGGGTAACCGTGGAGGCCAACGCCAACGCGTTGAGTGTGGTACACGGCGGCACGTTCGTGATGAACAACAGCACGCTTACCGCGACCGGCACCGTGCCGGTGATACGTATCAACAACACCAATAATGGCTCGGGAGGCCATTTGGAAATTAACGGCGGCACTTTGACCGGCCACGCGGGCTTGTTGAATGTTTCCGGCAGCACCGACAACACCAGCAATCAAGTGACCTTGTACAACGTGGACACCACCAGCGTGACTGGCGACAACAGCATTAATGTCAGCGGTGACAACATGAGCACCACCGTGAACATCAACAGCGGCACCGGCGGCCTCAACGGCAACATCATCAACAGCGGCACCGGTATGTTGGCCGTGAATTTCACCGACAGCACCATGACCGGTGACATCATCGGCAGCGCCACCAGCGCCACCGTCATCAACCTCAGCGGCAGCAACAGCAGCATCCTCGGCGACATCGCGCAAAACGACGCCGCGGCCGTCACCGTCATCATCAGCGACGGTGCCACCGGCAGCGGCGGCTTCAACGGCGGCAACCTCATCACCGGCACAGACAGCGCGTGGACTTTCAGCAAAGACAGTCACGGCAATTACGGTGAAAATAACGGCACTTGGAATATCGGCGATTATGAAGTCATCTTCGACAACATGACCCACACCGGCACCGTCACCATCAGCGTCAACAGCGACACTGGCGAAGGCGGTTCCATCATCGTCACCGGCACCGCTGATGGTGAAGGTACCGTCCACATCGACACCACCGGCAATGGCCAAGCCGACCCCAACCAAGTTCTCCCCGGCATCGTCAGCGGCGACGGTACCGAGCATTGGCAGTGGGATCCGGTCAATTGGGGCATTGACCAACTCATCAAAGACGGCGACCGTTTTGTCAAGAATGGCACCAGCCCGGCGGGCGCGGTTTTGAACAGCAGCGTAGCCATCCAACAAGCCATGTGGTTCGCGCAGCAAAACAGTTTGCTCAAGCGCATGGGCGAACTGCGCTATGGAGCGCGGGCGTCTCGCCCGCTGGCGGGCGGGACGCCCGCGCTCCATATAATCGAAAATATCTGGCTCAGAAGCTACGGCCAAAAGCTAAACGTCGGCAGTAAAGTATCAGGCAAAGCCTACGAACAACTCATCTACGGCGTGGATCTCGGCACGGATCACAAGTTCACCATCAGCGCTGACAGTGACTTGTATCTTGGAGTGTACGCTGGCTACGGCCGCAGTGATATAGACTACCGCACCCCCGGCACTGACGGTGAACTCAACTCCTACTACGGCGGCCTCTACGCCACTTGGCTCCACTCCAGCGGCTTCTATATCGACGCCACTGTCAAAGCTGCCAGTGTCAACAACGACTTGAAAGCCCCCTATGGCAACACTCAACTCACCGCCAGCTACAGCGACGTGAACATCGGCGGCAGCATCGAAATCGGTAACAAGTTTACCTTCACCGATGGCTGGTTTGTGGAACCTCAGTTCCAAGTGAATTATCTGCACATCCTCGCTGAGGATTACCGCGCCGCTCCCATGACCATCAGCGCCCAAGACCTCGACGCCCTGCAACTCCGCATCGGCAGCGTGTTCGGTCGCACCATCAAATTCACCAACAGCGGCGCACTCCAGCCCTACGTGAAGGTCAGCGGCGTCGAAACCATCAGCAGCGGCGGCACCCTGCGCAACGGCTACCAATCCACCCGCGCCAACACTGACGGTGCCAGAGCAGAGTTAGGCGGCGGTATCATCTGGCAACTCGACGCTGACAATCAACTCCACCTCGACTACGAAGCCTCCTTCGGCGACAAGTACGACAAACCCTGGGGACTGTCAGCGGGCTACCGTCACCAATTCTAAAAACCGTTTGCACCACGAAGACACCAAGGCACGAAGGTTTATTTGAACAAAGCCTTCGTGCCTTTGCGTCTTCGTGGTTAAATCCTTCTTCAGCGTCGCACCTTGACCAGATTCCCGCGCCGGATGAGCGGTTTGCGGCTGCGGCTGACCGGCTTGGCAAGGTCGGTCAGCGTAATCGGGCCGGCCCAGCCGCGCGCGACGTGGATGGCGCCGAGCTGGAAGCCGCTGATGGGGAAGGTGACCGGCAGTTCCAGCAGGCAGATTTCCTTGATGGCGAAGCCGCTGTTCTTCAAGTCCCGCAACCGCGCCGCCGTCCAGATGTGATTGATGGTCATCAAAAAGACCACATGGTCAGCGTGCCGCATGGCGTGATTCAGGAACACGCGAATCTGACTCCACGGCGGATTGGTGATAATCCAGTCCACCGGTTCCTGCCATTGCAAAAAATCCCGCCCGCGACTGATTTCGCACCAGTCGGCGCCCGGCAGGAAACGCAGGAAATTGCCCTCGCCGCAACAGGGTTCGAGGATGCGGCCGGTCGGTCTGAAGTGCCGCACCACCCGCTCCGCCATTTCAATCGGCGTTTGCACGACATCGTCGCTCTTGTAATTGCGATTGGGCTGCAAGCGCATGGTTGGGAGAAAGTACCAGTTTTTACGTATCTGTACAGAAAAAAGAGCATAAGTTGCTGGTTTTTGCCGGTACCCGCTGACCGTGCGCTGCCTGGAAGATGGTTGGCGACGCGCGGATGATGAGTTAGTGTTTGATATATGACTCAAAAGACTTTCACCCGTGTGTTGCTCACGGTCAGCGTGCTGGCAGGTTGCTCGATTGGTTTCGCGGCGGAGGTTAACATCCCGCTGTTCCAGCGGACGCCGCGCTCGGACTGGATTAATGTGCAGACCGACGTGTCACCGTCAGCGGTCGGCGACGGCGTGGCGGACGACACGGCGGCGATTCAGGCGGCGCTGGACACCGCGTCGGCGCCCCACGCGCCGAAGAAAACGGTTTATCTGCCGCCGGGCCGGTATCGCATAACCAAGACCCTCGCATGGCAAGCGGCGCCCAAGGGCGTGACGGGCGCGCTGCTCATCGGCAGCGGGCGCGACACGCGGCTGGTGTGGGACGGCGCTGACGGTGGCACGATGTTTCTCTCGACCGGCGCCTCGCGCACCCGCTACCTCGGCCTGTCGTGGGATGGGCGCGGGAAAGCGGCGCACGCCTACCATCACTTTTCCTCCTACGCCTACGAGACGCGCGTGCGGCACGAGAGCGAGGCGTTTTTCAACTTCACCGTCAGCGCCATCGCCAGCGGCGCCGAGGGCGTGAAGGTGCCGACGGCGGAGACGATGATTTGGAACTGCCTGTTCCGCGACTGCGCCATCGGCGTGACGGTCGGCGAGAAAGTGTACAATTATTACCAGTGGATTTTCGACGGGTGCGAGTTTGAGAATTGCGGCACCGGCATCAGCGCCCCGTGCGGCAAAATCGTCGTGCTCAACACGCGCTTCCTCAACTCGACCCGCGCTGACGTTGAGGGCGGGTTGTCGCCGCGGCTGCGCCGCTGCGTGTCGGTCGGCGCGAACCGGTTCTTCCAGGCCGGCATGAGCGGCGTGGCGGCGGGCGTGGCAATCCAGGACTGTCGCATAGACGGCTGGAAGAACGCTGACGGTGCCATTTTCCTCGGCACCCGCGGGCCGCTGGAGGTGTTCGACTGCGTGTTCACCAACCCGCCGCGGCCGGGCGGCGCGGTCATCCGGGCGGCGAACACCGCGCGGCAGTTGTTCATCGCGTCGAACAACCAAATCCCGGACACCTGCACGTTGCTGGCCGCGCGGGGCGAGCACTCGCTGGTGTCCGTCCCCGCCGGGAAGCTCGGCCCGGCGCTGACGGTGAGCGACCGCCCGTTTTTGCGCAGCGCACCGTCAGCGGACGGCAAAATCCTCGACGTGAAACAGGACTACGGCGCGAAAGGCGACGGCCAGACCGACGACACCGCCGCGATTCAACAGGCGATTGACGCCGCGCGCGCCGCCGCTGACGGTGCCATCGTTTATTTTCCCGTCGGACGTTATGCTATCTCGAAAACCGTCACGGTCAGCGGCGGCCATTACCGCCTCCAGGGCGGCGGGCTGGGCGCGATGGATTTGCGCTGGACGGGCGCTGACGGTGAACCGATGTTCGTCGTCGAGAATCCGCGCGATATCGCGTTCGAGCAACTCGTGCTGACCTGCAACGAGACCAACGACGGCATCCGCGTCACCGCCACGTCGGCTGGCAAGCTGACGGTGGACGGCGTGTATTACAAGAACCCGAAGTTTTACGTCCCGCCCGGCCCCGGCCTGGTGCTGCGCGAACTGCCCGCCGGCATGGTGGTGGACATCCCGCACCTCGACGGCCCGCTGACGGTGGACGACTGCGGGCCGGCGCTGGTGCTGGTACGCTGGTCCTCGCAGGGCACGCTGCTGGTGAAGGGCGCCAAGCGGCCCAAGACCGGCCTGATCGGCTGCGTGACGTACCAGGGCGGCATGATTGGCAACAAGGATTACTGGGACGTGCGCGTCGAGGACAACCAGGACTTGGTGCTCGGCGATTACTACGACGAGCAGACCTACAGCCACCTCAGCGTCAGCGGCCTGCCCGGGCGGCGCGACGGGCGCGTGACCATCCAGGGCGTCAAGCAACACCAGATGGCCGACGCGAAGACGCACCCCGCGCCGTTCATCACCGTCAACAACTACGGCGGGCAGGTGATGTACGCCCTCTCATGGGTGCATAATGAAAAACCCTTCGCCGTCACCGTCAGCGGCGAAAACCCGTGCGACCTCATCCTCATGGGCAACGCCTACAGCCTGCTGGCGCCGGAGTTATTCCTGGCGGACAACTGCCGGCTGGTATCGTTCCACAACGTGCTCAACCTGGCGCAACCCTTCCAATACCTGCCCGACACAATACCTGCCGGCGCACTGCCAGCGGTCGCGCGCGCCTTCGACCACCTGCGCGAACTCAGCGCGGCGGACTTGCGCCTCCATCACAGCCACCGCCGCGACTCCGACCGCTAACCCCGCCCGTCGCGGCGCGACCCACCGTCAGCGGCCCGGCGCCGACCGGCCTCACTTATAATCGGGAAACTGCTTTCTCAGCCGCAGCAACGCCTCATCCGCCTTGGCCTCATTGCCGGCCAGCCGCCAGGCGCGTTCGGCCTTCGTCAGCGCCAGCGGCGTCAAGTGCGGATGCTCAATCAACAGCGCCACCGCCGCGTAAATCTTCGCCGCCGTCTCGTATTGCTTGCCGGCGAACGCCAAGTCGCCCAGCAACAGCCGGCCGCGGGCATTATACTCCCCCTCCGGATTCTGCCGCAAAATCTGCTCGGCCAGCTTCCGCGCCTGTTCGCGGCGATCCGTGGCGATATAAGCCCGCGCCAACGGCTCCAGCACGGCGCTGCGGTTGCTGTCCTCCGGGAAATTGACGCGATACGCCGTCCAATCGCGCACCGCCGTCTCCCAGTGCTGCAACTTAGTCATCAACAGCGCCAGCGCCAACTGCGCCCGCTTGCGTTGCTCGGGGTCCTTGCCGGTCTGCAACACCAGCCGCAAGTACGCCTCGCCGTCCGCCGGTTGCGCGCCGTCCGCCAACTGCCGCCCCAGCCACTCGTACACCTCGAGACTGATGGCGGGATCCTGCGGATTCTTCAAGCGCCACTGCCCGTACTTGTCCACCTCGGCGCGCAACTGCCGCACCTCCCGCTTGTTCAACAAGAGGCCGATGACGTGCTGCGTCGCCACCGCGTAATAACGCGCGGCGTCCAGATTGCGCGCGGCGATCCACTCCGCCAGCGCCCCGTCGTGGTCACCGGCCGCCTCGCGCGCGACGGCCAGCCAGTAATGCGCCTCCGCCAAGTGCGCGGTACGCGGGAACTCCGCCATCAGCCGGCCCAGCCACCCGCCCATCCTGGCGTAATCCCGCCGGCTGCCCGCCAGCAACGCCGCCTGCCACAGCGCCGTCTCCCGTTGGGAGAACTTCGGATACCGCTCCAGCAGCCGGCTCCAGCTCGCCAGCGCGCCGTCCGCGTCCTGCGCCGCCAGTTGCGCCTGCCCCTGCAACCATAGCACCGCCGGCGTCGCCACCCCGTCCTTGAACTGCTCCAGGTACACCGCCAGCCAGTGGCGGGCGGCGGCATAATCCCGCAGGTGATAACACGCGCTCCCGGCGCGGAAATACAAACCCGCCAGCACATCCGCCGCGAGCGGCAGCGCGTCCGGCTGCCGCAGCACCGCCGCGTACATCGGCGCGGCGACGGCGTAATCGCCCTTGGCGTAGTAAGCGTCCGCGCGCATCGCCTGCACCAGCGGCAGCCGCGGAGAATTGGGGAACCGGGCGATGAACCGCACCGTCTCGGCGAGCAGCGCCGCGTCACTGGCGGCGTTTTGCAACAACAGAATCCGC
>JAISDC010000213.1 GCA_031265105.1 Verrucomicrobiales bacterium
ACTGGTTTTTGAAGGAGTGTGAATGGCGCTTCAATTCAGGCAACCATAAATCCCTTCTCTACCAGCTTAAATACTGGTATAAAACCGCTAAACACTAGTCCTTAGCTACTTCAGCCCCTTTTTGAAAATCGGGGATCGCCATGCGTTGAATATTAGAATACCTAACTGGTGACTGCAATAGGCAATTATCGCCGCTGGCTGTGTCCAATTTATTTCACCACCGACTACAAGTGCGGCGGCGGCTTAATCACATCATTTGTTTTTCCAATCCCGCCTTTTTTATCAGACTACGATTACCGCGGCTGCGCGGCAAGGAACCGCGCGATACGGGCGCGGGCGTTTTCGCGCAGGTTGTAGTAATAGAACGGAATATCGTAGTGATGAAAGACTCCGCGCGGAAACGATTCACGCCAGACACCCTGGAAGCTGTACTGCTCGACATCCGCCGTCGAACAAATGACCACACCGCGCTCCACGTCCACGCGCGCGTCCGCCACACCCCCGACTTTCTGATATTCCCCCCGCGCGTCCTTGAGGTGCGAGCCGAGGCTGACACTGGCCGGCGCGGGTGTGTTCCCGCGGGTCCAGGTGATGGGGTTGATGGCGATGGAACCGGGCAGCCAGGTGGGACTTGGTCCGTCGAGCCGCGGCGCCTCCGTGTTGTAGGAGATCACCACGCCCGTGTCGCTGCCATGCTCAGCGAACCGCACGTGGGGATGTTCCGCCAGTTCCTGACGGGTAATTGAGATGCCAATCGCATACGCCGCGACCATGCGCGCATAAACCTCCGGGTGTTCCTTCATGTACTCGAACAGCAGGCGCTTGACCATGAACGCGCCCTGCGAGTGTCCCAGGACAATGAACGGCCGGCCCCCGTTGTAGTGGCGGATATAATAGTCAAACGCGGCGAACGCATCTGTCTTCGGCAAGCCGCCAAAGTAGCGAACTTGGTCCGCGCGCGATTGGCTGACTCCCCACAGGGCATCAATCTGGCGGTAATACGGAATGAAGACGTTGCCGATTTCCTCCGTGGCGATGGCCGAGGCGCTTTCCCGGAGAAACTCCCGCGCCCCGGCGCGCATCCCCGCGTTGTCGATGGTCGAGACCTTGGGGTCGTGCGCCCCGGCCACATAAGCCGTCGGGTAATAGACGAACACATCAACCGGCCGCCGAGGCGCGGCAGTGACAACCATCCAGTTGCCAGGATTCGCGTAATCGCTCGCCTGAATCGCCGGGTCGCCCTCCGCCGGCGGTGTGTCACGGTCAGCGGCGGCCCGTATCCAAGCCGGCGGTGTCAAAGCGAATATTATGACCAGCAATTTTAGCGTAGTTCCTCCAATTGAATTTGGCATTAGATGAGCCTACCCTCGCCGCCTGGAAATTCAAACTAACTCTGGCAGTTTCCGTGAAAGCAAATTTCCTCAAATGAAAAGACCCCGGCGGCTTTTTGTCAATCGTTGAGCCAAATCCTATAATAACCTCACCGTCAGCCCGCGTTTCGGTGTCGTTTCACCTGGCGCAATGCGGACGGCGGCGATGACCAATAAAAATCATTGCCACTCCCCGGCGCGCTCCCTACGATTTTTTCCGCTTCGCCGCCCTGCTGGATGGGACGGCGCAGACACAACAATGCACCCGTAAAGTCAGGCGGCCATTACACGCCGCCTCGCGTATGGTAAAGAAAGGTAAATACAATGAGCAATTACAAGCAAGTCGGCCACGGCAAAACCAACCACGCGACTTTGTTGCAGTGGATTGACAGGATGGTCGCGCTGTGCCAGCCCAACCAGGTCCATTTCTGCGACGGCTCCGAACAGGAATATAACCAACTCTGCGACCTCATGGTCAGCAACGGCACCTTCGTCAAGCTGGACGAAAAGAAACGCCCGAACAGTTACCTCGCCTGTTCCGACCCGACCGACGTGGCGCGCGTCGAGGACCGCACGTTCATCTGCTCGCAAAAACGCGAGGACGCCGGCCCCACCAACAACTGGGTTTGCCCGCACGAGATGAAGGACACTTTAAAAAAACTGTTCGCCGGCTGCATGAAGGGCCGCACCATGTATGTCATTCCCTTCAGCATGGGGCCGCTCGGCTCCAACATCAGCCATATCGGCGTCGAGTTATCCGATTCGCCCTACGTTGTCACCAACATGCGCATCATGACCCGCATGGGGCAGCGGGTGTTCGATCTCATTGACCGGCATAACCACGAGTTCGTGCCCTGCGTCCACAGCGTCGGCGCGCCATTGTCAGCGGGTCAAAAAGATGTGCCGTGGCCCTGCAACAAGGAGCAGAAATACATCGTGCATTTCCCCGACACTCGCGAAATCTGGTCCTACGGCAGCGGTTACGGCGGCAACGCCTTGTTAGGCAAAAAATGCTTCGCCCTGCGCATCGCCTCCTGCATGGCGCGCGACGAGGGCTGGATGGCCGAGCACATGCTCATCCTCGGCGTCGAGGACCCGAAAGGCAAAAAAACCTATGTCGCGGCGGCATTCCCCTCGGCCTGCGGCAAGACCAACTTCGCCATGCTCATCCCGCCGAAACCGTTCCAGGACAAAGGCTGGAAGGTATGGACGGTCGGCGACGACATCGCCTGGATCAAGCCCGGCCAGGACGGCCGCCTATACGCCATCAACCCCGAATACGGTTACTTCGGCGTCGCGCCCGGCACCTCGATGAAATCCAACCCGAACGCGATGATTTCCGCGTCGAAGAACACCATCTTCACCAATTGCGCGCTGACCCCCGACGGCGATGTCTGGTGGGAAGACATGACCGACACCCCGCCCGCGAAATTGCGCGACTGGACCGGCCAGGATTGGACGCCCGGTTGCGGCCGCAAAGCCGCCCACCCGAACGCCCGCTTCACCGCGCCCGCCAGTCAGTGCCCGACCATTGATCCCGCTTGGGAAGACCCGAAAGGCGTGCCCATCAGCGCCTTCATCTTCGGCGGACGCCGCATGAGCGACGTGCCGCTGGTGTTCCAGGCTTACAACTGGACCAACGGCGTCTATCTCGGCGCGACGATGGGTTCGGAAATGACCGCCGCTGCCGCTGGCACCGTCGGCCAGTTGCGTAGCGACCCGTTTGCCATGCTGCCCTTCGCCGGCTACCACATGGGCGACTACTTCCGTCACTGGCTCAACATGGGCAAAAATCTCGCCGTGCGTCCGCGCATTTTCCACGTCAACTGGTTCCGCAAGGACCAGGACGGCAAGTTCCTGTGGCCCGGCTACAGCGAGAACATGCGTGTGCTGCAGTGGATTGTCGAGCGCGCCAACGGCGCCGCCGTGGGCCGCGAATGTCCGCTCGGCTGGATTCCCGCCTACGAGGATATTGACTGGAGCGGTCTGAACTACACCAGGGAACAATGGGACCAGGTCATGGACATCAGCCGTGACCACTGGAAGCAAATGACCCTGCAACACGAGGCGCTGTTCCTCAAGCTGCACACCCATCTGCCGAAGGAAATGGTGTACGAGCGCGAATTGCTGATCTGCCGGCTCTGAGCAGCCGCTGAGCGTGGGAAAATTAGGGGCTGAGGCTGAAGTAGCCAAGAGCCGAAAAAGGTTGCGGTGTGTGGGCGCGAAAGTCGGCTGAACATACGGCAATAATCATGTAATCAGTCGGATTCATTCGGTGGAATTGATCCGACTGATTTTCATGATCATCCCGCTAATGACCAGTCTGGCAAACCGATCATTAGCGAGGTCGTCATCAGTTTTAAGCCATGCCGAAAATCCAGACGGCCAGCAAGCCGCCGATAATCGGACCAACCACGGGCACCCAGGCATATCCCCAATCATTGCCACCCTTGCCCGCAATCGGCAAAATGGCGTGCGCGATACGCGGTCCGAGATCACGCGCTGGGTTGATGGCGTAACCCGTCGGGCCGCCGAGCGAGAGACCGATGCTCCACACCAACATACCGACGAGGTAAGGCCCAAGCCCGGTGGGAATCGGGCCGCCGGCCGCCGTGGTCTTGGAAAAGATGCAGAACACCCCCAGCACCAGGATGATGGTGCCGATAATTTCCGTCAGAACATTAGCGCCGGAACGAATGGCCGGAGCGGTGCAGAACACGCCGAGCTTGGCGGCCTGATTCTCCGTTTTCGACCAGTGCGGCAGGTAAGCGAGCCACACCACGCTGGCGCCGATGATCGCCCCGATGAACTGCGCGACGATTATTCTCGGCGCCCAGCTCCAGTCGCCCGACTGGAACGCCTTGGCGACGGTAACCGCCGGATTAATGTCGCCCTGGGCACTGCCGAAGGCCGTGGCGACAAAAACGCCGGCCATCACGGCAAACGCCCACCCGGCGGTGACTACTATCCAGCCGGAGTTCTCCGCTTTTGAATTTTTCAACGACACGCCGGCGCAAACGCCGCAACCCAGAATAATCAGCACCAAAGTGCCCATTAATTCACCCGCGAATGAATATCCACTTAACATAATGTTCCTTTCGTTTGGTTTATACTAACTGTTATTTAGAAGCGCAATATTGTCTTGAGACCGACGATCAGAATATTGTCACGATGGCTTGCTTGGGGATTATTCGGCCCGACCGGATTCACGATGTATTGCAAATCAGGCTGGATCGAAAACCATGGCGTCGGATTGTATTGATAGGACAGCTCCAGCGCCACTTGCGTGCCGAGCGAACCGGAACCCGGCGCGCCGGAATGCTTGTTGTCTGAACTCAACGCGCTGCTGGCGTCGGCAAAAATAATGCCCAGGCCGGCCTTATCCTGCGGACGGCTGGCAAACGGGCCGTGGTAAACCGCGCCAAGCAAGCCTTCGAAGCGGATCGGGTTGCGGTCTTCCGGCGCGCCCATGGCTTGCAGCAAGAAATCCAAGCCGCGATCCTTGTCGAGCTTGCCATCAGCGCCGAGCGGACGCCAAACGGTCTTCTGGTAAGTAAAGTACGCCACCAAGTCGCCGGATTTCGACTCGCCGGTTTGCAGGTCATTATAACGGCTGAGGTCGTTGAAGCTAACACCCAACTTATACACACCTGGATAATCGCCATTGGCAGCGTGGTAACCGACTTCAACGGTTCCCGCCGCGCCGTAGTTGAAATCGTTGCGCCAATTGAGACCGCTGGTGTCCGGATGATACGCGTCAGCGTAAGCGGTAAACACGCCGCCTTTGACGTAAATGCCCTCATCCTTGCCGGATGGATCAAACGTCAGCACCACGCCGGGTTTGCCTGCCGGGCTGAACGGTTGCAGCGGATAGAAGTTGATGTTCGGGCTGTACCCGGTTTCATCGTTCATCAGAAACAACCCGGTTTGGCCGAAATCATTCACCGCGGCGATTTGTCCGACTTTCACCCGGATTTTGTGTTGCCACAAACCTTGCTCGTACCAAGCCTCATCCAGCCGAAAACTGTTGTAACCGGCGATGCTACTTGGACTGGTGAAGGTATTCAGTTGGGCTCCCAGATTTTTGCCAAACTGCCACATCCCGGTGACAAAAAATTTGCCATCGAAATCAGCCATTTTCTGCAAATCAATGGCCACCGAACCGCGGATACGTCCGAAGTTGGTGATATGATGCGTCTGGTTGCCGGTCAGGTCCGACTGCAGGTCGTTGATGTAGTTGAAATCGAAGGTCACGCCTTCGTTTTCCAAGTCGGCACGATGCCCGCCCCAGTCACCGGTCAGATATTTCTGTTCCCAGATTGACTGTGATCGCGCAGTCATTGCCACGGACTTTACCGTGTCCACGTCCTTGCTATTGTCAACCGTCCCGGTCCCCGCCATGACGTCTCCGGTCGCCGCTAACAACAACGCAACCCCCATTATCGGTGCCGCGCCGAATCGACAAACTTGCCGACCCCACTTCATTATTACTGTTTTTTTCATGTTTATTCCTCGTTATGGTTACTGAGTTCCTGACAAAAATCAGCCCGCTGATAATGACTCACGGCAGATACCGTTTGGCCAATGCGGTAAATTCCTCCGTTTGTTGTTGCGCCCAAGCCTCGTCCTTGTCCAATTCCTTCGCCATCAGCGCCGCCACCTGTGGCGCGGCTTCCATGGCCGCCCGGGCATCAAGCAACAAGGAACGGGTGCGCCGCGCCAAGACATCGTCCAACGTCCGCGCCTGCTCCTCGCGCACCGACCAGACCACTTCCACCAGCGTGTAAGGCAGCCGCGGATGTATTTTCTGCGCCAACTCACTGTTAGCGTCGGCAAGCTGTTTGATTGGCAACCAATCGGTGCCGTAAACGGTCTCCGGAATGTCCTTGGTCACGCTGACATTCAGGTAACCGTGCAAAGGCAGGTGCTTGGTCGGGCAGGGTTTGGCCGCCAAATCACCCACCTTGACGACACGGTCAACGGTTTGCTCCGCCATGCGGCGGTAAGTTGTCCATTTGCCGCCCGCGATGGTCACCAAACCGGCGTCGCTGACGATGATCCGGTGATTGCGTGACAATTTCTTGGTCTGCCTGCCGTCGCCCGCCGCCACCAGCGGCCGCAAGCCCGCGAATATCGCCAGCACGTCCTGGCGGGCCAGCGGCTTGGTCAGATATTTGTTCGCATGATGCACGAGAAATTCAATTTCCTCCTCCAGCGGCTTTGGCTCCAACTCGGCCTCGTCGCGCGGAATGTCAGTGGTGCCAATCACCAGCCGGTCGTGCCAGGGAATGCCGAACAGCACCCGGCCGTCCTCGGTCTTGGGAATCATGAACGCCGTCGCGCCCGGCAGATACGATTTGTCCACCACGATATGCACGCCCTGGCTGACACTCAGCAAATGACGCGCGTCCGGCTCGTCCATATGACGGATGCTGTCGGTGAAAATGCCGGTGGCGTTCACCACCACCCGGGCGCTGATGGTGAACTCCTCGCCCGTCTCCGCGTCCCGCGCCGTCACGCCGCTGACGCGGCCGTCCGTTTTGACCAGCGACGTCACTGGCATGTAATTCAACGGCACGCCGCCCTGGTCGTGCATGGTCAGCGCCAGCGTCAGCGCCAGTCGCGCATCGTCAAACTGGCCGTCCATGTATAGCACACCGCCGTTGATTTCCTGGCGGATGGTGGGCAAATGTTCCAACGCTTTTGCCCGGCTCAGAATCCTGGAACGTCCCAGACTGGTGAACCCGGACAGCGCGTCATATACTTTCAGCCCGATGCCGTAGAACGGCAATTCCCACCACCTGAAAGTGGGCACCACATAAGTCAGCGGATGCACCAAATGCGGCGCGTTCCGGATCATCAGCCCGCGCTCATGCAGGGCCTCGTACACCAGCGGAATATCTCCCTGTTGCAAATAACGTACCCCGCCGTGCGCGATCTTGGTGCTGCGGCTGGAAGTGGCTTTGGCGAAGTCATTTTGCTCCAGCAATACCGTCTTCAACCCGCGCGCGGCGGCGTCCAGCGCCACGCCCAGGCCGGTCGCCCCGCCGCCCACCACCACCACGTCCCAGGGTTGGTTCCCGGCGCGCAAGGATGCCAGCAATTTAGCTCTATTCATTGGTTACCTCAGCTTTCTGATTTTTAAGCCGTTGATTCCGTGTCCACCCAGGCCTTGGCTCGGCTCAGGGCTTTGTCCCACTGCTTCGTTAACTCGGTGCGCACCTTGGCATCCATCGCCGCGCTATAGACCTTGTCGGATTTCCAATGCTTGGCGATTTCCGCCTGGTCTTTCCAGTACCCAACCGCCAAACCCGCCAGATAAGCGGCGCCCATCGCGGTGGTTTCCGTGACCGCCGGGCACACCACCGGCACATTGAGGATGTCCGACTGAAACTGCATCAGCAGGTTATTGACACAGGCGCCGCCGTCAACACGCAGTTCCTTCAGCTTGATGCCCGAATCCTTTTCCATGCAATTTAGCACGTCCGCCACCTGGAACGCCATGCCCTCCAGCGCCGCGCGGGCAATATGTCCGGCGGTGGCTCCGCGGGTCAGGCCGACAATCGCGCCGCGCGCATATTGGTCCCAGTGCGGAGCGCCAAGCCCGGCAAAGGCGGAAACCAAATAAACGCCGCCGTTGTCCGGCACGGACTTGGCCAAGCTCTCAACCTCGGCCGAATGGCGGATGATGCCCAGGCCGTCACGCAACCACTGCACAATCGCCCCCGCGATGAATACACTGCCTTCCAGCGCGTACTGCGTCTTGCCCTTGCCAAGCCGCCACGCCACGGTGGTCAGCAGATTGTTCTTCGACGGAACCGGCTGGTCGCCAGTGTTCATCAACATGAAGCAACCAGTGCCGTAAGTGTTTTTCACCATGCCCGGCTGCGTGCACGCCTGGCCGAACAAAGCCGCCTGCTGGTCGCCGGCAATCCCGGCGATCGATACTCCTTCGTCCGTCTCCCCGTACACCTCGCTGGAACTGACCACCGCAGGCAGCACCGCGCGCGGCACATTGAATATCCTCAACAGCTCATTATCCCAGTCGTTGGTGGTAATATTATAAAGCATCGTGCGGGAAGCGTTGGACGGATCGGTGATGTGCTTTTTGCCGTTGGTCAGGTTCCATATCAGCCACGAATCAATCGTGCCAAAAGCCAGTTCCCCCTTCTCCGCCCTGGCGCGCGCGCCGTCCACGTTGTCCAGCAACCAACGCAGTTTGCTGCCGGAAAAATACGCGTCGATTACCAGGCCGGTGCGTTGCTGAATGTCCCCCGTCAACCCCTGTTTCTTCAACTGGTCGCAAAATCCCGCGGTGCGGCGATCCTGCCATACAATCGCCCGGTGAATCGGCTGGCCGGTCTTGCGATCCCACAGCACCGTGGTCTCACGCTGATTGGTGATGCCGATGGCCGCAATGTCCTTCATCTTTAGTCCGGCGCGCGTCACCGCCTCGGTCGCCACGCCCTGCTGCGACGCCCAAATTTCATTGGCGTCATGCTCCACCCACGCGGGCTGGGGAAAATACTGCTTGAATTCCTTTTGCGCGACCGACTTGATGTTGCCGTCATGGTCGAACACAATGGCGCGTGAACTGGTGGTACCTTGATCGAATGCGAGTATGTATTTCATATTAATCCTTATTGGTTAATGTTTGGAGTTGAGTTTAGGTGAAAATCATTGTCAGTCGGCGGCCAAACGCATGGGGAACTTGAGGGAGCGCGAAGATACACCGGCGGGAACAGGCGTGTTTTTGATGGTGTCACACGTCCAAAATTAACCGTCCTCACCCGTTTGGTTATGCGAGTCATAAATAAATGGCTTTCTCGCTTTATCGGCTTGCACCCAGCCTAAACCGGAATCTTGTGGTCGTACTATGGCACAGCCAGAATTTTATTCCTATCATTAAACTTACAACCCTTTTGACCGAATGGCAATCATTATTCATGTCATATACATTTAATCGGGTGCTTAGTAAAGCATATTTATCGCGTCGGCGTCGATAAAAATTATGGGCTGAGGCAGCCAAGGGCTGGAATACCGACACTGGCAAGACATGCAACACGCTGAAGATTAGCGACTTGCCTCATGAACGCATCAACCATCATAGACATTGCGCCGGGCAACGTCATCGCATCACCGGCAGCGAAAATTCCCGGCATCAAGCCAATTAATTGTTGCGGAAGCTGACCTCGCGGCTCTCGGTCAGCACTTGATTCGCGTCGCCCGGGCCGACATGGCTGCCAGTCACAATGCCTTTTTCATCATACCTATTGATTATTAGGTTGTTTGCCGAGTCGTTTTTCGATCCGGCATAACACATCAAAATGCCTGGCGGCCAGCCAAAAGCAAAAGGCGATTAACAAACCGCTAAACAAAATCGCCCCGCCCGTGCAGAGCAACAATATCACGGCGGCAGCGGTACGCTCGCCGTTTGAGCCAATAACCAACCAACCGCCAATCACGTGACAAATCCCTAACAAGATGGTAACCACCGCCACAACCGCGGCAACTATTTCACAATATGACACAGTCGCTTCGTCAGCGCCGGTTGGCGCCAGCTGGTTCGTTGGGCGCGTCACCGATTGGCCGCTGACAATGTGCTGTTTGATACGGTCAAGATTTTGCTCCTGCACCGCCTTGGCCTTGGCCGCTGCAAACGGCAGCCACATGTCCTCGCCTTCCTTGCGGACCGTGAGTGGCGGCAAATACCTGTGGCTGCGAATGGCCTGCTCGATTTGCTCCAAAGCAAAAGGGCCTTCCACTTGGTCCTTATTGGAAACGTAATAATTGCTCATAGTTTTAAGTTATAGCAGTCCATTTTGACCTAGCGATAGCAATTCCTCTTTCGCAGAGGGGAATTTACCGGTGTCGCTATCTCAAAGTGAATTGCTATATGTAGAATACCCTTATACATGTGTGAAATTGTGAGAAGCAATGACGCTTTGTCAGAAAATATTTGTGGTTCCTCGCCATTATATCCTGCCGCCATCCTGAGCAAGCGTAGCGAGTTGAAGGATCAGGTGGCCCGGCTATGTCAGTCTGGTTCATTCGGCATGATGCCAACCTCACCGTCAGCGTTAAGGACGCGCCGATGACTGGCAACGATGGCATGGTGATTTTTATCACGGAAAAAAGGCGGAGCAACTTTAACCATTGCTTTAACGGGAAGCTCGGCTTTAATAAAATATCAGTTACTGAAAAAATCTTATGAGTGAAATCCGGGTTCGTTTTGCCCCGTCGCCGACGGGATTGTTGCATATCGGCGGGGCGCGCACCGCGTTGTTCAACTGGTTGTACGCGCGGCATTTTGGCGGGAAAATGATCCTGCGCATCGAGGATACGGATACGGCGCGCAACACCCCGGAGGCGGTCGCCATTATTTTCAAGGGCTTGCGCTGGCTGGGGCTTGATTGGGACGAAGGGGCGCGCGAGGACGGCGGCGCTGACGGTGACTACGGCCCGTATTTTCAAAGTCAGCGGCTGCCGATTTACCAGCGGTATGTTGAGCAATTGCTCGCCGCTGACCATGCCTACCGCGAGGCTGACGGTGCGGTGCGGTTCCGCCTGCCGCGCGCGCCGGGGGTGGTGAAGGACTTGATTTGCGGGGAGATTACCTTCGACCGTTCGCATGAGCCGGACCCGACGATTTTCCGCAAGGACGGCTCGCCGGTGTTTCATTTTGTGAATGTGGTGGACGACCTTGAAATGCGCATCACCCACGTCATTCGCGGCGAGGACCACTTGTCGAACACCCACAAGCACATCGCCATGTTCGAGGCGCTCGGCGCGACGCCGCCGCAGTACGCGCACATCCCGCTGATTCTGAATCCCGGCGGCTCGAAGATGTCGAAGCGCGACGAGGGCGCGTCCATCGGCGAGTATATGGAGCAAGGCTACCTGCCGGCGGCGGTGCGGAATTATCTCTGCCTGCTGGGCTGGTCGCCGAAGGACAATCGCGAGAAAATCAGCCTCAGCGAGGTGGTGGAAAAATTCGACCTCGCGCAAATCCACCGCGGCAACGCGCGCTTTGACATCAACAAATTGTACTGGCTCAACGGCGAGTACTGGAAGGAACTCACCCCGTCCGCGTACCACGCCTACGCCAAGGATTACCTGGCGCGGCGCGGCGTGAACGTGGCCGCGGTGGATGACCGGTATCTGACCGGCGCGCTCGACATTGTGCGCGAGAAAATCAAACTGGGCCGCGATTTGCCCGGCTGGCTGGAGCCGTTTCTGGACGAGGAGTTTACCTACGACGAGAAGTCGCTGACGGTGACGCTGAAGGAGCCGCAGGCCGCGGCGCGGATTGAAAAAATCAGCGCGGCGTTCGGCGCGGTCGCTGACGGTGAGTGGACGGCGGCGAAGCTGGAGGAAACGCTCAAGGCGCTGGCCGCCGCTGACGGTGTCAAAGTCGGCGCCTACGTACACCCGTGCCGCGCCGGCGTCGCGGGCCGCGCGGTCGGGCCGTCGCTGTATCACATGCTGGAGGTGATGGGCAAGGAGCGGGTGCTGGCGCGCCTGCGGAGAACTTTGCGGAAAATCTAAGCCGCGGCGGACGCAGTTGCGCCGCAGCCGCATAACCGGTGGACGAAACTTATGACGCTGGCAACCCGCATCACCATTCTGCGCATCCTGCTAATCCCGGTGTTCGTGGGCGCGCTGCTGTATTATAACAACTGCGCGGTCCGGGGCATGGTGAAAGAGCTTTATCACTGGCTGGCGGTCGGCGCCTTTTTGCTGGCCGCGGCGACCGACGCGCTGGACGGCTGGATCGCCAGGCGGTTCCGGCAAAAAAGCGAAGTGGGCGCGGTGCTCGACCCGCTGGCGGACAAGGCGCTGCTGCTGGCGGCCATCATCACGCTGAGCATCATCCAGGCGCCGGGCCTGTACCGGCTGCCGTTGTGGTTCCTGGTCTTGGTGCTGGGGCGCGACGCGATTCTGCTGCTGGGCTTCGCGGTGTTGCATTTGTTCGTCCGGCACGTGCGCGTGCAACCGCACTGGTCGGGCAAATGCTCGACCGCGCTGCAAATGATCACGGTGGCGCTGGTGTTGCTGAAACTCGACTGGCCGCCGGTCGGCTGGTGGGTGGGCGCGGCGGGCCTCTTCACCCTGTGGTCGCTGGCCGTGTACCTGCGGCGCGGCGCGCAAGTGATAACAGCAGCAACTTCCCAACCCCCGCGAATTTAAAACTTGTAATTTGTAACTTGTAATTTGAAATTTTCCCCCCATGCCCCCCGTACTCGCCATCGTCGGTCGCCCCAATGTCGGCAAATCCGCGCTGTTCAACCGGCTGGCCGGCAAACAACTCTCGCTGGTACACGACCTGCCCGGCGTGACGCGCGACCGCCTCACGCACGAATGCCGGTGGCGCGACTACGCCTTCACGCTGATGGACACGGGGGGCATCGGGCTGGACGACCAGTCGGGATTCGAGGCGGCGATTCAACGGGAGGTCAACATCGCGCTGGCCACGGCGACGGATATTCTGCTGGTGGTGGACGGGCGGGCGGGCCTCAACCCGCTGGACATCGAGGTGGCGCGGAAATTGCGCCGGGCGGACAAACGGGTGGCGCTGGCGGTGAACAAGCTCGACACGCCGGAGTTGCAACACCTGGCGGCGGAATTTTACGCACTGGGGTTTGCCCAGGTGTTCCCGCTGTCGGCGGCGCACGGGCTGGGGGTCGAGGCGCTGCTGGCGGGCCTGTCGCAGGCGTGGGAACCCGCCGCCGCCGAGCGTGACGCGGCCGCTGACCGTGAGTTTCGCGTCGCCGTGGTGGGGCGGCCCAATGTCGGCAAATCCTCGCTAATCAACGCGCTGGCGCGGGAGCAGCGCGTCATCGTCAGCGATCTGGCGGGCACGACGCGCGACGCGGTGGACGTGGCGCTGGAGCACGCCGGCCGCAAAATCGTGTTCGTGGACACGGCGGGGATGCGGAAGAAAGCGCGGGTGCGCGACGCGCTGGAGCAGGCGATGACCGCGCGCGCGGCGCACACCATCAACCGCGCGCATCTGTGCGCGCTGGTGGTGGACGCGCAACTCGGCATCAGCGAGCAGGAGAAAAAAATCGCCGGCCTCATCAACGGCGCCGGGCGGCCCTGCGTGATTCTGGTGAACAAGTGGGATTTAGCCGGGCGGGTGGAGTTGCCGGGCTTCGAGTCAACCACGCCGCGCGAGTTTCTGCGGGAGTACGAGGAGAGTATCCGGCGGCAGTTGTTTTTCCTGCACTACGCGCCGGTGATTTTTGTCAGCGCGACGGCGGGCAGCAATCTCGGCCGGTGGCTGCGGGTGATGGAACGGGTGTGCCGCACGGCCGCCGCGCCGCTGCCGACCGGCCAGGTCAACCGGCTGGTGCAGCGCGCGATGGAACGGCACCCGCCGGTGACGAGGCGGGGGCGGCGGTTGAAGGTCTATTACGTCTCCGCGCAACGCGCCACGCCGGGCGCGCCGACGCTGAAGGTGTTCCTGAACGACCGCGCCTTGTGGACGCCGAATTACGCGCGTTTTTTGGAGCAGCAGCTCCGCGCCGGCTTTGACTTGACCGGCTGCCCGTTGCAATGGGTGTTGCAGGATAAGCAAGCCGCCGCGGCCTGACTTTTAGCTGCATTAACGCAAAGGCAAAAGCGGCAATTACACGCCGCAAGGCGCGAAGGTTTTTTTACAGGGAGAGCATGGAGAACGTGGAGGTTGTTAAAAAAACTGCGCCAGCGCCTGGGAGCGCCGTCGTCCCCGACGGCTGGTTCACCTGCCAAGGTTAGTCTGCCGGCAAGGATGCCGGCGCTCCCAGTTTAGACCCCGGCGCCAGCACTGGGAGCGCCGGCTTCCAGCCGGCTGGTTCACCTGCCAAGGTCAGTCTGCCGGCAAGATGCCGGCGCTCCCAGTACTGTAAATTTACATGGTGGTCGCACCAACAAAGTTTGTGGACTCACCAAAAGATTTTGTGTCATCACCAATAATTTTTGTGGCCATACCAAAAGATTTTGTGATGTTACCAATATTGTTGGTGGCTCCACCAATAATATTTATTGCGTAACAAAATAAATTTGTTACGATATCAAAATGATTTGTGACCGCACCAAAAGATTTTGTGATGCTATCAACTTTATTTGTGACCGCATCAATAATGTTGGTGGCTCAATAAACTTTGTTGATTTACCCGATTTTTGCGTGTTTCGAATCATTAACCAAAACGTAATCCATTAAACTACAGGAGTATTCATGCGCAATCAATCATACTACGCCAGCCACTTCAGCACTAAAAAGTACATCAAGAAGACTTGGATCGGCATCCGCGACTTCTTCGCCCAATACACCGGCTCGCTCCCCGCGCTGCGCGAACGTCTCAAACTCGACCAGCAGGACATCACCGACCTCACCGCCGCTTTGGCCAGTTACGAACAGTACACCGCCCTCATCGCCGAGTTGGAAGCCTTCCTCAAAGGCGTCCGCGGCGCCCGCTGCCTCCTCGTCATGCAAAAGGACTCCGGCCCCGTCCCGGTCCCCGACGCCCAGTACCTCCTGACCCTCCTCGCCCAACTCACCCCCGCCCGCGGCGGCATGTTATACCTGGAAGACAAGCTCACCAGCATCATCCTGCACAACCCGCTGCACACCCGGGCCGACCTCGACCTGCTCGGCGTCACCTACCAACCCACGCGCCAGCCCGACCCGGCCAAATCCGTCGGTCGCATCTACCCCCTCTTCACCGGCGGCAAAGTCGCCGTCCACTGGACCCTGCCCCACGGCCTCACCAACGCCCGCGTCACCCGCAGCATCAACCACGGCCCCCTCGAACTGGTCTATCAAGGCAGCGGGAACACCTGCGCCGACTTCCATCCCATCCCCGGCCAGTCACAAGTCTGGGCCTACACCCTGACCCCGCTCCGGCACGGCGAACTCTACGGCAAACCGATAACGGAGAAAATCATCGTCGGCAGCGATATTGCGGTCGAGGAGGAGGGTATTTAATTTTTTCACCACGCAGACACCAAGGCGCCAGCACTGGGAGCGCCGGCTTCCAGCCGGCTGGTTCACCGGTGGGGGTTAGTCTGCCGGCAAGGATGCCGGCGCTCCCAGTACAGTCGGCGCTTTCAATTTAGACTCCGGCGGCAGCCCTGGGAGCGCCGTCGTCCCCGACGGCTTGGCGCGGCGCGCCGGGTCGCTACGTAGTCGGCATGAGGTGGGGCGGGGTTTGGCAGGGGCCGTCGGGGACGACGGCGCTCCCAGGGCTGGCGCAGTTTTTTTAACAACCTCCACGTTCTCCATGTTCTCCCGGTAAAATCCTTCTTTGTTCCTTGGCGCCTTTGCGTTAAGGTAGCTCAACTTTATGACCACCAAACAACTGTGGCAGTCAGGCTTGCTGGCCATCACCATGAGCGTCAGTGCGCTGGGGTCGGCGCGGGCGGCGGTGGTCACGCCGGCGCCGTTTGACGACGCCGCGCGCGAGTGGACGTTGCCGGAGTTGGTGGATGAGGCGCTGCGGCGCAATCCGCGGACGACCCAGGCTTGGCAGCAGGCGAATGCGCTGGCGGCGCAACTCGGGGTGCAACGGGCGCTGGATTATCCCACCATCAGCGTCGGCGCGGAGGTTGGCGGCTCGCATGTGACGCAGCCGGCCGCGGACGGTCGCCATACCAGTAATCAGTTGTTCATCGGCCCGACGGTGCAGTTGCAGTATTTGCTGCTGGATTTCGGCGCGCGCAAGGCGGCGCAGGAGCAGGCGCGGTTTAATTTGCTGAGCCAGAATTTCAATTTCAACCAGACGTTGCAAACGGTGACGCTGGGGGTGATGAACGGTTATTACAACCTGGACGGCGCGCAGGTGCAGTTGGCGAATGCGGAGGCGGCCGAGCGGCTGGCGGACGCGGTGTATCGGCAGGCCGAGGTCAAGGCGCGCGCCGGGTTGGCGACGGCGACGGACTTGGCGCAGGCGCGGCAGAATGTCGAGCAGTACCGTTATCAACTGGAGGGCGCGCGCGGCAAGGTCAGCACCGCGCGGGTGGCGCTGGCGACCAGCCTGGGGATTCCGGGCCACGCGCCGTTGCACATCGCCGCGCCGGCCGGCCTGCCGTCGCTGGCGGCGCTGGCGGTGCGGGTGGACGAGTTGATCGACACGGCGTTCCGGCAGCGCCCGGAGTTGGCGGCGAAGTATCACGCCTGGCGCGCCCAGTTGGCGGCGGTGGATTTGGCGGCGGCGAACCGCTGGCCGGCGCTGAACATGAACGTCGGGTTGCAGCGCGGTTATTACGCCACGGACGCGGCGGCGCCCAACGGGGTGGATCACCGGGACAATGCCTCGGCGGTGCTGGCGTTCAGTTTCGATTTGTTTGACGGCGGCCAGCAGGCTTATCAAGTCAAGGGCGCCGAGGCGCTGGCGGCGGCGGCGCGGGCCGCGTTGCTGGACAGTCAGCTCGGGGTGATTGCGGAGGTGGTGGCCGGTTATGTCGCGTTCAAGACCGCGGCGCGGCAGGTGGACGCGGCGCAGGCGCTGCTGGCGGCGGCGCAAAACAGCTTTGATTCGACGGACATCAGCTATCGTCACGGGTTGAAGAACTTGATTGATGTGCTGACGGCGCAGCGTGATTTGGCCGCGGCGCGGGCGACGCTGGCGGTGGCGCGGGCCGATTTGTGCAACGCCTCGGCCAGTCTGTCGAACGCCACCGGCTCGCTGTTGGTGGGCGAGGCCGGGGTGGCGACTTTTAATCCGCCGCCCGCGGGGGCCGAGCAATAATCACGGAGAAAAAATTATGGCAATTCGGAAGTCTTATCTTGTGCCCGGCGCGCTGGGGCTGTTATTGGCGGGCCTGCTGGCCGGCGCCTGCGGCAGGAAACAGGAGGCGCCGCCGCCGCGCCCGCCGGTGTTGGTGACGACGGCCCGGGCCGCCAGTCAGAATGTGCCGCTGTATATTGATGAAATCGGCACTTGCCAGGCGTTGCAGAGTGTGTTGATCACCCCGCAGGTGTCGGGGCCGGTGACGGAGATTCATTTCCAGGACGGGCAGGAGGTGCGGCTGGGCGACCCGCTCTATACCATTGACCCGCGGCCCTACGCGGCGGCGGTGAAAAAGGCGGAGGCGCAATTGTCGTCCGACCGGGCGACGCTGGCTTACAATCAGGCGCAACTCCAGCGCAATGAAAGCCTGGTGGCGGGCGATTATATTTCCGCGCAGGATTTGGAGAATTTAAAGACTACGGTGGCGGTGAACCAGGCGGCGGTGCAGGCGGACGAGGCGGCGTTGGAGACTGCCAAAATCAACCTGGGGTATTGCCGGATTACCGCGCCCATCGACGGCAAGACCGGCGCGCACCAGGTTGACATCGGCAATGTGGTGACGGCTTACAGCAATGCCGCGCTGGTGTCGATTCAGCGCATGGATCCGATGTATGTGGACTTCATCGTGGCGGAGGCAGACTTGCCGCGCGTGCGGGAATACTTCAAAAACGGCACGCTGAAGGTGCAGGTGTCGTTCCCGGACGACGAGAGCAAGAGCCGTTACGGGGACTTGTATTTCCTCGACAATGTCGTGCGCGCGGGTTCCGGCACGGTGCTGTTGCGGGCGATTATGCCGAACCAGGACCGCTTGTTCTGGCCCGGCCAGTTCGTCAAGGTGCGGCTGGTGCTGGCGGAGTTGCCCGACGCGGTGCTGGTGCCGGCGGGCGCGGTGCAAATCGGTCACAGCGGGCCGTATGTGTTCGTGGTCAAGTCGGACCAGACGGTGGATTTGCGGCTGGTGACGCCCGGTCAGCGGCAGGGGGATTTGGTGGTGCTGGCACACGGCGTCGCGGCCGGTGAGACGGTGGTGCTGGACGGGCAACTGATGTTGAGTCCGGGCGCGCAAGTCCGCGTGGTGACACCGTCAGCGCCGGGCGCCGATTCCGCCGCCGCGGCCCCGTCGTCAACCCCGGCGGCCCAACCCGCTGACGCTGGCGCGCAACCTTAAGGAACCGCATGAGCAGCTTGTCCGACCCATTCATCCGGCGCCCGGTGTTCACCATGATGGTCACCGTCAGCGTCATCGTCTTCGGCATTATCTGTTACCAGCGGATGCCGGTGAACGACTTGCCCGACATCCCCTCGCCGGTCATCAGCGTCAGCGCCAGTTATCCCGGCGCGAGTCCGGTGACGATGGCCAACAACATCGCCACGCCGCTGGAGAAACAGTTCTTGCAAATCCCCGGCATCAAGGAAATCACCTCGGCGAGCCGGCAGGGTTCCACCACGCTGAACCTGGAGTTTCAACTGACCAAGAACATCGACGCCGCCGCCACTGACGTGCAGACCGCCATCACGCAGGCGACCGGCCAGTTGCCCGCCGATTTGCCCGCGCCGCCGACCTTCAAGAAAACCAACCCGAACGACCAGCCGATTATCTACATCGCGCTCAGCAGCCAGACCTTGACCCGCGGGCAGTTGTACGAAATCGCCTCCACCAGCATCGGCCAGCGCATCTCCATCATCAGCGGCGTGTCCAACGTGCAGGTCTATTCCGCCGCGCCCGCCGTGCGCGTGAAAGTGGACCCCGGCAAGGTCAGCGCCCGCGGCCTGTCCATGCAGGACGTGGCCGCCGCCATCACGCGGGCGACGCAATACCAGGGCGCGGGGCAGTTCGACGGCCGCTTCCGCACCTTCCTGCTTTCGCCGCAAGGCCAGCTCGCCGACGCCGCGTCCTATGCGCGGCTCATCATCGGCTACGCGGACGGTCACGCGATTTATCTGCGCGACGTGGCGGACGTGCGCGACTCCATCAACAACGAGCGCGTGTCGGCGCAATTCTTTTACAAGGACTTGCCGCCCGACGCCGAGACGCTGGTGATGGCGGTCTCCAAGCAGTCCGACGCCAACGCCGTCGCCGTCGCCGCCCAGGTGCGCGAGATTATCCCGCAACTGCAACTGCTGGTGCCCGGCTCGGCGCGGATGTTCGTGATTTACGACCGCTCGGTGACGATTCTGGACTCGCTGCACGACGTGATGGAGACGCTGCTGATCGCCTTCGCGCTGGTGGTGCTGGTGATTTACGTGTTCCTGGGCAAGGCGGCCGACACCATCGTGCCCGCCGTGGCGCTGCCCATCTCGCTGCTGGTGACGTTCGTCATCATGAACCTGTGCGGCTTCAGCATCGACAACCTCTCGCTGCTGGCGCTGGTGCTGGCCATCGGCTTTTTGGTGGACGACGCCATCGTGTTCCTGGAAAACACCGTGCGCCGCATGGAAGCCGGCGAGGGCGTGATGACCGCCACCTTCAACAGCGCCAGGGAAATCAGCTTCACCATTTTGTCGATGACCCTGTCACTGGCGGCGGTGTTCATCCCGCTGGTGTTCATGCCGGGGCAGGTGGGTTTGATTTTCCGCGAGTTCGGCGTGACCATCATCATCACCGTGGTGTGCTCCGGCGTCGTCTCGCTGACGTTGACCCCGCTGATGTGCTCCCGCGTGCTGAGCGACCGCGCCGGCCGGCGGCACCGCTTGACGCTGATGCAGCGCTTCACGGAGCAATGGTTCGGCGGCCTGACCCGGCTGTACGGCCGCTCGCTGGACTTCTTCCTGCATCACACCTGGATTTCCATCCTGGCCTGGGTCGCCTGCGCCGCCGGCAGCTACTGGTTCTTCATCAACCTGCCGCGCACCTTTCTGCCGACCGGCGACAGCGGCGTCATCCACGGCGCGTTCGTCGCCGCGCAGGATTCCTCGCCGGAAAAAATGCGCGGCTACCAGGCGCAAGTCCTCGACCAGATGGGCCGGCACCCCGACGTCAACATCGGCATCACCCTGACCGGCATCACCGGCTTCATCCCCTCCAACCTGGGCGTGACCGTGCTGTTCCTGAAAGACCGCGCGGCACGCGCTGACATTGACACCGTGCTGACGCAATTTACCGGCATGTTGACGCAAGTCCCCGGCATCATCCCGATGCTGCAAGCCGACCCCGTCCTCAAAATCAGCACCGGCGCCACCGCCACCATGCAGGGCAAATACGCCTTCGCCATGAGCGGCCTCGACCCCGCGCAAGTCTATGCCGCCGCCGCCGCGATGATGCAAAAAATGCGCGATATCCCCGGCATGGCCTCCGTCTCCTCGGACATGAACCTGAACTTCCCGCAGTTGCAAATCGACCTCCTGCGCGAGCAAGCCACCACCTACGGCGTCAGCGTCGAGGACATCGAAAGCGTGCTGCGCAACGCCTACTCGCAAAACTACCTCTACCTCATCAAAACCGAGCGCGACCAATACCAGCTCATCATGGAAGTGGACGACGCCCGGCGGCGCGACCCCGGCGACCTCGGCCTGCTCTACGTCAAATCCGCCGCCGGCAGCCTCGTCCCCCTCAACGCCGTCGCCACCTGGCGCCCCACCCTCGGCCCGATGCAAGTCAACCACATCGACCAATTCACCAGCGTCACCGTCTTCTTCAACCTCGCCCCCGGCGTCGCCATCGGCACCGTCGCCGACCAAATCAACCGCCTCGCGCACGACACCATCCCGCCCGGCGTCATCCACGGCCTCAAAGGCGACGCCGACATCTTCGCGCAACTCTTCGAAGTCTTCCCCCTGCTGCTCATCTTCAGCGTCTTCATCATGTACGTCATCCTCGGCATCCTGTACGAAAGCTACCTGCACCCGCTGACCGTGCTCAGCACCCTGGTGCCCGCCACCGTCGGCGGCCTGGCCACGCTGTGGGTGTTCGGCCAGGACTTCTCCCTCTACTCCATGATTGGCATCTTCATGCTCATCGGCATCGTGAAAAAGAACGGCATCCTCATCGTTGACTTCGCCCTGCAACAAATGGACATCGGCAAAAAACCGCGCGAGGCCGTCGAAGAAGCCTGCATCGAACGCTTCCGCCCCATCATCATGACCACCCTGGCCGCCGTCATGGGCGCCATCCCGCTGGCCATCGGCTGGGGCGCCGGCGGCGGCACCCGCGTCGGCCTCGGCCTCGCCATCATCGGCGGCCTGATGGTATCGCAAATCCTGACCCTGTACGTCACCCCGGTCTCCTTCCTCCTCTTCGAGTGGCTGCAAGAACACGTATTGAACAAAAACAGCTTCTTCAAGAGCAGCCGCATCCCCGTCACCATGGTCAACATCAAAAAGACCGAAGAACCCACCGAAGCCGCCAGCACCAGCGGGGAATAAGCCGCGGCGGGCCTTGGCGCCGCAAACAAATACCTTCAACGCGGAGACGCAGAGAACGCGGAGTTTAGCTACAGGTTTGAAGGGGGGGGCGCGTTCCGCGCGAGCAGTATCTTAACCCAAAAAAATGTGCTTCCTCCGCGTCTCCGCGGTTAAAAAAAACTTGCACCGATCAAATTAATCCGATACTGTCCCACCCCGTTATCGGCGCCCGCTGACACTGACCACTGAAAAACACGATGGTTAAGCCAAAGAGCGAACCCGGTAACCCGCTGAAGATGAAAGACCTAAGTCATAAAGTAAGTGCAATGCGCTCATGCGCTCATGCGCTCATGCGCTGAGCATGACTCCTACCCCGACACGTTAAATTCCACGCGGAATTTTACCCTTTCCATTCCCCATGCGGTAATATCCCCGTGGGCCTCCACTCCGTCACGATTAGCGTCACCTCCTGCCGCGCAGGATTACTCACTAATGGACCGCAAAAGAACACAAGGAACACAAAAAGCAACCGTTTTAAAAAATCTTTGCGTTCCTTGCGTTCTTTCGCGGCCATTAAAAGTTTTCAACCAACCAAACATAACCAAACAGAAAACACCCACATGAACCCCAAACTAACACTCCTAATCCTCTGCGCCCTCTGCGTCTCCGCGTTGAACATCTTCGCGGCCTCGCTCTACGTCAACGGCACCAACTACGGCGCCGAGTCCGACCAAACCTACGTCATGCCCAACATCGGGACGCCGGCCCTGCGCGTCTCCAATTCTGGCGCGGTGTACAGCGGCACCAATATCACCCTCAGCGGCACCCAGGGCCAAAGCAATAACGGCGTGCTCCTGGTCTCGCACGGCAACGCCACCGCCGCCATCACCGGCGGCACCATCACCCTCAGCGGCACACCAGCCACCACCGACCGCCAGCGCGCGGTTTGGGTGCAACGCCCCGGCGCGAACCTCTCATTGCAGGATGTCACCATCAACGTCAACATTGGCGGCGCTAACGCACCCGTTGCAGTGGGCATTGCCGTTTCAGACGGTGCGCGTCTGACCGCCGACCGCCTGCGCGTGGATGTCAAAACCGAAAATAACACGGGGTCGGCGCTCTACATGGACAACGGCGTTGACAACACGGCGCACCTCACCAACAGCACGCTGGTTTCCAACAAGGACCAGCTCGTTTACATGGGCCACAATGCCACCTTCACCGGCTCCAACGTGACCCTGCACACCACCGGCGGCACCGAGAATATGATACAGTTGGTGACCAGCTCAACGCTGATACTGACCGACAGCGCCATCACCGCGGACGGCGACGGGCAGTCAATCTTCAATCTCAGTCTCAACAGCTATTACGCCGACATCGACCCGGCCCAGGGAATTCATGTCGAACTCATCAACACCAACGTGACCGCCGCCGGGGACTTGATGCACACCGGCGGCCTCGGCGTTGATGATGTCACCCACCTGACCGGCGCGAAAGAACTCCTCATCACCGGCGGCACCATCAACATCGGCGCGAAACTCATCGACGCCGCCCGTGACCAAAACTTTATCGTCACCATCACCGACGCCACCGTCACCAACGGCGCCGACCTGCTCACCGTCAGCGACAGCGCGACCTTGCAACTGAGCCTAAACAACACCGCC
>JAISDC010000002.1 GCA_031265105.1 Verrucomicrobiales bacterium
GCCTCCTGCCACTTGCATTTGAAGGAAACCGAGTTTAGATTTAATCATCGGCACGAGGACTTGTATCGCCTCCTGCTCAAATATTTACGAAAATATCCCATCTAATCTAGGCTTGAACCTAATATAAAAATCCTTCGTGCCTTGGTGTCTTCGTGGTGCAAAGGCTTCGTTTGACCTTCGCCCATACCGAGGGCCGCGGCGTCCCGGCGGCCGCAAAAAAGTGTTGGCTGACGCCCGGATTGTCATTATCCTTTGCGCTTATGTCAACCACCGCGCCGGCACCATTGACCGCCCAGCAACTCGAACTTTATCGCAAGGCCAAGGAAGCGGGGGACCGCCAGAATTTTGACTATGCCATTACCTTGCTGCGCGGCATCGTCAGCCAGGCGCCGGGCCATTTGGATTCGCGCCGCCTGTTGCGCGCCAATGAGTTGATTAAATTCAAATCCGCCTCCATCTTCACCAAAAAGGCCGCCGGCTTGAAGCTCGCCCCCCTGCAACTCAAGGGCAAAAGCGCCCTCAAAAAATCGCCGCCGGAGGCCCTGGAAATCGCCGAGGACATGCTGGTCATTGACCCGACCAGCGCGCCCGCCAATGAGTTGCTGGCGGAGGCGGCCCAGGCGCTGGAGTTGCTGGAAGTCGCCATTCTCGCGCATGAAACGATTCGCGACGCCAATCCCAAGGGCCTGGAAAATCTTAAAAACCTCGGCCAGTTGTATTTGCAGTTGGGCCGTCTCGAGCAGGCGCAAAAGGTGTTCCAAGCCGCGCTGGAGTTAAGCCCGAACGACGGGCAAACGCTGAAGTTGTTGAAGGACGCCAGCGCCATGCAGGCCTCGCAAAAAGGCTCGTGGGAAAGCGGGCAGGATTTCCGCGCCTCGTTGAAGGATGAAAAGGAATCCGCCACGTACGAGCAGGCCAGCAAGATTGTCAAGTCGGTCGAGGCCATCGACGAGCAAATCGCCCTGCTGGGCCAGGAATACGAAAAGAACCCGCAAGCCATCAACGTGGTCGTCAAAATCGCCGACTTGTACGAGCGCAAGGAGGACTTGCCGACCGCCCTGCAATGGTTCGAGTACGCCTACGGCTTGACCAACAACAGCGACCCTGAACTGGACAAGCGCGTGTACAAACTCCGCACCGTCATGGTGGAACAAAACCTCGCCGCCAAGCAGGCCGAATTGGCCGCCGCTGACGATGCGACCCGTCCGCAGTTGGAGCAGGAATACGCCGCCTTGCAACAACAGCAGGCCGAGTTCCGCCTGCAAGCCGCCCGTGACCGCGTGGCGCGTTACCCCAACGACAAGCTGTTCCGCTACGACCTGGGCAAGGCGCTGATCGACGCCGGATTTTACCGGGAAGCCGTGCCCGAGCTACAGGAGGCGATCAAGCAGCCAGCCGTTCGTTACCAGGCGTTTAACCTGCTGGGAGTCGCTTTCTGGCGGCGCAAGATGCGCGATTTCGCCATCAAGCAATTCCAGACCGCCGCCGCGGAAATTCCCGGCATGGACGAGTTGAAAAAAGAGATCATCTACAACCTCGGCAGCGTGTTGTACGAATCGGGCCAGGCCGAGGACGCGCTGCATCAATTCAAGTTGATCTACGAAGTTGATTCCCAATACCGTGATGTGGCCGAGAAAGTCGAAGCCTCGTACCAGTAGGGGAATCCTGGCGCCTTACCTGGGCTTTGATGTAATACCCGCTGGCAAATTCAACCAGTGCGCGAGCGCATGGAGCGCCGCGTTGCCAAGGATGACAACGGTATGTTTTGTGTCGCCACGCGCCCTGTCCGGCGGCAAACTGCATGGCATGAGACAGGCTTTACATTCCATGAAAATCCACGCGCTGACGGTCATGCTGGCGCTGACGGTGACCGTTGGAGTTGCCGCTGACGATGAAATTTTAGTGCGCGACGGCCAGACGGTCGTCTTCGCCGGTGACGACCTCGCGGCGCGCGGGGCGGCGGAATTTGGCGGCCTGATCCGCGCGGTGACCGACGGGCTGGCGCGCGCCGGCGTGAAAATCACACCGCTGACCGTGGCGGCGGACGGCGCGCAATCGTCCGCGCTGGCGGGGCAACTTGAGTCCGCGCTGGCGAAAAATCCCGCCTGGGTGGCGCTGCTGTGCGGCTTGCACGACACCGGCCCGCGCGGTGTTTCGGCGGCGGAGTATCAACGCAATTTGGCCGCTGCCGTTGACCGCTCACTGTCAGCGGGCGCGCGGGTGCTGCTGCTGACCGTGCCGGTCGCCGAGCAGGCTGGCGCTGACGGTGACGCCACCACCGCCAATAACGAGTTGCTGCGCGAACTGGCGAGGGAGAAAAACCTGCCGCTGGCCGATGTCGCCGCCGACTTTGCCGTTTTTTTGCAAAACCATCCGCCCCGGCCCGGCACGCTGGCGCTGACCGTGGACGGCATCCACTGGAACGCCGAGGGCAGTGTCATCGCGGCGCAGTGTGTGTTGCGCGCGCTGGGCGTGCCGGCCGCGATGCTGGCGAAACTTGACGACGAGTGGCCTCGCTCGCTGCCGGTGGCGGTGCGCGCCACGGTGCCGGATTTCTGGCCGCAGCCGCAGGAGTTCGGCATCCCGCTGTGGCAATACCGCGCCCTCGATAAAATCGCCGTCGGCTACGGCTCCGACACCAGGATGCTGAACGTCACGCTGTTCATGCGCGCGCTCGGCACGGTGCTGGACCGGCACCCGCGGGACGAGGTGCTCGACCTGGCGCTCATGGTCAGCGAGACGCGCAAACAATTGCTGGCCGACCTCGACGCGCTGACGGTGAAGGACCGGCCGGCGATGTCACCGTCACCGTCAGCGGCGGGGCCGTCATCGTCAGCGGGAACGTTGCTGGTGAAAAGCGGCGAGCGCGTGGCGTTCATGGGCGACTCCATCACCGCCAACGGCTACAGCGTGCTCGGCGGCTACGTGAACTTAATCGTGGACGGCCTGCGCCGCGCGGGCGCTGACATTGTGCCGGTCACCGACGGCGTCGGCGGTAGCAAATCGTCGGACATGGTGGAGCGGTTGCGGGCGAACGTGCTGTCGAAACAGCCCGACTGGCTGACGCTCAGTTGCGGCGTCAACGACGTGTGGCACTGGTCGCTGTCGAACCGCCGGGGCGTGACGCTGGCGGACTACCGCGCCAACGTCAGCGGCATCGTCGCGCAGGCGCGGGCGGCGGGGACGCGCGTCATGCTGCTGACGCCGACTCCGGTGGGCGAGGATTTGGACAACGATAACAACCGGCAACTGGCCGGTTATGTCGCCGCCATGCGCGAGCTGGCGCGTGAACACAACCTGCCGCTGGCCGACATGAACGCGGCGGTGCAGGCGGCGTTGCGGCAGTACCCCGCGCGGTCGGCGCGGACGTTCAACCTGACCATTGACGGCGTACACATGAACCCCGGCGGCAACGTGGTGATGGCGAGGGAAGGCTTGCGCGCGTTCGGCGTGCCGCCGACGGAACTGGCGCGCATCGAGCGCGAATGGCAGGCGCTGCCGGTGGCGTATTTTGTCGGCTGGGCGCTGTGGCCGCTGCCGAACGAGCGCAGCGTGCCGCTGGGCGCGTGGCGGGCGCTGCACCGGCGGGCGCAGGCGCTGGGCGCGGACGACAACGCGCTGACGGTGACGCGGTACCTGCGCGCGTGGCGGGAAATCCTGGAGCGGCACCGCGACGATAAAGTCCTGGACATGGACCGGCTGCGCGCCGAGGCGCAGGTGCTGCTGTGTGAGAATATCACGGCTCAAGAGTTTTAGTTTTTAGCTTCATTGACACAAAGGCGCAAAGGGGCAAAGGAACGCAAAGTTTTTTTTACAAAGAGCGCATGGAGTTATTGGAGAAGGTTAGCTGCACTCAACCGCCCCCCCTCCAATTCCTCCAGGTTCTCCTTGTAAAAAATTCTTTGCGTTCCTTTGCCCCTTTGCGTCTTTGCGTCAAATCTAAAATCTTAAATTGACTCACTGCGGCGCGGTGACGCCGTTGGCGGTGAGGCCGAAAACCGGGCCGTCGGGGTCGTAGTCGGACGGCCATTTGGTCATGGTGGCCGCGTCGGGCTGGCCGGCGTCGGAGAGCTTGAAAATCGGCAGCCGCGTTTGTTTGGCGATACTGCCGCCCTGGGCGTATTTGACGCCCTGTTGTTCTATGCCCAGCGTGGCGCTGAACGCGCCGCCCCACGCTTCGGCGATGACGACGACAATTTTGTAGGCCGTGCCTTTTTCCAACGTCAGCCACGGGCTGTGATAGCGGCAGTGAAACACCGTCGCGCCGCCGGGCTTGAACGTGTCGTTCGACAGCGATTGCAAGACCGAGCGACCGTCGGTTTGCTCGGCGTCGGCCGGCCAACTGCCGCTGACGGTGGACGGCAGGCAGTTCAGTTGCCAGCCGGGGAAAAAGGCGTGCAGCACGGTTTTGCCGTCCACCAGCACCAGCATGCAGTCGTCGGCGAACCCGGCGAAACGGTAACGCCCGCTCGCCGGCGGCGTGAACCAGCCCTCGTAATGCGCCAGCCAGCCCGGCGCGGTGACCAGTTGCTCGGCTTTGAACGCGGTGGTGGCGGCGTTGGCGGACATCTGGGGAATATAGATGCCGGCGTTGTACAGCGTGGTCGGGGCTTTATAAAACTTCTGGTCGAGGATGGCGCGGTCGCCCTTGCCGCGGTGCAAGGCGAGGAAGGCTTCGTTCATCAATTGCACCGCCTTGTCGCTGCCGCCGAGTTTGTTGATCGCCGCCGTGTTTTTGCCGAGGGGGTACAGTTTGCCGTCGGGCGTCTTTTTCAGGTCGTACAAGGTGCCGACCAGCCCGTCCTTGAACGGCGTGGTGTTGCCGAACGGGCTGAACACGGCGGGCCGCCGGGCGGGATCGCCAGCGGCGGGGCCGGGCGCGGCATTGGGGTCGGCGGAACGCGTCGCGCCCGCCGCGCCGGCCGGGATGACGGGTTGGAATGAAAACGCTTGGATGACGGCGGCGCTGCTGATGAGTTGGTTGTTCAGGGTGAGCGCCGGCGCGGACGATGGCTCGCCGGTCGGCAGCGGGTCGGGCGTGTTCGGCGCGGGCGGGGCGCTGTCGTCCGGCAGTTCGGGCGGCGGCAGGAACGACTGCTCGGCCGGCGGCGCGGCGTCGCCGGCGATGAACGGCATCTTTGGCGCCACCGCCTGGATGAGAATCACCCCGCTGATGGCGAGAAAAACGGCGAGGTGAATGACCAGCGAAATACCCAGTGAACCCAGGGCCAGGAAGTTTTTGGCGCGCGGCGTGTTCATGAGGCCAAGGTAGCCAGCCGCGACAAACCCGCCAAGCCGCTTTTTTCATCCGCCGATTACGCGGATGAACGCATGTCAGTCGCCGCGCCAGCAATTCCCCTCTCGCAGAGGGGTGGCGGCGCAGCCGACGGGGTGTTTTAGCGTTCCGAGGGGCACAGCACAAAACGCTGAAACACCCCGGCGCTCCGCGCCACCCCTCTTCGAGAGGGGAATTAGCTCACGCGCGAATCATCGTCAGTGATGGGGTTACGCCTGGCTGCGTAAGCTGCGGATAAACCCCGCATTCATTCCCCCAACACTACGCTGACTGTCACCGGTTGATGGTCCGCCGGCAGCGGGATTTTGTTGCCGCTGACGGTGACGCCGTTCACGGTCAGCGTCTTGACGCCGTGGCAGACACCGCGCGGGTTTTCGACGCTGATGGTGAACTCGACGCCGCGGTATTTGCGCGTGACTTTGCAGCCGGGCCAGTTTTTCGGCATGCACGGGTCAACGATGAGGCCGTCGTAATCCGGCCGCACGCCGAGAATGTATTGCGACAACGCGACAAACGTCCACGCGGCGGTGCCGGTGAGCCAGGAATTTTTCGCCTCGCCGTGACGGTCGGCGTCGCGGCCGGCGATCATTTGCGCGTACACATACGGCTCGCAGCGGTAGGTCTCGATTTGCGTTTCCTTGGCCGACGGGCAGATGCTGAGGTAATACTCCAGCGCGCGGTCGCCCAGCCCGGCCTGGCACAGTGCGATGTGAATCCACGTGTTGTTGTGGCAGAAGATGCCGGCGTTTTCCTTGTAGCCGGGCGGGTAGCTCGACACCTCGCCGAGTTCGGGATGATAGGTTTGATAGGCCGGCTGCTGCAAAATGACGCCGTTCGGCGTGAACAGTTTTTCGTGCACGCTGTCGAGCACTGTCAGCGCCCGGCCATGGTCAGCGCCCGCGCCGCCGAGCAGGCACCAGCCCTGGCTCTCGATGAAAATCCGGCCCTCGGCATTGTCAGCGGAGCCGACCGGGTTGCCGCGCGCGTCGTAGGCGCGGCGGTACCACGCGCCGTCCCACGCTTCGCGCTCGACGGTCGCCAGCATGGTCAGCCGCTCGCGCTCGCACCGCGCACTGTCAGCGGCGTCGCCGAGCCAGTGGTACAGCGCCGCCAGTTCACGGGCAGCGTATAGAAACAGGCCGGCAATCATCACCGACTCGGCCTTGGAGCCTTTGACATCGCCGGCGGTCTGGAACGATTCGTTCGGCTCGGTGGAAAAACAATTCAGGTTCAGGCAGTCGTTCCAGTCGGCGTGGCCGATGAGCGGCAACCCGTGCGGGCCGAGGTTTTTTAGCGTGTAATTGAGTGAGGTTTCCAGATGGTGCCGCAACGTCTCGCCGCTGCCGGGCGTGTCGGCGTAACCGACCGGCGCGCTGAGGATGCCCCGGTCGCCGGTTTCCTTGACATACGCGCACACGCTGAGGATGAGCCACAAATGGTCGTCGTAAAAATCACCGCCGATTTCCGCGTTGCCCTGCTTGGTCAGCGGCTGGTACTGATGATAACACAGGCCGCTGGAAAGTTGCGTCGCCGCGATGTCCAAAATGCGCTGGCGGGCGCGGTCGGGAATCATGTGCACGAAACCGAGCAAATCCTGATTGCTGTCGCGGAAGCCCATGCCGCGGCCGATGCCGGTCTCGTAGCCGCTCGCTGAGCGTGACAAATTGAACGTGACCATGCACTGATACTGGTTCCAGATGTTGGCCATGCGCCGCGCGTGCGGGTCGGGGCAGTCGGCCTGATAGTTGGCCAGCAGGTCGCGCCAGAAGGTTTGCAACCGCGCGAAGGCCGCGTCCACGGCGGCGCTGGTCGCGTATTTCATTGTCAGCGCCCGCGCCCGCTCCTTGTTGACGACGTGCGGCGCGGTGAATTTCTCCACGCCGGCGTTGTCCACGTAAGCCAGCAGCAGCGCGAACCGCGCCGACTGGCCGGGCGCGAGGTCGAGGTCGAACTGCTGCGCGCCAATCGGGTTCCAGCCGTGGGCGATGCTGTTGCCGCAGGCGCCGCGCGTCACCGCCAGCGGCTCGTGCAGGCCGTTGTGCACGCCGACGAAGGCGTCGCGGTCGGTGTCGAAGCCGCTGACCGCGCGCGTTGCGGCGAACAGAGTGAAATGGTCGCGCCGCTCGCGGTACTCGGTCTTGTGATAAATCGCCGCGCCACCGTCAGCGACCTCGACCTCGCCGATGGAGTAAGTGCGCTGGTAATTGGTCATGTCATTGAGCGCCTCGAACAGGCAGAACTCGACGAACGAGAACAGGCGCGGCGATTTTTTGACCGCGCCGGTGTTGCTGACCGTGACGTCCCAGATTTCCGTGTTCTCGCCCGGCGGCACGAAGAAGCGGACGCTGACCGTGAGGCCGTTTTTGCTGCCGCTGATGGTGGTGTAACCGAGACCGTGCCGGCACTCGTAGGCGTCGAGCGGCGTCTTGACCGGCTTCCAGCCTGGGTTCCAGACCGTGTCGCCGTCGCGGATGTACAGATAGCGCCCGCCAACATCAGCGGGCACGTTGTTGTAACGGTAGCGCGTGAGCCGGCGCAACTTCGCGTCCTTCCAGAACGTGTAGCCGCCGCCGGTGTTCGAGCACAGGCCGAAGAACTCGTCCTGGCCGAGATAATTCAGCCACGGCAGCGGCGTGTCGGGGCGGGTGATGACATATTCACGGTTAGCGTCGTCGAAGTGGCCGTAGGGATTCATGGATAAATCCGGTTATAGCAGTTTACTTTGACATGGCAACCGTGCCAATTCTCCTTCGCGGAAGGAGGATTCGCTCACGCGGAAGACGTGGTCAGCGAGGTTGATTTTCGCGTCAGCGGTTCCCCTTGTCTGTTGCCACTGGTGTATATTCGCGCTCGATTGCCATGCGTGTGGCAGTTAACCAAGAAGCCTGTGCGACGGCCGGCGCACAGGCTCGGCGGCGATGAGTTCATCCACCCCGGGTGCCTGGAGCACGCCGTAAAGCTGGAACCCCGCCGTCGTTGGTTTTAACTTGCACAGTGGCCTGAACATCAGCGGTGATGGCAAAATGAAAATATGTTGCGCCGATGTTCCAACGGCCCGGTGATTGGCCGGCGTTTCTCACCGCGTGAGCAACCGCACTTGCAGCGGCAATACTGTCACCCCCGCTCTTCAAGAGGGGAATTTTCAAGCGACATTGAGTGATGTCGCTAGCTCAAGTTGAACTGCCATGGAAGGCGCGAAATTTTTTCGCGTCTTTAAGGGTTAATGTTTTCCCTTGCGCGTGACGGTTATTTGCGACGGCGCAGCAGGGTCAGCAAGCCGGCGCCGATGCCGAGCAGTAATAGCACGGACGGTTCGGGAATGGCGATATAGTTCAACAGCAGGTGGCCGTTGTCAAAGCTCAGGGCATAGTCGTCCAGCGGATTGTTGCCGCTGTCGAGAATGTTGACCAAATCAAGGTCGCCGGTCAGGTTGCTGAAGTTGGAGGCCAGCACCCAGGTTGCGTCGTCAGCGGGAGCAGCGAGGAGCTTCAGGCGCAGGTTGGCGCCGCTGGCGAAGGTCAGCGCGGTGGAGTCGCCGAGGGCCGCGAGGCTGTCGCTGAGACTGTCAGCGCCCAGGTCCACGTCGAAGAATGAGCCGGCGAGGAAGTTCACCGCCGTCACGTTGTTGCCGATGAGCAGGGTGCCGGTCGGCACATCCCCGTCGTCGCCGGGCGCGATGATAAAGCCGCTGTTGACGCTGATGGAGCGTTCCGCGTAGTCGGCCACGGTGCCGCTGGTGCCGATGATGAACCGGCCGGTGACGCTGGCGCTGGCGAAGTTGATTTGGCCGCTGCCGGTGAGTTTGTTGACGCGCAACGCCGCGAGGTTGTTGTTGAAGTTGATGTTGACGATGCCGAAGCGGTCAATGCGCAGGTCGGTGGTCTGCGGCAGGGCGGCGATGTTATTGATGTTGAGGCCACCTTGGACGATGGTGGCGCCGCCGTAGTAGTTGGCGGCGTTAAAGGTCGCAAAGCCGCTGCTGGTGTTGCTGGTGGCGAGGATGACGCCGGCCCGGTGGCTATCCTTGTCGGCGTCCAGGTCGTTGATAATCGGCACGTTGAAGGTGATGCCGCCCGCTCCCCCGGCGATGATGAGTTCGCGGTCGCCGGAGTTCAGGTAGCCGGCGTCGCCCGCGCTGCCGATGTTGATGCGTCCGCCGGCGTTGCTGGTGACGATGAGGCCGCTGGTCAGGGTCAGCGTCGCGCTGCTTTGGAAGGTGATACCCGCGTCCCAATTGGTTACCCGCAGGGCGTTGATGGTTTTGCTCTGGGTAAGCTGGTTGGCGGCGGCGGCGGTGCCCAGCCACACATTGTCATCGTCAGCGGCTCCCAGCAAGGTCTTGTCGGTATCGGTTCGGTAATATTCGTTGTCGCGCAGCCAGCGCAGGCCGCCGGTGGCGCTGTAGGTGACCATGGTGTTATCCAGATAGGGGTCGTTGCCAGCGGCCCAGCCGCTGTTGTAGTTGAAGTAAGCGCCGCGGTTTTCACCGTTGCCACGACCCAATGCCCAAGGCAGAATTTTCAAGTTAGTGATGCCGGTGCCGGTTTTTTCGTCGGTGCCGTTGAGCACGGTGTCGGCAATGACACCGCCGACCAGCGCGTCCAGAATATTTTGGTCGTTGGTCACGCGGATGAAAGTGGAATAGCCGTTGTAGTTGCCGACCACGCTGACGGTGGCGTAGTTTTCGCGTGTCAGCGAGGCCATAGTCAGCACTGAGGGGTTGGTCGTTGACTGGCTGTTGCCGGTGAGTCCGATGACGCTTTCCCCCGAGCGCAGGCGCACCGCGCCGACGCTTTGGTTGAACGGGCCGACGGCACCGCTGGCCATGATGCGAGCCAACAGCGCGCCGTCGCGCAGATGGACGGGCACGGCTTCAATGAGGTTCACCGGCGTCTGGGCGGTGGCGTTGGTGTAGGAATCCAGCAGCAGGATGGCGCGGTTGGAGATGTCGTATTGTGTCGCGCCGACGATGCGCGGTTCGCTGATTACATTGTTACCCGTGGCGAGCCACAACAGGCCGTCCTGCACGGAAACCGAGCCGCTAACGTGGAGCTTGAGGGAGTCGATGCCGCTCACTATCAGCGCTCCGCCGCCGGTTTTGGTCAGGGAACCGATGTTGGTGGCGGTGACATACAGGTTGAAGTGGTCGGGGCCGGCGTTTTCCCAGCCCAGGTAGGAGTTGGCCAGACTGGGCGAGACATCAAACACCAGGTTTTTGCCGTTGGCATTCAGCATGTTGCCCCAACCGGCGTGTCCACCGAGGGTGAAAACGCGCTGCGCGGTGGTGGTGCCCAGGTCCACGCTGAAGGTGAATGTGTTGCCAGGGCCGTTCAGCGTGAGACCGCCGACGTTGACCACCTGTAATCCGAAATTAACCTCGTCGGTGTTGTAGTAAATGAAACTGTCCGTGGTGAACACAGCGTTGTTGCCCGGACTGTAATTTGTAGCTGACACCCAACCGTAACCGCCGTTCACGGGGCCGATGAACTGGTTGTTGACGATGCCGGCCACCCAGTTGTCGGGGTTCCAATAACTATTGTCGCCCGCCACGCCCGTCCACTGTGCGTGGGCGCTGACCGTGAGCGCGTAGCAGCCGACGGCGAAGAGATAATATTTCAGGTTATTTTTTTTCATGGGATTACCTTGTTGGTGATTTAACCCGGCAGATTATGTCGGGAGCATGGAAGCAGTTTACCGTATCGGGAAAAAATAGAGTAAAACTCAGCCTATGATTAGGCGTGAGCGCGTGAGCGCGTGAGCGCGTGAGCGCGTGAGCGCGTGAGCGCGTGAGCGCGTGAGCGCGTGAGCGCGTGAGCGCGTGAGCGCGTGAGCGCGTGAGCGCGATGCTTCGATTC
>JAISDC010000189.1 GCA_031265105.1 Verrucomicrobiales bacterium
CTCCATGAACTCCATGCTCTCCCTGTTAAAAAAACCTCCGCGTCTCCGCGCCTCTGCGTTGAATGTGTTTCCGCGTTGCAGCGCCTTAAAATGAAAAACCTTACAAAATCCTTGCGCTGGCTGTCGCGCTTGCTACAAAGGTTGCCCTATGCAAATCCGCCAACTCCTCAGCGTCGTCGTTTCATTGCTCCTATTCCTCACCGTCAACGCCGCGCGCGCCGAGCGGGTGTTGCATTATTTCGAACTGCCGCTGATTGTGCCGGCGGCCCAGCCGATGCCGATGGACGGCGACCCGGCGAAGTGGCGCGGCTTGCCGGAATATAATCACGCGCCGCTGTGGGAGATGTTGCGCTCCAACGGCGAGCCGCAGATCACCAAGGCGCTGGCCGCGGAGCTGGGCGGCGTCATCCGCCTGTGTTACGACGACGAGGCGCTGTACGTCTCGGTGGCGTGGCGGGATTTCGCCGCGGGCACCAATCGCGCCGCCGCCGGGGACGCGGCCCGTTGGGACGCGGGCGGCGAGGGGTTCGAGTTGCACCTCAAGGCGGGCGACGCGCGGATTTTCCACCTCGCCTGCTGGCCGTCGGCGGACGGCAAATCATTGTCCGTGGCCGGGCGGCACGAGGGCGCGGCGGCGTGGCAGGATTTATCCGGCGTGGCGACCGCCGCCGGCCGGCACACCGGCGCCGACCAATATTTCCAGGAAGCGCGCCTCCCGTGGAATCTGGTGACCGGCGGCGGCAAACCGGCGGCCAGCGAGAAGTTGTGGCTGGGCGTGGACTTGGTGTACAACGCGCTGCCGCAAGCTGCGATGCTGACGGTGAAGCAGGCGATGATTGACACGGCGCTGCCGGCGCGCGGGACGCCGCTGTGCTTCCTCACCGCCGAGCCGCCGAAGTGGAACGAGATGGGCATTTTCAACCCCGCCGCGTGGGGCGCGCTGACGTTCGGCGCCGCGGACGGCGGCGGGCCGGTGGCGAAGAATTGGTGGAGCTACAGTCTGCGCGACTGGACCATCGGCCGGCCCGCGACCGCGCCCGTCATTGACGGCGACGCGGCGGAGTGGGCGCCGGCCGCGTGGCGCGAGCTGGCTTATATTCCCGGTTTTTACGGCGACCGTTTCGCCGGCCGGGTGGCCATGAGTTATGACGCGGACAATCTCTATCTCGCCGGCACCTTCACCTGTTTCGGCCAGATTGCCAATTTAAAAACCGAGGCGACCCAGGCGGGCTTCGGCGGCGGCGACAATTTGCAAATCCGCCTGTTCAACGGCAAGAAGAAAGTCAACCTGTGCGCCTGGCTGGACAGCAGCACGGGTCAGCCGGTGGTGACCGCCGACGGTGTGGATTTGCCGAACCCGTTCCTGCTGCGGCAGGGCGCGCGGGCGGCGTTCAAACTCGCGCCGGATAAAAAATCCTACACGCTGGAACTGGCGCTGCCGTGGAAAGAATTGCTCGGCGCCGCGCCGGCAGCGGGCGACCAAATCCAGTTCTCGCTCCAGCCGTGGTGGGCCGACTTGCACCAGCGCTACTCCATCATCAGCGTCACCGGCCTGAAGCCGCGCGGCGCGCTGGACCTCCCCTATCAAATGCCGCGGGACGCGGAACTGAGCCTCGGCGTGTTCAAGCCGAACGGCGAGCTGGTGCGCTGGCTGGGGCAGTCCGAGTTTCGCGCCAAGGGCGAGCATAGCGCCGGCTGGGACGGCCTCGACCAGTGGGGCGAACCCGCCGCCGCCGGTGACTACTTGGTGCGCGGCGTCTGGCACGCGCCGCTGAGCACGGAGTATCTCGCCACCGTCAACAACCCCGGCACCCCGCCGTGGCCGACCGCCGACGACCGCGGCGACTGGCTCGGCGACGAGGCCAACCCGCAGGCCGCCGCCACTGACGGCGACTGGGTTTACCTCAGCTCGCCCGGCGCCGAGTACGGCTCCTACGTCATCGCCGTGGACGGTCACGGTCAGCGGCAGTGGGGTCTGCCGCTTGACAGCACGCCGCGCCGCGCGGTGCTGGCGGTCGAGGGCGATTACGTTTACCTGCTGAACTCCGGCCCGATTATCACCGACAGCAGCAAGGGCGCGCTGTTCACCGGCAGCAACGCCATCGGCCGCACGCTGCTGACCTGCGTGGAAAAAAGCACCGGCAAGCTCGCGCGCTTCAGCAAGGAAATCCCCAAGCAAATCGTCGCCAAATGGCCCTACAAATCCGCGTACTACTGGATGTGGGAGTTGCGCAACAACCGCGCCTTCACCCCCGCCGTCAACGGCGGCCAGCCGCGCTACGCCTCGACCGACGTGTCCGAGGGCACCAACTCGCTCGGCCTCGCCGTGGTCGGTGACAAATTATATATCAGCTTTTTCGACGACGACCAAATCGCCGAGTACAACGCCGTCACCGCCCAGCCCACCGGCGTCACCGTCAGCCTCCCCGCCCCGGTCGGCTTGCACAAGCTGGATGCCAAGACCCTGCTCGCCGTCAGCGGCACGCAAGTGGTCAAGGTGGATTTGCCGACCCGGCAAGTCACGCCCTTCATCGTCAGCGGCCTGGTCGCGCCGTTCGCGGTGACGACGGGCCAGGACGGCAGCGTCTATGTCAGCGACTGGAAGGACTCGTTCCAAGTCAAGCAATTCAGCGCCGACGGTCAGTTCGTCAAAGCCATCGGCAAACCCGGCGGCCGCCCGTGGGTCGGCCCGTGGGAGCCGGACGGGATGCTGGTGCCGAGCGGCATCGCGGTCACCGACCGCGGCCGGCTGTGGGTGACGGAGGACGACGGCACCCCGCGCCGCGTCAGCGTGTGGGACACCGTCAGCGGCGCGCTGGTCCGCGATTACATCGGCCCGACCGCTTACGGCGGCGGCGGCTACTTCTGGCTTGACCCGAAGGACCCGACGCTGGCGATGAGCCACGCCACGCGCTTCAAGGTTGACTACGCGACGAAACAATACACGCCGCTGGCGGTGACCTGGCGGCGGCACGATTTGTTCGACTGCTTCGTGCCCAACGCCGCCGACACCAACGGCCCCGCCGCCGTGCGCTACCACGGCCAGAACGAGTACGTCGCCATCTCGCACAACCGCGGCGTGCTCGGCATCCTCAAGCGCGAGGGCGAACTGTATCACCAGGTCGCCGCGTTCGGCTGGCGCGGGCCGAACCCCGTCACCACCGGCGACGGCACCTACATCGCCGCGTGGGACAGCGACATCGGCTACCATTCTTACCCGAATTATTATCCCGAATTCTTCAAGGGCCACAACGACGACTGGCTCAGTTGGGCGGACGCTGACGGTGACCGCCGCGTGTCGGCACAGGAAATGCAGTGGCAAAAAACCGCCGCCGTCGCGCCCGCCCCCGGCACACCGCTGGCGCGCGGGGCGAGCGGCTGGAGCGTGGGCGTCGGCTGGGACCTGAGCATCTACTTCGTCGCCGGCCACCAAAAAAACCACGCCCTCTACCGCCTCTCGCCGGAGTGGAAGAACGACGTGCCGCATTACGACTTGGCCAAGGCGCGCTTCCTGAGCCACACCAGCGGCGGCGCGCAGCAAATCTACGTCACGCGCGACGGCAAGGTCATCGTCAGCTACTCGTATGAATACGAGCGCGGCAAAAACTCGTTCGAGGCCTACGACGCTGACAGCGGCCAATTCCTCTGGGCGCTCGCCCTGCCCGGCAAGCTCGAAGGCCACGGCGTCCACGCTACCGGCGCGATTTACGACTACGAGGTGCCCGGCCTCGGCAACGTCGTCCTCACCTGGAACTGGCACGGCAACGTCCTCTCGTATTTGTTCACCAGCAACGGCGACTACATCGGCGCCCCGCTCGCCGCCAACCAGACCGGCCCGCACGCCGCCAAGGGCGAGAGCTTCCGCGGCGGCTACCAGTTCAACGGCGAGCAATACATCATCAACGGCGCGAGCCAGATGATGCACATTTTGAAATTGCACGGCCTCGAACCAGACCAGGCCGGCAAGTTCCAGTTTAACTACCGACTGACCGAGGACGCCGCGCAGCGGGCCGCCGCCGGGCGTGACGTCGCCGCTGCCGGTGAGCCGGCGGCCGCCAAGCCCGCCATCACCGTCAGCGCCGCCGCAAAACCGCCGGTCATTGACGGCCAACTGGACGACTGGAACCTCGCCGGCGCGGTGAAAATCACCCGCAGCGAGGGCCGCAGCGCCGAGGTCGCGCTGGCGCGGGATGCCGGCCACCTGTATCTCGCTTACAAGGTGTGGCAAACCACCCCGCCGCTGCGCAACGGCGGCACCGACTGGCAGAAACTGTTCATCACCGGCGATTGCGTGGACCTGATGCTGCAAAGCGACGCCAAGGCCGAGCCGGCGCACACGAAAGCCGCCGCCGGTGACGAGCGGCTCGTGCTGAGCGTGCTCGACGGCGAGCCGGTGGCGGTGCGTTACCGTCCCGTGTCGCCCGGCGCCAAGTCGCCGGCGGTGCTGCTGGCCGCGCACCTGGACGAAGTCATCAAGCTGCCGTCCGCGAAAATCGCCGTCCAGCGCAACGAAAAGGAGGGGTGGTATATCGTCGAGGCCGCCATTCCGCTGTCAGACCTCGGCGTCAGCGCCGCTGCCGGTGACGTGTGGCGCGGCGATGTCGGCGTGATTTTCGCCGATGTCTCCGGTCGCAACCGCGCCCTGCGCGCCTATTATTACAACCAGAAAACCACGCTGACCGAGGATTTGACCACCGAGGCCACGTTGCAGCCCGCCGAATGGGGCGAGTTGCGGCTGGAAAAATAAGCGCGCCGCCCACGCGAGCATCACGACAAAGCGCCACCGAACATCAACATGGTCGTGGCGCTTTTGTCTATGCCGACCGTCGGTGTCTCGTCATCCTAAGCGTCGTCGCGGGAGTGGCGCCGCCCGGAAGGAACTTCAACGGCGCCGACGCAGGCACACCAGCAGCGCGGCGCCGCCTGCGAACAGCAGCCACACGGACGGTTCGGGGATGAGCGCGAGACTCAGCCCGCTGTCGGTGATTTGCAAATCCAGCAACTCGCTGCCGTCGCCGGTGAGCGACCAGGTCGCGTCGTTCAGCGTCAGCGCCGCCGCCTTGAGCACCTCCAGGGAACCGCCGGCCGCGGCCATGAACTCCGCCAGCGCCGCGCTGTCAGCGTCGCCGAGATAGCCGATGTTGAGGATGTAAGTGTTGGTCGCGCCCAGCGTCAGCGTGCCTGCAATGTCCACGCTGTCATAGCCGGTGCCGTCGAACTGCCACTCGTAAGTCAGCGTGCTCGCGCCGTTGTTCCACGTCACATTCTCGCTGCCGGCAGTGTCGTTGCCGACGAAATGCAGCGTGCCCGTCGCGTCCAAGTCGCCGGGGCGCAGGGTGTAATTCTGGTTGGCGTCGCGGAAATACGCGCTGCTGCCGAGGATGTTGCCCGTGCCGCCCAGTTTGCCGTTGTTGTTCCACGAGAATTTTTCCAGCGTGACGCTGCTGTTGTAAAACAGGCTCGCGTTTTCCCAGACTTGCACCAGATTAGACGAAGTGATGTCGGCGGTGCCGCCCACAATCAGCGTGACCCCGCCACGCACCGACGTGTTGCCGCGATAATCGGCGGAACCGGTGATGCGCACCGTCAGCGTGCTGTCGCCCGACAAATTCAAGCCGTAATTGTCCGTGCGGGTCGAGTCCTCTGTCTGATTATAAATGCGGTCGATGATCACCTCCGCGCTGTTGCCATTAATGGTGTAAGCGAACGCGCCGGTGGCGTTGGCGCTGGACAAATACAGGTTTTTGATGTCAATGGTGTAACGGGTTTTACTGGTGTCCCAACTGCCCGGCTGCAAACTCCCGCCATTGGCAACCCCGTTGATGAATTTGCCGCTAAAGCTGATGCCGGGACTGATGCCGATGTTACTGCCACCCTGATTGAGTTGCAACTGGATGCCTTGGGAAAAGGTGATGTCATTGTCCAAGACATACGTGATCGGCTGGGAGACATTCTCCAGCAACCACTGATAACCGCTGAAATACAGCGCATTGCCGGTCAGGTGCAGCGCCGTATTGCCGCGAAATTTTATCCCGCTGAAGCTGATGCCGGCCAAATCATTGTGCGACGTCACGGTGCCGCCGACATTGAGACTGGTGGTGGTATCCAAGCCAATGACGCTTTCCGGCAGCGGCGCCGTGCCGGAAACCCAGTTGGCAGCGTTGCTCCAGTTAGCGTTTTCCTGCGTGCCGTTGCCAATCCACGTGTCGGCAAAAAGATTGCCGGTTGCCGCTGACAGTGACAGGGCGACGGTCAGCGCCAGTTTTTGTAATCTATATTGGTTAGTTTTCATGATAGTTGCTCCCGATTGATCTGCTGGTTGTTATTTGTATAGCCGCGAAAGCACGCAGAGAGCGCAAGGATTTGTGTAAACCCCACCTTCCTTTGCGTTCCCTGCGTTCTTTCGCGGCTAAAGTCGATACCCCCGCCACACTCCGCTGACGCTGACAGGCGGACTGTGCCGCAAGGGGAATGAAATGAGTAAAGCCTTGCCGATAAATTAACGGCTTGAGGTGAGCGCGTGAGCGCGTGAGCGCGTGAGCGCGTGAGCGCGTGAGCGCGTGAGCGCGTGAGCGCGTGAGCGCGTTGTTTCAATTCTATGACCTATGTCTATCATCTTCAGCGAGTTATCGGTTTTTCACCTTGGCTAAACCACCCATGTTTTTTCAGTGGTCACCATCAGCTTACGCCGACAACAAATGTGACGTTACCTTAATCGCCATATTAAAGCAAGGGTTTTCACGATTTTTTTTACAGGGAGATCATGGAGAACATTGAGCTTATTAAATCCCGAAGCGATGGCGCGCATTTTAGCCCCAACGGGGCGGCAGCATAATAGCCTGGGGCAACGCCCCAGGTAACCAGTTCAGCAGCATTACCCAGCCCTGTAGGGGCGGCGCAAGGTGCCGGGATAATGCGCCGCCCCTACAGGGCTAGCCCTTCGGCCTTAACAAAACCTGGGGCGTTGCCCCAGGCTGTTATGCCTTCGCCCCGTTGGGGCTAAGATACCGGGAATCTTTTACAGGGAGAACATGGAGTTCATGAAGGTTAAAAAAAGAATCTCCACGTTCTCCATGTTCTCCCTGTAAAAAAATCCTCCGCGTCTCCGCGCCTCTGCGTTGAATGTGTTGTACTTTTCAACGCCGCCGGCGCAGGAAGACCAGCAGCGTCGCGCCGGCGCTCAGCAGCAGCCAGGCGGAGGGTTCGGGGATGGCTATGTAGTTTAACAGCAGGTTGTAGTCCGCGCTGATGCTGAAGGTAAAGCCCGCGTCAAGCGCCGCTTGATCCAGGTGCCACATGCTTTCGGTAACGTCGCTGCTCAGGCCGCTGAGGATGATCAGGTCGTCGAAGTTTGCCAAGCTATCCAGGCCGTTGATGGCGTTGACGGCGATGGTGGTGTTATAGGTGGGATTATAATAGTCGCCGTCGCCAAACAAATCCAGGTCGTTGTTGAAGATCAGCAGGTCATGGTCAGCCGCACTGAGAATGTCAAAGTGGTAGGTGAAATCCTGCCAGCCCTGATAGGCGTCGAAGATCAGCGTCCCCGTCTTCCCCAACTCGCCGCCGGTGACGCCGGCGCTGGCGGTCTTAAATTCAATATTGCTCGTGTTAATCGTCCCGCTGCCGCCCAGCACACCGTCAGCGTTGAGGTTGACGTTGCGCGTCCACGCATACGCGGTGTCCACCAGCAGCGCGCCGTTGGTCACCTCGATGGCGTTAGTATTCGGGTTGGCAATGGTGCCGCTGTCGGTCAGTTGCAAAGTACCGCCGCTGACCGTCACCGCCGTAGTCCGGCTCAGGTTGCCCGTCCCGCTCACCAACAGCACGCCGCCGCTGACCATGGTCGTGCCGCTGTAGGTGTTCAGGTTGGTCAGTGTCAGCGTGCCCGTGCCGACTTTGTTCAGCGTGGTGACGTGGTTCACGTCCGTGTCGGTCCAGTTGATGAAATGAATGCTGGCATCCTGGTTGATGGCGGCCTGGTTGGTGATGTGGCCGTCGAAGATGTCGTTGGCATTGCCGCGCGCGCCGACCTCCAGCGTGTACGCGCCGTTGCCGCCCACGCTGCGGACAAACACGTCGCCGCCGGCGTTCATGTAAGGCGTCATGGCGCCGTCGCCGCCGGGGCTGTTGTCAATGAACGCGGAGGACAGGCCGCCCACCTGGTAGGTGCCGCTGGCGTTGAGTTCCAGGCGGGCGACGAAATAATTGTAATTGGCCGCCGCGTCGTTGCCGCTGCCGCTCTGCGCGAGCACCACGCTGGCGTTGGACAAATCCACGCCGGCATTCAGCTTCAGCGCAATCTGGCGGAAGCGGCTGTCGCGGGGATAGTTGAGCCACGTGTAAATCGTGCCGCTGAAACCGGTCATGTCGCCGTTGAGCGTGTAGTCGCCGCCGGTGAAGTTGTTGGTGAGCAACAGCACATCGTCCGCGCCGCCGTGAAACGCGCCGTTGAACTTGGCCGCCGCGTCGAGGCCGATCATGTGGGTGCCGCTGATGATGAAATCGTTGGCGAGGCCGAGGCTGTTGCCGTCGGTGCCCATGGACAGCGACAGCACCGTGGCGGTGCCGCTGAGGGTCACCGCGCCCGTGCCGAACGCCTGGTAGTGATAAATGCGCGTGCCGTTGATGGAGCTGCGGCGGGTGAAGAGATTGGCGGCGCCGTCGGCCGCGGTAACATTGTTGCGGAATTCGATGCCGCCGTCGAAGTCGTTGGCGACATTCATGTTCATTGAAATGTCAAGGCCCGCCATGTCCACGATCACCCGCGTGTTGCCGCTGAGGTTGCCGTACTGGAAAAAGCCGTAGCCGATGTTGCCGGGGGTGTTGTTCGTCGAGGTCACCGTCAGTGTCGCCTGTTCCGCGGCGCTGTTGGTGACCAGCGCGCCGTAATACGCGCTGCCGAACAAACTTTGCACGGTGACGTTATGGCCGTTGAGATCGAGCGTGCCGGTGACGGTGACGTTGCTGTCGGCGCGGCCCAGGGCGTGGTCGTGGCCGACCAGCAGCGTGCCGTCCAGAATGCTAATGCGCGGGTTGGCGCGGAAGCCCACGTCAACCGCCGCGCCATTGTCAGCGTCCAGCACCAGCGTGCCGGCGCCGGCCTTGACGAACGCGCTCATGGGGCCGCTGATGGTGGAACTGATGGTCAGCGTTCCCTGGCCGCTCTGCCACACATACAGCGCGCCGCCCCAGTTGATGCCGATTTTGCCACCGGTGATCAGATAATCGCTGGTACCGGTGAAAATCAGGCCGCCCATGAGCATTTGCAGGGCGCCGGCGTCTTGGATTTGCAGGGTGTTGTCCGCCAACTCGCCGCTGGCGGGGTCGCCGGTGATTTTCAGGTTGCCGACGCGGATGTTGGCATTGCTGTAACCGCCGGTGAGGAGGCCGTTGGCGGTGTTGCTCCAGGTCGTCGCCACAACCGGCGTGTAATCATCGGCCTCCAGCGCGACGAACAGGTTGCTAGCGTTGCGCTTGGCGAAGTCGCGCCCGCTGCTGCTGTCGCCGCCGATGGTGACCCACGGCGCGACGGCGTGGGAATCGCCGTTGCCCGTGCTGTAGTTAAAATAGGTGACGTCGGTGCCGTTGTAACCGACGATGCCGCCGGCAGCCAGGTCATATACGCCGCGCACATTGCCGTCGAAGCCAATCGACGTCGCCATATACGTCGCCGCGCCGCCGTCGCGCTCGAAGCGCGTTCTACCCACGGTGTAAAGCTGGCCGGTCTCGCCCGCTGACGCTGAGCCGCCGCGCAGTACGACCGTGTTGTTGAGGTTGCCCACCAGTTGCCGCCCGCCGAGCTTGGCGGCGTCGGTGCCGGTGTAATCCAGTACCAGCCGCGCGTTGGCACTGAGATTGAACTGCGTGCCGGCGGCGGCGGCGGGCGTGGCAACGCCGTTCAGCGTCAGCGTGCCCCAGATGTTGCTGTTGGCATTCACCTGCCCGGTGCCAGCCAGGTTGCCGATGGTGATTTGCGGCAAATCCGCGTAATCCGGGCGATACAACGTGCTGCTTACCTGCCGGCCTTGCAGAATAATGGTGTTGGCGCCAGTAAAGTCCAGCCGGTCCACCGTCAGCGTCGCGCCCAGCAAGCCGTAGGTATTCCACTCGCTGGCGACGCTGAGGATGGCGTTGTTGGTCATGACCACCGTGCCCAACTCGACCCCGGCGTGACTGGCACCGTTGTTGATGAGCAGCCGGTTGCCGCCGATATTCAGCGTCATGTCAACACGCTGGGTGACGTCGCTGTTGTTGAGAATGAACGAGTTGTTGGCCAGCGTGGCGGTGCCGCCGCTGATGGTGTAAGCGGTGGTGCCGCCGGCGTTGAACAACATCCAGTTGGTGTTACCGCCGAACGAGTAATTGCTGGTGGAGGTCAGTGTCAGCGAACCGGTGACCGGCAGCGTCGAACTGTTGAAAACCCACGTGTTATTGTTAGGCGTGCCGCCAGTCCAGTTGTCGGCGTTGTCGAGATTATTGTCGGCAGTGCCGGTCCAAGTCACATTAACGGCCCACGCGTCCGTGACCATGCACACCAACATCCCCGCCAGACCGATTGCCAACCATCCCGCTTTATTCCATGTTATTTTTTTCATAGTTAGTCTCTGTTAATTTAATAGCCGCAAAAGAACGCAGGGAACGCAAAGGGTTGTTTTGGGGGCGCGGACGTGGGGCCACCCTCGCGCCGCTGACGCTGGCGGATTGCACCGCAAAGGGAATGAAATGAGTAAAGCCTTGCCGAGAAATTAACGGCTTGAGGTGAGCGCGTGAGCGCGTGAGCGCGTGAGCGCGTGAGCGCGTGAGCGCGTGAGCGCGTGAGCGCGTGAGCG
>JAISDC010000190.1 GCA_031265105.1 Verrucomicrobiales bacterium
TTTTGTAAGCTGTTGATTATCATGGCGTTAACGCTGACGATGGCAGTCGGCGTTCATGCGCAGTGGATCGGCTCATCTACCGCCTATTCCAACTACAACGACCCAGACAACTGGGAATACGGCATCATCAACGACCAATTCGTCCCCGTCAGCGGCAGCGCCTACGGTTGGACGGCGGCTTATGGCGTCAACATCAGCGGCACCCGTGTGTTGCCCGGCAATTTCGTTTACAATAACGCGGACGCGGTGAATTTTTCCATCACGCCGCTCAACAGCGTGTGGCGATTCGCGTCCGCGGCGCCGGTCATTCAAGTCGGCATGGCCTCAACTGCTGTCTGGCAAACTTTCACTTTCGGCGCGCCCAGCCGTGATTTTGTCGCGGACTTGGAAGGCAAGGATCTGACCTTTGACATTGACCCGGCGTACACGTCCAATCTCGGCAACAACCGCGATGTTTTTAACAATTACGCCACGCTGGTCAATGTCCGCGACCTCAACAAAATCAGCGGCGGCACGCTGGTGTTGTACCAAAACAATATGCACACCGGCACCGCCGCCAGCCTCAGCGGCAACTTCACCGTCAGCGGCGGGCGGGTGCAAGTTTACGCCCCGGTGCTCGGCGCGCAAAACCTGAACATCGTCAATCAGGGCGTGATTGTGGATTTGATGGCGGCGGGTACGATTCCCTTGCTGGATCTGGCGACGAACATCAACCTGTACAATGGCGCGCTTAATCTCGTCGGCGCCAACAGCCAAGAGGTCGGCGCGGTCACGCTCAAGGGCAGTCATTCGGTGATCGGCACCGCCAACGGCAACAACGTACTGTCCGCGCCCAAGACGTTGACACTCAGCTCGCTGACGCGGGAAAATTTTGGCACCGTGGTGTTGTTCGGCAATAGCGTGTCCGGCGGCGTCGGCAACGGCAACAATTTCATCCAGGTAACCGATAACACGAACATCCTCGGCGCCCTGGTCGGCGGCGGCGGCGCGACCGGCAGCACCAACATCAGCGTCATTCCGTGGATAGCGGCGGTGTCGCACAATGACGGCGCGCTGGGCAACACGGACAACGCGCGCTGGCGCGGCGAGGACTTGGTCACTTACACCGCCAGCGGCGGTTTTCGGATGCTCACCCCCGGCGAATATTACAACGCCTCCGCCACCGTCAGCGCCACCTCCGGCTTGCTGGCCAACGCCGCTGTCACGGACAACGTGGCGCTGATTGACGCCACTTATGACCTCACCGTCAGCCAGACTATCAACGCGCTGAAAGTGGCGGCACACACCACGGCCACCATCAGCGGCGGCCAGACGCTGACCATCGCTTCCGGCGCCATTGTGGCCGGCGGCAATAACCTTACCGCGGTCGGCGGCGGGGCCATCAGCAGCGGCACCAATCCGTTTATCATCTATGGCCGCAGTACGATAAATCTTGAAGGAATCACCCTCACCAATGACATCACTGACCCGAACACCGCCGGTTTTATCAACGCCAATACCGTGAACATCAGCGGCAGCAACAGTTGGGGCGGCATGACCCTCGTGCGAGGTAGATTGACCCTTGGCAATAGCCTAAACGGTGGACGCGCCGTGCTGCCGAACGCGACTGAACTGCGTATTGAGCGTGACGGAACCCTGAATGTGAACAATGCGCTTGCGCGGGTTCGCAAGCTGTCCGGTGTCGGGACGATTATCACTGCAAACGGCTCGCTGACGGTGGGCGCGGACGCGACCGAGGCGGTGACCAAGACCATCCGCGTCGGCGCCGGCGGTATTCTCGCGCCGGGCGATATTTCCGGCGACTATCAAGCGGGCACGCTGATGGTGGGTGCCAACTTCTCCAATTTCATCATCGACAACGGCGCGACGCTCGAATGGGACATCGCCGGCGACACGCTCAGCGACCAGCTTGCCTTCTCCGGCACGCTGACCATCAACAGTGGCGGCACGCTGGCGCTGAATTACCTGAACGACTACACCCCTACCGCCGGCGAGGAAGACACCACCTTCACTTGGACCCTGGCCACCGGTTTCGCCAGCGTCAGCGGCGACGCCGCCAACCTCACCATCAGCGACGCGCTGCACCCCGACTGGGTGCTCAACGAAAACGGCTACGGCTACAGCCTGTTGTTCGACAACAACAACCTGATCCTGACGCTGACCCTGGAAGCCGTCCCCGAACCCTCGACTTGGCTGTTACTGGCCACCGGCGTCGGTTTGCTTGCCTTCCTGCGCCGCCGCCGCTGAGCGGATTTTGCACCACCAAGACACCAAGGCGCGAAGTTTGATTAAAAAAACTTGGTGCCTTTGGATTCTTTGTTCCTTTGCGTTAAAAAAACCGGTTTGAAAAAATTTTAAAAAAATTACAATTTTTACTTGTCATAGTGCTTGCAAGCAGCTAATTATTGCCGTTATGAAAACCAATAATCTTACCCCCCCCCCCAGCATTTTGTAAGCTGTTGATTATCATAGTGTTAACACTGACGGCTGTAGTCGGTGTTCATGCACAGTGGCTCGATTCGTCTCCGAGCGATTCCAATTACAACGATCCAGCCAACTGGGTCAGCGGCACCATCAACGACCAATTCGTTCCCGTCAGCGGCAGTACCTACGGCTGGACGGCCAGTTACAAGGTCACCTTCAGCGGCACTCGCGAGCTGCCCGGCGATTTTGTATATAACAACGCTGACAATGTGGATTTCACTTTGGAGCCGATCAACGGCAGCGTGTGGAAATTTTCATCCGCCAGCCCGAAAATTCAAATCCTCATGGGGCCGGACAACACCGGCAAAAATTTTACCTTCGGGGCCGCCAGCCGGATATTCGCGCTGGATTTGGCCGGCAAGGATTTGACGTTTGAAATTGACACGCTCATCCGGGCGGGAGCGGCGGTTGACAAGCCGGAACAATGGCAAATCGGCGGCGGCCGCGACATCATCAACAGCTACGCCGAATTGCTGAATGTCAAGAATCTCAACAAAACCGGCGTCGGCAGGCTGCGCTTGTACAAAGCCAGCGCCGTCAGCGGCGATGTCAACGTCAGCGGCGGCTGGCTCGACGTCAATGCCGCCATCACCGGCGCGAACAACATCAACGTCAGCGGCCAGGGCGTGTTCTTTGAATTGCTCGCGTCCAACACCACCGACTTGCTCGACGCCGCGACCAAAATCAATCTCTACAGCGGCGGCTTCAATCTCGCCGCCAGCGCCAGCCAGTCGGTCGGCGATATGACGCTCTACGGCGGCCACGCCTTGCTCGGCAACACCACCAACGCCGCCGCGACCAAGACGCTGACGCTGAACTCGCTGGACCGGAAAAATTTCGCCACGCTGTCGTTGAACGGCTACGGCTATGGCACGACGGTAATCGGCATCGGCAACGGCAACAATTTCATCAAAGTCACCAACGACGCGAATCTGCTCGGCGCGCTGGTCGGCGGCGGCGGCGCGGCGGGCAGCACCACCATCAGCGTCATCCCGTGGGCGGGTTCCATGATGAGCGGCGACAACGAACTCGGTAACACCGACAATTCCCGCTGGGCGGTCACCGACCTCGTCACCTACACCACGGCGGGCGGATTCCGACGCCTGCTGGATAACGAATACCAGGCGTACAACGGCAACAACACCGTCGCGACCGAACTTGGCGGCTTCACGGCATACGATAATGTGTCGCTCAACAACAGCGGCACCGGCAATGTCGCGGAAAGCAACAATGCCCTGTGGATACTGGCTGCCGGCGACCACACCATGAACGCGCTGCGGTTGGGCGTCAACGGGGACGTAAACCGATACGGCGTGACCAGCGCGCTGACCATGACCGACGGGCAAAAACTAACCATCGCCTCCGGTGCCATCATCGGCAACACGCTCAACGTCAGCGGCACCGGCGTCATCAGCAGCGGCACCAACCCGTTCATTTTTCAGGGCCGCAGTTCCTTCAGCAACGCGAGCACCGTCACGCTCACCAACGATGTTGACGATGTCACCGACCCCAACGCCGTCGGCTTCATCGCGGCCAATGTCGGCAGCGGCCTCATCCTCAGCGGCAGTAATTCGTGGCGCGGCATGACCGTCGTGCAAGGCAATTTGAGCCTGAGTACGAATGGTATCGCCAGTCGCCATGTTCTCCCCAACAGCACCGAACTGCGCCTTGACCGCGGCGGACTCCTTGCGCTCAACCACGCCTACGGGCACGTCCGCAAACTCTCCGGCACCGGCGAAGTCAGAATCGAAAGCTGGGGGAGCGGCGGGCTGACGGTGGGCGCGGGCGCGACCGAGGCGACCGGGAGAACGGTCATCGTCGGCAACGGCGGCATCCTCGCGCCGGGCGACCTGTCCGGCGACTACCAGGCCGGCACGCTGCTGGTGGGCAGCAGTTTCCTCGATTTCATCATCGACAGCGACGCGCTGCTCGAATGGGACATCGCCGGCGACACCGTCAGCGACCAACTGCAAAAACTCAACGCCGCCACCGGCATCACCGGCGCGCTGACCGTCAACGGCGGCACGCTGGCGTTGAATTACCTGGACGGCTACACGCCCATCGCTGGCGAGGAAGACACTACCTTCACCTGGACCCTGGCCACCGGTTTCGCCAGCGTCAGCGGCGATGCCGCCAACCTCACCATCAGCGACGCGCTGCACCCCGACTGGGTGCTCAACGAAAACGGCTACGGCTACAGTCTGTTGTTCGACAACAACAACCTGATCCTGACGCTGACCCTGGAAGCCGTCCCTGAACCTTCCACCTGGCTGTTGCTGGCCACCGGCGCCGGTTTGCTCGCCCTTCTGCGCCGCCGCCGTTGAGCGGATTTTGCACCACCAAGACACCAAGGCACGAAGTTTGATTTAAAAAACTTGGTGCCTTTGGATTCTTTGTTTCTTTGCGTTAAAAAAACGTCTTGAAAAAAATTTAAAAAAATTACAATTTTTACTTGTCATAGTGCTTGCAAGCAGCTAATTATTGTCGTTATGAAACCCAATACTCTTAGGGGGGGCGGCCCCCCCCCCCCCGCCACAATTAGAGTGGTGATGTGGGGTGTTTGGTGATTGGGGTGGTGCTGCGAGCG
>JAISDC010000251.1 GCA_031265105.1 Verrucomicrobiales bacterium
CTGGCTCATCACCGTCGCCTCCCGGCCGTAAATGGTGGATTGCAGCTTGCCGTTGTCGTCGCGCTGCGGCAGTTCGAATTGCTTGATAATCGAACCGATGGCGAATTGCGCGTCCTCCGCCGGCAACCCGCCGGCCAGTCCCAACAGCAGCGCCAGCCACAGCAATGTCCTGTTATAAAGCTTCATGAATCCTATCCAGTTGTCGCAAAATTCCCGGCAGTTGGGCAAGCGGAATCATATTCGGCCCGTCCGACGGCGATTTGGCCGGGTCGGGATGCGTCTCGATGAACAAACCGTCCACGCCCGCCGCGATCGCCGCCCGCGCCAGCACCGGGGCGAGCTGGCCGTCGCCGCCCGTCGCGCCGCCGAGGCTGCCGGGGCGCTGCACTGAGTGGGTGGCGTCGAAAATGACGCGGTGGCCGCGCGCACGCATCGTCGCCAGCCCGCGCATGTCCACCACCAGATTGTGATAGCCGAACGACGTGCCGCGCTCGGTGATGCAATAATCCTGGCAACCGCTGACGGTGAGCTTCTCGGCAATCGCGTCCACATCCTCCGGCGCGAGGAATTGCCCCTTCTTGACATTCACCGGCACGCCCGACTCACCGGCAGCGACCAGCAAATCGGTCTGCCGGCAGAGAAACGCGGGAATCTGAATCATGTCCACGCACCGCGCCGCCCGGCGCGCTTCCTCTGGGCTGTGTACGTCTGTCAGCACCGGCACGCCGAGCTTGGCCCGAAGCTCCGCCAGCAGCGCCAGCCCGCGGTCCAGCCCCGGCCCGCGCCCCGATTTGATTGAAGTGCGGTTCGCCTTGTCATACGAGGCTTTGAAAATGTACCGCCAGCCGAGTTCGGCGCAAACCTTGTGCGCCGCGCGACCGATGCGCAGAGCCGTCCGCTCGTCCTCCAGCACGCAAGGCCCGGCAATCAGCGTGAATTTCCCGGTGTTACAGTTTTTGCTCATGATTGACCAGGGCCGCCTTGACGAACTCGCGGAACAGCGGGTGCGGCTTATTCGGCTTGGATTGGAATTCGGGATGAAATTGACACGCCACAAACCACGGGTGGTTCCGGTTCTCGATGATTTCCACCAAGTCTTTGTCAGCGTAAGTGCCGGCGATGGTTAATCCCTGCTCCACCATCAGCGACCGGTACGCGCCGTTAAATTCATAGCGATGGCGATGCCGCTCGCTGACGGTGTCGGTGCCGTAAGCGGCGCGCGCGTGACTGTCAGCGGCCAGTTGGCAACGGTAACTGCCCAGCCGCATGGTGCCACCCTTGGCGGTGACCTGGCGCTGCTCGTCAAGCAATGCGATGACGGGATGCGGCGTGCCGGCATTGAACTCGGTGCTGTGCGCGTCCCGGAGACCGCAGACATTGCGCGCGAACTCAATCGCCGCGATTTGCATCCCGAGACAAAGGCCGAGGTACGGGATGTTGTTTTCGCGGGCGAATTGCGCGGCCTGGATTTTTCCCTCGACGCCGCGGCTGCCGAAGCCGCCGGGGATGAGCACGCCGTCCATGCCGGCGAGGAATTTGCCCGCGCCCTCGGCCTCAATGTCCTCGGCGTCAATCTTGTGCAAATTCACGCCGGCGTCATTGGCGGCGCCGCTGTGGGTGAGCGCCTCGTAAATGCTCTTGTAAGCGTCCTGGTGCTCGATGTATTTGCCGACCACCGCGATGTTCACCTGGTGTTTCGGCGCGATGACGCGGTCCACCATCACCTGCCAGTCGTGCATGTCGGCGGGCGGCAAATCCAACCGCAAGTGTTTGCACACCAAGTCGTCCATGTGCTGCCGTTGCAGCGTCAGCGGCACCTCATAGATGGTGTAGGCGACGTCCTGCTCCTCAATGACCGCCTCCAGCGGCACGTTGCAAAACATCGAGAGCTTGCGCTTCACGTCGTCCTCGACCGGATGCTCGCTGCGGCACACCAGAATTTGCGGCTGAATGCCGATTTCGCGCAACTTGGCGACACTCTGCTGCGTGGGCTTGGATTTCAACTCACCGGCAGCCTTGATATACGGCAGCAGCGTGACGTGGATGAACAGCGCATTGTCAGCGCCCACCTCCAGCGCGAACTGGCGCAACGCCTCCAGGAACGGCAGCCCCTCGATGTCGCCGGTGGTGCCGCCGATTTCGGTGATAATCACGTCACAGTCAGCGTGCTGGCCGGCGCCCTTGATGCGGAATTTGATTTCGTCGGTGACGTGCGGGATGACCTGCACCGTCGCGCCCAAATAATCGCCGCGCCGCTCCTTGCGCAATACTTCCTCGTAAATGCGGCCCGCCGTCAGCGAGTTGCGCTTGGTCAGCGGCGAGTTGGTAAAGCGCTCATAATGGCCGAGGTCGAGGTCAGTCTCCGAGCCGTCCTCAAGGACATACACCTCGCCGTGCTGATAAGGACTCATCGTCCCCGGATCCACATTGAGATAGGGGTCAAACTTCTGCAACAGCACGCGCAACCCGCGCTGTTCCAGCAAAGTGCCGAGCGACGCGGCCGTCAGCCCCTTGCCCAAGGAACTCACTACGCCGCCGGTGACAAAAATGTATTTCATAACGCGCAAAAAATCTTTGGCACCGGGCCAGCCGCCCGTCGCCGACATCCAAGTTAGTGAGCGTCAGCGGGAGCGCAATAGCAAACTAAGAACTTATCCGAAAACACTTTTTACCGGGAGTTAATGGAGGACATGATCTGCACCACCAAGGCACGAAGGCTGTTTTTTCAAACCAACCTTCGTGCCTTGGTGCCTTCGTGGTGCAAATGGTCTTTAGAATTGGCGACCGGTTCAGTGTCAGCGGCGGCGCATCGCCTAAAAGCCGAAACGCACGCCGACCGTCGCCAGATGATTGCCATACACCGCGCCGAGGTCATAGTAACCGCTGACCGGTGTTTTGAAAGCTTCCAGTCCCACCAGCCCCAGATATTTGTATTCGAGAAACAAGCTGATGTCCTTGCTCAAATAAAAATCCGCGCCGGCCATGGCTTGAAAACAAAACACCACGGTATCCGTGCTGCCGCCAACCGTCGGGTCAAAACCATAGGTGCCCTTGCGTCCGTCAATTTCACCCGTGGCAAAAAGCCCCTTGTGTTGCGCCTCCACATAAGCCCCGCCAACGCCGACGCCAACGTAAGGGCTGAACCGGCCCAGTTGCAAACGCAGCACCGGGTTCACTGTCAGCGCCAGAATATCCATGTTGAATTGCTGGTAAATTTTCCCGCTGACCGTGTGCCCGGCAAAAGGGTAATTAGATACGCGCGGCGTACCGAGCTTGGTGTCGTGAACTCCCGAATAAATAAATTCGCCTTCCAGCGACAACGCCAGCAAGCCACGCTGACCGTCATCGGAAAGTTGCCACGTGTGCCCGGCTTTGAGACCGCCAGCCCAGCCGGTTCGGTCTTTGAGTTGCAAACCGGTGCGCCGCGGCTGCCAACTGTCGGTTGCTTTAAGACTCGGCGAGGAGGTTTGAAACGCGTTCACTCCGCCTAACACCGCAATATAATTATCCGCGCCGCACTCGACTTCCGCGCGCGGCTGGGCCTCCGCGCGAAAATCCGGCGCAAGGGCGTTGGTTTTTTGCGCCGGCACGATATTGCCGTTCACGATTTCGTAACGGGCGTCGTCCGCCGCTGATAATGAGCCGGTCACCGTCATCCATATCCCGCCGCTGACGGTGAGTAGCGCGGCGAGTTTTTTTATTTTGTTTTTATGCATGTTATTTTACTCCAGATTAATTGACGCTGGCCAGCGGCACCCATTGCGCGCCGTCCTCGGGGATGATGAAACTTTCCGCGTGCAACACCCCGGCCGCTTGCATGGCTTTTAATTGTTCCACCGTCAGCGGTCCCTGCGGCTGGTTGTTTTCGTCGGCGTAATAATAATTCACGACTTTGTCCCGCCGACCGGCCTTCTTTTTCCGAATAAAAAATACCGCCGCGCCGACGGCGCCAAGCGCCAGCACCGCCGCCAGCATGCCGCCGACGATGACGATGATTTTGTTAGAGTGTTTGCTCTGTAGTGTGCCGTCAATTTGCTCCACGGCGGCTTTCTGCGCCTCCATCAGGCCGACCAGTTTCGCCTTGGTCACATTGTCAGTGTATTCTTCGAGTAAAACCTCAACGCGCTTGACGGCGCCGGCTTGCAAGCTGCGGGCGCGCACGAGATTGTCCGTGCCCACTGTCAGCGATTGGATGAACGACCATTTTGCCACGCCGCTGACCTCGTGGGTTTGGGACACCGAGGCGTTGAATTTGGTCAAATAACCCTGTGCCTCGTCCATGTCGGCGCGAATTAACTCCACCTCGCGCTCCAAAATTTTCCGCTTCAACAGCGTGACTTTGGAAGTCAAAATCGAAATTTCATCCGGGTCAATTTTGCTCTCCATCAGCGTCTTGATCATTTTCTTCGCTTCCTCGGAATCGTTGACGATGACCTCCTCAATGGCGGCGATGCGCTTCGCGTATTTCTCCTCGATTTGCTGATTACGCAACTCGACAATTTTTTGCCGCGCCTGGTCGGCGTCGGGAAATTCCGGGTACTCGACGAGAAATTTTTTCAATTCCGCCTCGCCCTGCGTCGCGTCCTGATTGGCAACGCGCATGATTAGCGCCAGTCGCTTGCCGTAAATCGCCGTCCGCAATTGCCGCCGCCCTTGCTCCAATTCCGGCATGTCGGGATACCGCGCCGCCAGCCCGCCAAACTTTTTTTCCGCCTCGACCGGGTCACTGTCAGCGAGCGCCATAATCGCTGCGCGCTCAGCGCCGGCCGCGTTGATTTTTTTCACCAGGGTCGCCTCGGTCATTTTGATTTCCCGCCCGACCATTTGCAACAGGCCGCTGTCGGTGACGCGATTGTTGATGTTCTCCTGCGCGTTTTTCAACTCACCGGCAGCGAGCCAAAACCGTCCCGCGTCCATCTTTTCGCGCACCGGCAGCAGCGCTGCTTTCGCGATGTCCAGCGCCTTTGACTCCTGTTTCAACCGCTCGGCCGCTTGCTGTGACAGTCGCGCGATGTCAGTGTCAGCGTCTTTCCGTTTAAGATAAACATTTGCCAGCGCCAGCACCGCGCGCGAGTTGCCGTGGTCAATCAGCAGATTGATGGTTTTGACCACCTCGGTTTTGAACTGTTGCTGCGACTGCGCGTTTTCGCCCGCCAATCGGGCGGTTTCCGACCGGTGCTCGGCCTGCAATTTTTCAATCTTGGTGTCAAGGTCAGCGGCCTGCTGTTGCAAGCGGGAAATTTTTTCCTTGGCGTTTTGCAAATTGCGTTCCGCCTGCTCCTTGCCCGCAAAAGCGGAGCCGGTGCGCCCGACGCCGGTTAGTCCGCCCAAAAAATTGCCCACCGCCTCGCCGGAAGTCGCGTCGTTGATTTTTTTCTGCAATGCCGGAATCTGCCCGTCCAGCCGCGCCGCCTCATTGAGACACACGGCGCGCTGCGCTTTCAAATCCGCGATGGCGCTCGTGTATTTGGCGCTGACGGTGTCGGTCATGACAAACTGGCCGGTCGGCTCCAGGATATTGATAACCAACCCGACGAATTTTTTCTGGTAAGGCTCGGTCACGTCATCCACCGCGGCAAATTGTTTCGCCAGCCGCAGCCCCTCGTCAAACCCCGACCGTTCCAGCGTGGCGACGAGATTGTTCCATAAGTCCACGGTGGTTGACTTTGAGGCTTGGTACTCGGTTTTACCGACGCCGAGCGCCTCGTCGAGAGATTGTGCGCGGGCCGCCGTCAACGTCAGCGACAGGGCGACCAAGCCGCCGATGCCGAGGATTAGCGCCGATGTTTTACGGTCACGGTTTTTCTCTTTTGTCACTATTGATGTTTTCATAAAGATGTTGCTATCAGGTTAAAAATTGACAAACGCGAGAGTGGCCCAATGTCAGGCGACATTGGGAAGAAATCGGCTGACATGGGCGCCTGACGGCACGACTTGTCCCGCATCGGGAATGAGGCGGGTAAAATTCCGCTAAGCGTTAACAGGTCAGGGCAGTAGTCATACCGTGAGCGCGTGAGCGCGTGAGCGCGTGAGCGCGTGAGCGCGTGAGCGCGTGAGCGCGTGAGCGCGTGAGCGCGATTCACTTACGTTATGTCTTAAGTCGCTCATCTTCAGCAGGTTATCGGATTCTCGCCTTGGTTTAACCACCGTGTTTTTTAGTGGTCTATGTCAGCGGATATCAATAACGGGGTAGGACGATATCTTATCCGTCTGGCCGGTGCAAGTTTTTTTTTAACCGCAGAGGCGCGGAGGCGCGGAGATTTTTAACCACGGATTAACACGAATGGACACTAATGCAAAAGGCAGCCACGGTCAGCGGCTGCCTTTTGCATTTTAATTCGTGTGCATTCGTGGTTTAGAACTGGTGGCGGTAGCCGGCGGTTAGGCCCCAGGGTTTGTCGTACTTGTCGCCGAAGGAGGCTTCGTAGTCCAAGTGGAGCTGATTGTCAGCGTCCAGTTGCCAGATGAGGCCGGTGCCGAGTTCGGCACGGGCACCGTCAGTGTTGGCGCGGACGTGTTGGTAGCCGTTGTGGATGGTGCCGCCGCTGCTGATGGTTTCGACGCCGCTGACCTTGATGTAGGGTTGGAGTGCGCCGCCGTTGGTGAGGTTGATGGTTCTGCCGAAGAGGCTGCCGATGCGGAGTTGCAGGGCGTCGAGGTCTTGGGCGCTGATGGTCATGGGGCCGGCGGTGTAGTCTTCGGCGAGGAGGTGAAGATAATTTACTTGGAACTGAGGTTCCACAAACCAGCCATCGGTGAAGGTAAACTTGTTACCGATTTCAAGGCTGCCGCCGATGTTCACGTCGCTGTAGCTGGCGGTGAGTTGGGTGTTGCCGTTAGAGCGTGATTACGATTTTTTGAGTAACACGGAGAGAAACGCGAGCAAGACGAGTTGGCGGGAGGAGTTGAGCAGGCGTGCGGCGTTTTTCCAGAGTCTGCGGCATGTGTCCAACCAAC
>JAISDC010000271.1 GCA_031265105.1 Verrucomicrobiales bacterium
GGAAAAAAGACGTTAGTCTTCATTTTTCACCGCTGATAATGACTGTCACTATCAGCGGTTATTCATTTGCAAATTATCGTAATCGCTGATGTTCATTCAGCGCGTCAATCCCGAAGGGATGAAATGCGTATAGCCGCCAGTGTCAACCGGCGGTAACCATCGCCCACGTCGCGAACCCCGACGGGGTTATATAAAACCCCGCGCCACTATATAAACGGTCACTGTCAGCGAAGCGGTTTATATCACCCCTGTGGGGTTGAGGCGGGAATTTATGCGGTACCCCGGGTTGACACCCGGGGCTACAATTGTGTCATCCCTTCGGGATTGGGGCGATTGGCTTCAACTGGCACGGGCAATTATGGTCATTGCCGGACTTGCCCGCTGCCGGTGGCGATATATTTGTAGCTAGTCAATTCCTCCAGCGCCATCGGGCCGCGGGCGTGGAGTTTGTCGGTGCTGACGCCAATCTCGGCGCCGAATTTCCGGTGCGCAATCCTTCACCGTCAACGGCTGGCATGGCCATTAATGTGGGTAATTATTACTTGACAGGCTCGCGTCCGCTGACGGTGACTTTGCGAATGGGGCACTCTTCATTTGTGACAGATAAGAGCCAATCCGCATCACTTTGTTATGTATGCCGTCATCCTTCGACTACACACTGAGCGTGCTACGCTCAGGATGACGGCAGCAGGTGTTGGTAGTTATGCGGATAGGCGCTAAGCCGGATTGAAAGAAACAACTGGTGAGCCGCGGATAAAACGGTCAGTGGTGGCGGATGACTATGGCACCTCGAACATTATCTCCCCCAAGTCCAGCGTCAGCGGCGAATCGGCGGGGATTTCAAACTCCACCGTCTTGCCACGGTAGGCGGGAGCGTTGAGTTTTTTGAAACCACGCCGTTTTTCGGCCTCTTCGCAGGAAAGAAATTGCAATGCGTATTGGCCCGGCGGCAGGCCGCGATATTCATAACTCCCGTCGCCGGAGTCGTGATCGAAATGCTTGCCGTTCCGCAACAAAAACGCCGTCGGATAAAATGCCGAACCGTCGTCCGGCCAGCTGGCGGGTTTGACGGGTTGGCAACGCGCATCGGTTGCCTTGGTCAGCGTGACGGTTTTGGGGTCACCGGCAGCGGGGTCAAACTCCCCGCGCCACACCGCCGCGCCCGGCAGGCTGACGATTAGCGAGTATTTCCCCGCCATCAACGCCGCGAAACGCACTCGCTCCGCCACCGGCAGCGTCAGCGACGCGCGGGCGTTTAGCGCGTAGTCTTTTTCCGCAGTCCCCCACTGGCGGCTGACGTTGACCCGCATCTCCCGTCCCGCGTATTCCGCCAGCGGGCGCGGCAGCGTCAGCGCCAGCTCGAACGGCCGCGTCTCCAGCCTGACTTCCCGCGTCTCGTCGGACTCGTCCGGCAGCGGTAACTCCACGCTCAGCAGCGGCGCGTCCACGTCCTTGGCGTCATGCGTGCGCGCATACACGGTCAGCGCCGGATTTTGCTGGTCCAAAAACAAATCGCGCGGGATTTCCAGCACACCGTCAGCGTCAGTGGTCGGCCACAAAATCTGCTCGCTGTGTTTCGCGCGATAATACACCGAGCAATACAACTCAATATCAGCCAACGCCCGCCCGTTCACCAAAACCCGATACCGCGCCGGCCCGGGTTTTTTCGGCACCGTCAGCGCCTCGCCCATCTCTCGCAACGTCCGTGCCGCCTGCTCCGCCACTCCTTGCGACGGTTGGTCATTCACCAACCGCCGCAGCGTGTCCTTGGTCTCCGGTCGCGTCATGCGCGCCAGCGCGTCCGCCACCGCTGTATTCAAACTCACCGCAGCGTCAGCGCCCGCCTTGGCACAAATGAACCGGATGATTAGCGCCTGCACTTCTCCGCTGACCGTGATGGTTGCAGAATCATAACCGCGATACAGCCGCTGACCGTCAGCATGGTAAATCGGCCCGGCGGCCACCAAGCGCGCCAGCGCGCCGAGATATTGTGGCAAAGTTTTTTCATCCGCCGCTGACCGTGCCAACTCTAACAACAACCGCGCCGCGTCATCCCCGCCCGCCGTGACAATCAGCGCCAGACAATTCTCGCGCAACCCGTCATGGTCAAAATCGTCATCGCCGACAGTTTCTTTGCGCGTCTCCACCGTCAGCAATCCGCCGGCGAATACCGGACCGACCGGCCAATCGTCAGCGACGATTTTTAAAAATTGTATGCGCCGGTTTAAATTATCCTGCCCTTGGTCATCCCGGCGCAACCCACCCATTATCGCCGCGCCGGCCGCCTCCGCCAGCCGTCGCTCCTTAATGAGTGCCAGCCAAATCGCCTTTGCTTGCGCAGCCATGAAAGGCTCGCTGCCAGTGCCGCACCGTGAACCCCACGTATAATGCAAAAATTCCTCCGCTCTGACATCGTCCCGGTCCAATACCAAATCGAATATCCGCGACCAAAAAACTTTTTCATTTATCAAAAACGAAACCGCCGGCCCGTTGTCGCGGCCATTTGACTTGGCGGCTTGCGCCAGTTTTTGATACGGCGCCGCCAGCAAGGTAAAATTCGTCAGCGCCGTTTGCAACTCCGGCGAATATTGCCGCCGCAGCGCGTGATGCATTTTCACGGGAGGCAAACTGATTTTGAGCGGCGGATTTTTTTCCAAGTCCCGCAACAGCAGCCGCAGCTTGGCGTCCATCAGCGGCGACACCAGCAGACTTTTCACATAACCGCTCACCGGCAGCGCCGCCGCCTTCGCCGTCAGCGACGACAAATCCTCCGCGTTATCAATCAATGCGCAAGTGTGGTCAACCAGACTGATGAAAGAAGTCCAGTGCTCCTTGTCCGCATACATTTTTTCATCAATCATGCGGTCAAGGATTTGCCAATAATTTGCCAGGGTCATCTGCTGCCCAAGCTCGCCAAACTGCGATTCCCGCGCCGCCTGGTAAAACTCGTCCCCCGACAATTTCATCAGGTCATTGAAATTTGTGATTTCCTTCGCGCCGCCACTGACGGTGACTAACCACCAGATAACCGCTGCCACTGACCCAGGAAAAATGCCGCGCCAGCTTTTCATTAGACGAGTGTAATTTGCGGCCCGACACTTTGCAAGCGGCGGCTTTTTGACCCAGGGACACATGAACTCCGAAGGAGTGAAATGTTGTTACTGCCGGACTTGGCCGCTGCCGGTGGCGATATATTTGTAGCTGGTCAATTCCTCCAGCGCCATCGGGCCGCGGGCGTGGAGTTTGTCGGTGCTGACGCCAATCTCGGCGCCAAAACCAAACTCGCCGCCGTCGTTGAAGCGCGTGGAGGCGTTCCATAGCACCAGCGATGAGTCCACGCGGCGCAGAAATTCCCGCGCCGCCGTTGCGCTGTTGGTGACGATGGCGTCGGTGTGGTGCGAGCCGTAGGTTTCGATGTGGTCAACGGTAGCGGCCAAATTTTCCACCACGCGGACGGCGAGGATGAGGTCGAGGTATTCCGTCGCCCAATCTTCCGGCACGGGCAGCGGTTCGCCGAGCGCCTCACTAGCGGCGGCGTCGCCTAACACTTTGACGTTATGCGCGCGCAACGACTGCACCATCGGCGGCAGGAATTTTTTCGCAATCGCCTGGTCCACCAGCAGCGTCTCCAGCGCGTTGCATACGCCGGGGCGCTGGCATTTGGCGTTGATGATGATGCGCCCGGCCATGTCAAAGTCAGCGTCAGTGTGGACGTAGATGTGGCAGATGCCGTTGTAGTGCTTGAGCACGGGCATTCGCGCGTGGGTGACGACGGTCTCGACCAGGCCGCGCCCGCCGCGCGGGATGAGCAGGTCGATGTATTTGTCCATGCCGCACAACAGTGGAATCGCCGCGCGGTCGGTGACGGGCACGAGGCTCACCACCGCGCGCGGAAAACCGGCGCCGGCGGCGGCCGCGCTGACGATGTCCACCAGCGCGCGGTTGCTGTGGATGGCCTCTTTGCCGCCGCGCAGGATGACGGCGTTGCCGGTTTTCAGGCACAGCACGGAGGCGTCGATGGTGACGTTAGGGCGCGATTCGTAGATGATGCCGATGACGCCGATGGGCACGCGGACTTTTTGCAAGCGCAGGCCGTTGGGGCGCGTCCAATCCTTGAGCACACGGTCAGCGTCGTCCAGCGGGTCGGCGAGCGCGGCGACCTCGCGCACGCCTAGCGCCATCGCGGCGATGCGCTTGGGGTTCAACTCCAGCCGGTCGAGCATGGCCGCTGACAGTGACGCGGCGCGGCCGTTGGCCAAATCCACCGCGTTCGCCGCGATAATCTCCGCTGACCGTGACTCCAGCGCGGCGGCGATGGCGAGCAACAGCCGGTTTTTCTCCGCCGTGCCGCTGACCGCCAGCGCCCGCGCCGCGTCACGCGCGGCGGGACCCAGCGCCTCGATTTGTTGCCGCAAGTCGCTCATGCCTTGAACCAAGTTCCCACCGTTTGGTTTTGGTGGATTTTCAATAAAATGTCTTTTTCCCGCCCGCTGGCGATGACCATGGGGATTTTTGCCGCTAACATACGTTTGGCGGTCTCCAATTTGGAAATCATGCCGCCGACCGAACGCTCGCTGCGGCTCTGGCCGGCGTAACTCAAAATTTCCGCGTCCACCTCGCGCACGCGGCGCACCAAGGCGCCGGTGCCGTCGGGCCGGGTGTTCAGGCCGGGGATGTCGCTGAGGATGACCAAGCGCCGCGCCTTCACCAGCAGCGAGACGTGGGCGGAGAGTTGGTCGTTGTCGCCGAAACGGTTGAGCATTTCCAGTTCCTCGAACGACAGCGCGTCGTTCTCGTTGAAAATCGGCACGGCGTTGCCCAGCGCGACGAGCCGCGCGAGCGTCGCCTGCAAATTCACGCAGACTTTGCGGCTGTCGAGGTCCCAGCTCGTCACGAGAATTTGCGCGGCGTGCATGCCGAATTTTTTGAACGCCTTGGAGTACGCCTCCATCAGTTTCGGCTGGCCGATGGTGGCGCAGGCTTGCAAGCCCTGACGGTCAGCGGGCCGTTTGCTCAGGCCCATCACGGCCATGCCGGCGCTGATGGCGCCGGAGGACACCATGATGACGGCGCAGCCGGCCCGGCGTAGCGCGTCAATCTGGCGGGCCAAATCCTGAATCAACGCACGATTGACACCACTGCGGCTGGTCAGCAGGTTGCTGCCCAGTTTGATTACCCAAAGACTGTGTGACTTGTTCATGACCAAGCGAAGAGCCTAGCAAAAACCCGCGGCCGGGGGGAGCAAAATTTGTGGACGCGGCGCGGGAGTTTACTCCGGCCAGTCCTTGGCCACCAGTTGCCTGGCCACGTTGATGCCGCGAAACAGGGACTTCAGCCGGTTGACCAGATGCCACACTTGGGAAATTTGCTCCACCATGCCCGCGAAGCGCAATTTCCGGCGCAACACCAGCGACACCAGCACGCCCGCCAGCGGCGCGGCAACGAACAAACTCGGCCGGAAACGCACCAGCAACGCCGACCCGCTCTCCAGCCAGTGCAGCCGCGTCTCGATTTGCCTCCAGTCGCGCAGAAACATCTCGCGTTGCGCCTCGCAAACGCCCAGCAGCCGGATTTTCCTGCGGCGCAGTTCCCTTACTTCCCTAAGCATTCGCGATCCTTTTTCAACTGGTTGATGGTTTCCTCAAAGGGGTGCGCCTTGCCGCTCAGAGTCTTGCGCACGAAGCAGGCCGCCACCACGGCACCAAGCAAATAAACCGCGGCGAGAATGCCCAGGGCAGTAATCAACCGTTCCGGCTCGGACCACCACAGTAACACCAGCAGCAGCGTCAGCAACACCAGCCCCAGCGCCCCCAGCACCACCGCGAACGCCGTCCAGATCAGCAATTGCATGACGCGCAGCTTTTCCTCCTGCAGTTCGGTGACAAACAAGCCGCCGCGCGCCTCCAACATGCCGATGAAATTGGTCGCCAACCGCTTCAACGATGTGAAGATTCCCGTCTGTCCCGCTGAAAATTCGGCCCTAACCGGTTATTTTCTGTTGATGAGGATGCCGAGAATCAGGCCGACGCCGAACGCGACGCCGATGGATTCATACGGATGCTCGCGGATTACCCGGTCGGTTTGCTTGGCACCCTCAATGGCTTTCTCGCGCACCACGCCCTCGATTTGCTTCAAGCGCGCGCGCGCGGCCTGCACTTTTTCTGACAATTTGCTACGCGCCTCGCCGGCCGCGCCGCTTAAATCGTCGCCCGTGGCGTGAATAAACGCCTCGGCATTGGAAATCACATCTTTCACGTCTTCCACCAGTTTTTCTTTGGCAACAGCTTCGTTCATGAAGTTGATTACAACAGAAAAAAGATGGCTTGGCAACCCCTGAGTCTGCGCCGCGCGTTTTGGTTGAGTTGCGCGGCACCGCGCCGACTTATACAAACGCAACAAACGCGCACAAACTTAATCAACTTTTATTAATCAGGATTCGCCAGATATTGATCCAGTGTTTGCAACCATCGCGTCCAGCCGGCGGAAAATCTGGCAGGCTCTTGCGCCGACAATACCACGGTCAGCGGCAGCCGGCTTAACATGGTGTTTCTTTGCGCCAGGATGGAAGGATTGGCGGAACATTGGTCATCGTACAACGATTGGTATATTAAAAAAGGAACGGCTGGTCGCGGCGGTTCGTTGAGCAGCGAATGATCCAAAAATCCGTATCCCGCGGCTTTGGCAAACACTTCGTCGTTCACGGTGGCATAAACGGTTTGCCACGCCAGTTTTCCGCCCGCGTCATGGCCCGCGAGGTATAGCCGGGTGTTGGGAAATTGCCGCTGACATTCAGCGGCCAGGGCGAACACCTGCTCCGGCTCGGTCACGGCTCCCGACCAGACAACCTGCCAGCCCAACGCTGCCAGTGGGCGCAAGGTCGCGTGACATAAAATCGCGATATCCTCGCCGGGCTTGGTTAGATAAATAACGGTGCCCTTGGCCGGCTGGTGACGCGGCGTTATCAGGCGATACGCGACCGGCGAGTCCATCACGGACGACTTGGTCGGCAGCCATTTCAAGCTAACCATCGACAGCGCGCCAAATCCGGCGAGGCCGGCCAGCACCCCGCCGCCCGTTGCTCCGCCGTCAAGCCGTCATCCGTGCGCCAAAATTTTTCCAACTCCGGCGGCAGTTGTGCCAACTCGCTGCTCATCTCCATACGCTACCGGTGATGTTTTATTTGGTCAAAAAAATACTTACTGACGGTGACGTCCACCGTCAGCGACTAATGTTTGTCAACGAATGAAGAGCGCCCCTTTTTACAGACTCCGTTACCTCCGGGAGAAATATTTGACAACTCTCTGACATTCCGTTAAAAATTTTCCATGTTGATCCCGCTACCCGCTACCCGCTACCCGCTACCCGCTATATAAGCAGGTTATTTTAGCCTGTTTTTCCCGGCTGTTTCAAGCCGGTTCTGCGTTATTTGACGTTTCTGAAATACTCGGAAACGGTTCCATCGCCGTGCGTCGTAATATTGGCCGGAGCCACGACAGGCAAAGTAACCGGCGTGTCTCGCGCCGGTACGAGAGCGGAATACTCCCGTTACCAGGGGAGTCGAAAACTCTCGCCATCGCTCAACAATCCTTTGTTAGCCAACCATAAACCGGGGAGAGGGTAAAATTATGGTTGCTCATAGCGATGTGGCCTTGGTCACGGATAAAAACTACCTCCTCGGCCTCCGCGTCGCCATCCGCTCACTCCTCGGACACGCCGGCCGGCCGAGGCCGCGCGTGTGGGTGGTGTGTGACGAGTCGGTCAACGCGCGGGAGCGGCGGCGCCTGGAGTCGCTCGACGCGGCGGTGCGGGTGGTGGCGGTGACGAACGCGCACCGGCAGCGGCTGCACACGACGGCGCATTATTCGCACGCGATGTATTTGAAATTCGATTTGCCGACCCTGCTGCCGGAGTTGGACCAGGTGTTGTATCTGGACGCGGATGTGTTGGTGACGGGTGATTTGTCAGAGTTGTGGGGGCTGGCGTTGGGCGACGACTACGCGGCGGCGGTCGAGGAGCGCGGGATGGGCGCCAAGCTGACGCGCTACACGCGCGAGCGGTTGCGGCTGGCCGGGCGCTACGTGAACTCCGGCGTGCTGCTGTTGAACCTGGCGGCGCTGCGGCGGGACGACTTGCCGCGCCGGCTGGCGGCCTTCACGGCGGCGCGCCCGTGGCTGTCGATGCCCGACCAGGATGCGTTCAATGTTTTGCTAGCGGGACGGCTGCGCTATCTCGCGCCGGAGTTTAATTATATGACGATGTATCTGGACCAACCCGGCTACGCGCTGCCGGCGGCGACGGTGAAAATCGTGCATTACGCGGACTGGCGCAAGCCGTGGCGCGCCGCGACGGTGCCGCGGGGCGCGGAGTGGCGGCAATGGCTGACGCGCCGCGAATGGCTGCGGCTGCTGCCGGGCTGGCTGGTGCCGCTGTTATTTTACGACAAGCACTCCCGCCTCGACGAGGTCTCGCGGACGTTCAAGTTGTTAGGCGCGCCGTTGTACACGAAATGGAAAAACCAAACGGACTGGGAGGCGCGGGTGTTGGGCCTGCGCGTGGCCGGGACGAGGAAGATGTCCCTGCCGTGAAGTATCGCCATAACGCAACGGCGATACCGCCTGGGCGCGTAGCGCTTTGGAGTGCGGCAGTCCTGTGCCGCTTTGGGGGTGGCCGCGCACGGCCGAAGAAAGCGGCAGGGGACTCCCGCACACCAATGCGCTACGCGCCGACCACGCCCGCCACGCGAGCGGTTTTAAATTCCCCTCTCGTAGAGCAACTGTGTTGTGAAAAAAGATTATTTGGCGGTTTTCGGAGGGGCCAAGGGGTGGCGGTGGAGGTCGGCATTGAGGTGAATAAGGAGCTTGCGCATGACGGCGGTAATGACGACATGGAAAGGCTTGCCGCGGGCGGTCAGGCGCTGGGCAAAGGGTTTGAGGACGGGGTTGCAGCGCATGGCGGAGAGCGCGGCCATGTAAAGGGCCTGGCGCACGGCCAGGCGGCCGCCGCGGATGTGGACTTGCCCCTTGAAATTGCCGCTTTGGTAAACGAAGGGGGCCAATCCGGCGAGACTGGCGATGCGTTGGCGGCTGACGGAGCCGAGTTCCGGGAGGGTGGCGAGCAAGGCGGTGGCGACCTTGCCAAGGCCGGGTTGTTCCTGGCGCTTGAGTTCGTCGGCGCGCACGGCGACGAGTTGGGCGCGGCGGGTGTGGAGTTCGCGCAACTGCTCGCGTACCGCATCCGGGGCGTGGGTGGGTTGCGGCGTCAGCGCGGCGGCGAAGTCGGCGAGCAATCTGGCGTCGAGGCGATCGGTCTTGGCGAAGAGGCGGCGGCTCTTGGCAAAGGCGCGCACCTGTTCGGGGTTAACGCGGCTGACGGTGACGCCGAGCTGTCAGCAGGCGCGCAGCAGGGCCAGGTGGTAGGGGCCGGTGGACTCACACACCAAATGGACTGCTGGTGGCAAGGTGCGCAACCAGCGTTTGATGGCGATGGGTTGATTCGGGACTTGCGGGGGCAAGTCGCTGAGGGTGACGTTATTACTGGTGGCCAAGTCAAGCTTGGCGCTGGCGACATCCACGCCAACATAGACTTTATTCAATGGTTCGGTCATACTTTGCGAGGGTCATTGGTGCGCGCGTGTAAGAGCGCGCAGCGGCTACCTTGTTACTGCGAACTGGCGGGTAAACCCGTCGTTCAGGCAACTGTTCAAGTTAAAACCAACGGTGGCGGGGTTCCGGCTCTACGGCGTGCTCATGGCACCCGGGGTGGACGAACTCA
>JAISDC010000281.1 GCA_031265105.1 Verrucomicrobiales bacterium
GCGCCGGGCCATTGCCACGGCCCTGGAGTCCGTGACCTCGACCGACGCCACCGCCTGGTTCCGTTCCTGCGGATATACGCCGTGGCCTGTTGAATCCATCTAGTTTTGATGTGCTCTAAGGTAGAAAAGGCGCCGCCGCTGATGGTGGGCGCGCGACTAATGTTGCCGGTGGCGCTACCGGCGCTGGCGTTGGCGCGATCTGTTTTGGTCGGATAATTAACCAGGCAGGGAATGAATCGATTAAAACTCGGCGCGGGAATTAGCGCAGGTTGCGAGGTTATCACCCCCGCTTCCACGCCTCGCCCTCGTCGTCATCGTCGTCTTCCAGAATATCCCGCGTCCACTCATCCGTCATCTCACGAATCCACGGCGGCGTCAGCCGCTCGTAATCCGCCTCAACCCAGCCCCGCTGCTCGTCCCACGGCGGCATGTGAATTTCCCCGCGCCGGATTTTCAACAATAAAAACGCCAGTTCCCGCACCCACTCCCACATCCGTGCCACCAACTCCGGCGAGAACAAACCATCGCGCAACAAGTCGCCGTCATTCACCGCCACCCACGGCGCCGGCGGACGCTCAATCGGTGTCCACACCTGGCGCGCCTCCGCGTGATTAATCATCCGCGCCTCCAGCCACGGCCAGCATTCATCCGCCGCGTCCTCCGTCAGCGCGATGTGATACTCGAACAACCCGCACATCCGCACCGACGGGTCTTCCTGCCAGAAATGCATGAACCCGGACACCGCCTCGCCGCGCCTCGAAACATCATTATTCACCATCACCATCGCCGGTTCGCGCCGCAATTGTGCCAGCGTCACGTCGGGATGATTGAAGGCCTGATCTCCCAGCAGAGTGCTATGTAAAGCGTTCAACCAGTCCAGTGACAGCTTCGCCGGTTCGGGATATCGCGCCGCCGTGCCCGACCATTCCCCCAGCACCGTCACCGCCGTCTCCGCCACCGGCGGCAAAATCAGCGGTATCGTCCCCGCCGGCCATGACTCCGCGCCGCACTGCCCCGACTCCCGCGCCACCAGCAACCACCACCAATCATATACCTTGCGCGGTTCCTTGAACTCCGCCCGGTTATGCGGCGTGCAATGCGACAGCCACATCCCCCACGGCGCGCCCGGCATTTGGCGGCTCGACGGGTCTTCCGCCGGCGGCCGCGTCCCGCGCCACGCCTCGTCCGTCCGCCGGCACGTCGTCGGCTCCCGCCACATCCGCGCGAGCCGCCGCCACACCGCCACCACCGCGAACGTGTCCGGTGCGAACGCCAGCGTCGTCACCCACTGTTCCTTGAACCACAACCGCGCCCACACTGCGCCGCGCTCCAGCCGCTCAGTCTCCAAGCGGTAAGCTCCCCAAGTCGCGCCACCCTCGCGCACCGACCGTCGCGCCACCGTCAGCGCCGCGTCCGCCGAGTAAAACGAGCGCTGCCGGTCCGTCAACACCGGCGTCACCGCATGTTGCAGACACAATGTCCGCGGCCAATAATACCCGTAGAAATAAATCGGCAGGCTAATCATGCGGCTAATCTAACCGATGATCCGGAGATAATCAATATGCGTAGAACGGTAAATGCCGGCGCCGCAAATGTCTCTCGCTGATTATGTTCTCGCGTGAACAATTCCCCTCCTAAACCCACCCAATAATCTTTTTTCACGACACCGTTGTTGCTCGGAAGGGGAATTAATTACACGCAGACCTCCGGCACAATGGCGAGGAACTATTTGTTTTCACGTCACTGTCAGCGGGATAGGATGGCCGCGATGAATTTTTCCAAATCCGAGCAATTGTTTGAGCGGGCAAAAGTGGTCATTCCCGGCGGGGTGAACTCGCCAGTCAGGGCGTTCAAGGCCGTCGGCGGGAAGCCGTTTTTCGCGGCGCGCGCTGAGGGGGCGTATTTGTTTGATGTGGACGGGAATGACTTCGTGGATTACGTCGGCACTTGGGGGCCGGCGATTCTCGGACACGCGCCGGCGTGTGTGCGGGCCGCTGTTGGTGAGGCGTTGCAACGCGGGACGAGTTTCGGGGTGCCGGGGGAGTTGGAGGTGGCGATGGCGCTGACGGTGACGGATTGGGTGCCGTCGGTGGAGATGGTGCGGATGTGCAACAGCGGCACGGAGGCGACGATGTCCTGCGTGCGGCTGGCGCGCGGGTTTACGGGGCGCGACAAAATCATCAAGTTCGCGGGTTGTTATCACGGGCACGTGGACTCGCTGCTGGTGAAGGCGGGGTCGGGGGCGCTGACAATGGGCGCGCCGGACTCGGCGGGGGTGCCGGCGGCGCTGGCGGCGGAGACAATTTGTTTGCCATTCAATGATTTGCCCGCGCTGGAGCAAGCGTTCGCCGCTGACGGCGGGCGCATCGCGGCGGTGATTGTGGAGCCGGTGCCGGCGAACGCGGGGTTGATACCACCGTCAGCGGGTTTTTTGCAACAACTGCGGGCGCTGACGTTGCGGCACGGCGCGCTGCTGATTTTCGACGAGGTGATGACCGGCTTTCGCGTCGGCAGGGCAGGGGTGCAGGGGCTGACGGGCATCACGCCGGATTTGTCGGCGTTCGGCAAAGTCATCGGCGGCGGGCTGCCGGTGGGCGCGTTCGGCGGACGGCGCGACATCATGGAACAACTCGCGCCGCTCGGCCCGGTGTACCAAGCGGGCACGCTCTCCGGTAACCCGCTGGCGCTGGCGGCGGGGCTGGCGCAGTTGCGCGAGTTGGACGCTGACGATGGGTTCGCGCGGCTGGAGCGCCTCGGCGCGAAGTTGGAAGCGGGCGCGCGGTCATTGTTAGCGGCGAAAAAATTGCCGTGGCAATTTCACCGGCTCGGCTCGCTGTGGTGTTTGTTCTTCACCGGCCGCGAGGTGAAAAATCTCGCGGACGCGCAGACGGCGGACTTGGCGGCGTTTAACAAATATTTTCACGCCATGCTGGCGGGCGGGGTGTATGTGCCGCCGTCGCAGTTTGAGACGTGTTTTCTCTCCCTCGCGCACGACGAGCCGGAGCTTGACCGGACGCTGACGGTGATGGACAGGGCGCTGGCATAATCCCGCCGGTAATGCCGCTGATACCGGGATGGAGTTTTTTTAACAAAGAGCGCATGGAGTTATTGGAGAAAGTTTGCGTGGCCCAAACCGTCCCCGCCAATTCCTTCCGGTTCGCTTTCCCTAACAAATCAAAAAAACTCAAAAAACATTGCCAGCGCCGGCGATTTGTCGCAGTTTGGTTGACCTCATGAGACTTGGTCTGGTTATTTTGTTAGGGGCATGGTCAGCGGGTTTTTCCTTCGCGGCGCTGCCGCCGATTCTGCCGGTTAGTGAATTGACGCCGGGGATGCGCGGGAAGACGCTGACGGTGATGCAGGGGACGGAGATTGTCGAGCTGGAGACGGAGATTCTTGGGGTGTGGAAAAACGCGCTGGCGCCGGGGAAGGATTTGATTGTCGCGCGGCTGGTGGATGAAAAAACCAAACTTACCGGCGCGGTTCACGGGATGAGCGGGTCGCCGTTGTATATTGACGGGAAGCTGGTCGGCGCGCTGTCGCGGCGGTTGGGGATGTTTGAGAAGGACGGGCATTGCGGGTTCACGCCGATTGAGGACATGCTTGACGTCGGCAAACGCATGGCCGCTGACGATGACCTCAAGCCGTTCCCGTGGTCGGCGGGCCAGGACGGGACGTTGACGCCGCAGGTGAAGCCGGCGGGCGATTATCTGGCGCTGCCGCTGAGCATCAGCGGGTGGAACGAGCGGTTGCGGGAATTGCTGGAGCCGTTGTTTCCGGCGGACGGTTTGTTTGTGCCGCTGGCGGGCGGTGGCGCTGCCGCCGGCGCGGTCGAGGGCGCGCCGATTGCGCCGGGGTCGCCGCTGGCGGTGGTGTTGATGAGCGGCGACATTGACGTGGCGGGCACGGGGACGGTGACGGCGGTGGACGACGACGAGGTGCTGGCGTTCGGGCATCCGATGCTGGGCGTGGGCGCGGTGGAGTTTCCGTTCGCGCGGGCGGAGATTATTTCCACGCTGCCAAGTTATTATTATCCGCATAAAATTTCCAACACGGGCCAACTGGCCGGCACGTTGAAGCAAGACCGACTGTCAGCGGTGGCAGGCAACCTGGGCAAGTTGCCGGCGCTGGCGGCGTATGAGATTCAGCGGAAGCACAACGGGGAGCGGCGCCCGACCTGGCGCGGGCAGATGGTGAAGGATTACCGGCTCGCGCCGATGCTGGTGCTGATTCTCGCGGCGGTGGCGCTGGACGGCGGGCAGGATTATTCGTACCACGCGACGCTGCGGTTGAAGGGGGAAATCGTGTTCGAGGGCTTGCCGCCGGTGAAGCTGGACGGCATCTACAGCGGGCGGCGGTATCAGGCGTTGTTTGATATTGTCGAGCC
>JAISDC010000021.1 GCA_031265105.1 Verrucomicrobiales bacterium
CCGGCCTCATCTGGCAACTCGACACTGACAATCAACTCCACCTCGACTACGAAGCCTCCTTCGGCGACAAGTACGACAAGCCCTGGGGCCTGACAGCGGGCTACCGGCACCAATTCTAAAGACCATTTGCACCACGAAGACACCAAGGCACGAAGGTTTATTTAAAAAATAGCCTTCGTGTCTTTGTGTCTTCGTGGTTCATCAATAAAAAATCTCCGCTCCTCCGCGTCTCTGCGGTTAATCAGCGGCCAGCCGCAGATTCGGGTTCACGTCCAAATTCCACGGCGACCGCTCGCCGCGCTCGAAGCGGCAGGCCGCCACCGCCGCGATCATCGCCGCGTTGTCCGTGCTGTATGCCGGCGCGGCCACCAGCGCTTGCAAGCCCGCGCGGTCGGCGGCTTGCTCGAAGGCGGCGCGCAGGGTTTGGTTGCAGCTCACGCCGCCGCTGACGGTGAAGGCGGTCGCGCCCAGTCGTTGGGCGGCGCGGACGGTTTTGCCGACCAACACGTCGCTGACTGCCTGTTGAAACGCGGCGCAAATGTCCGCCGGCGCGGCGCGCCCCGGTTTTTGCAAATGCGCGCGCACGGCGGTTTTCAGGCCGCTGAAGCTGAAGTTGTCGTCGCCGGAGTTGAGCAGCGAGCGCGGAAATTTCACGGCGCGCGGGTCGCCCTGGCGCGCGAGCTGTTCCACTTCCGGCCCGCCGGGATACGGCAGGCCGAGCAGTCGGGCGACCTTGTCGAACGCCTCGCCGGCGGCGTCGTCGAGCGTGCCGCCTAACAGCGCATAATCCAACATGCCGCGGACGTTCACCAGCAGCGTGTGGCCGCCGCTGACGATGAGCGCCACGTGCGGCCGTCCCGGCGGCAGGCCGCGCGACAGGAACGGCGAGAACAAATGCCCCTCCAGGTGGTTGACGCCCAGCCACGGCTTGCCGGCCGCCAGCGCCAGCGCCTTGGCGTAGCTGGCGCCCACCAGCAGCGAGGTGGCCAGCCCCGGCCCGACTGTCACGGCGATGCCGTCCACCGCTGACAGCGGCGTCACCGTCAGCGCCGCCCGCGTCATCGGGTCCAGCCGCAGCAGATGTTGCCGCGTCGCCAGTTCCGGCACCACGCCGCCGAACGCGCGGTGCTGCTCGATTTGCGAGGCAATTTCCTGCCGGGTCACCGTCAGCGCGCCGTCGTTTTTTTCCACGATGGCGACGGAAGTTTCGTCGCAGGAGGTTTCAATGCCGAGCACGCGCATATCACGGTCAATTCCAACTGGGACTGGCCGCGGCGTGCGCCTGCACCCGGCGGCGGTTGAACAGCATCACGCCCTGCAACACCGTCACGGCGCGGTCGAGTTGCTCGTCGCGGACCGCCTCCAGTGCCCGCTGCTCGTCCGCGCCGAGCAAATACAGGTTTTGTTTGCGCAGCACCGCCCGCTCCTGCTCCGGCGTCACCGGCATCTCGATGTCCGGCGCAATGCCCACCTTGTTGATTGGGTTGTGGCTTGGCGTGTAATAACGCGCCGTGGTCAGTCGCAGCGCCACCGGCGGATTGAGGCTCGGGTCCAGCGGCTGCACGGTTTGCACCGACCCCTTGCCGTAGGAAGTCTCGCCAATCAGAATCGCCCGGCGCAAGTCCTTCAGCGAACCCGCCACGATTTCCGCGCCGCTGGCGCTGTGGCGGTTGATCAGCACCACCAGCGGCAATTGCAGCCAGTGCTCCCGGCCCCTGGCCTGGTGGGCGGCGACGCGGTTGGCGCCGACTCGCCCCTCGGTGGTGACAATTACCGTGCCCTCCGGCGTGAACTTGCCCGCTACCTGCACCGCGACCTCCAGCAGGCCGCCCGGATTGTTGCGCAAATCCAGCACCAGCGCCTTTATGCCCCCGCCCCGGCCTTTGTCTAGCAACACTTTCATCGCCTGGTTGAACTCGTCCAGGGTTTTGTCGCCGAATTGCGTGATGCGCAAATAACCGATTTTATCCGCGTCGTCACGGTCAGCGTTCAGCACCCGCGTCCCGCGAATGGTCGGCACGCTGATGATCTCGCGCGTCAGCGTCACTTCCTTGGTCTCGTTGCCGATGGGCCGGAACAGTACCAGGGTGATCGGCTCGCCGGTCTTGCCGCGCAATAGGCGGATTGCCTCGCTCAGCGACAGCCCCTTGGTGGCCTGGCCGTTGATTTTCACAATCCAGTCACCCGGCATCACGCCGGCGCGGAACGCCGGGCCGCCCTCGATGGGCATGTTGATGACCAGCGTCCGGTTTTGCACGCCGATGTAAATGCCGAGGCCGCCGAACTCGCCCTCGGTGTCGTGGCGCATCTCCTCGTAGCGCCGCGGGTCGAGAAACTCGCAATACGGGTCGAGCGACGATACCATGCCCTCCAGCGCCGAGTAGGTCAGCTTGTGGTAATTCACCTCGCCCGGGTCAACATATTCCTGGCGGATTTTTTCCAGCACCGTCGCCACCATCAGCGAACTGCGATAGCGCGCGTCCTGGTCGTCATCACCGTCAGCGGCGGCCGCGCCGCACACGCCGGCTGTGAGAAACGCCGCCATTAAAAAACGCAACATGATGTCGGCAATCTACCCGCTGACGGCGGGGGTCGCGAGGAAAAAGTAGTTCGGCAAAGCCCGCGCCAGTTGCCGTTGCCCCGCCGTCACCGTCAGCCTGAGCGCGGCGCCGCGCCAGCGCTGGTCCGTTCGCCGCAACTCAGCGGCTCCAGTCGAGCATCCGCTGAATCGGCGCGGCGGCGCTGACGATGAGGTCGTCCGGCAACTCGACGCGCGGCGTCAGCGTCGCCAGCGCGGCGGCCATTTTCTCCAGCGTGTTCAGCTTCATGGACCGGCAATCGTTGCAGGCGCACCGCTCGGTCGGCCCCGCGATGAAGGTCTTGCCCGGCACCTCGCGCCGCAGCCGGTGCAGCATCCCCGATTCCGTGACGATGATGAACGCCGCTGACGGTGAGCGCCGGCAGTAATCAATCATCTTTTCCGTCGAGCACACCTCGTCCGCCAGCAGCCGCACCGCGCGGGTGCATTCGGGGTGCGCGACGACGGGCGCGGCGGGATATTGGTCGCGGATTTTTTGAATGGCGGCGTGGGTGAACTCGACGTGGACATGGCAGTTGCCGCGCCACAATTCCATCCGGCGCCCGGTTTTTTGCGTCACCCACTCGCCGAGATTCTGGTCGGGCAAAAACAGGAGGTCACGGTCAGCGGGCGCGCGGTTGACGATGCGCACCGCGTTGCCGGAGGTGCAAATCACATCGCTCAGCGCCTTCACGCCCGCCGAGCAGTTGATGTAGGAAATCACGTATTTGCCGGGGCGCGCGGCCAGGTATTTCTGCAACTCGTCCGCCGGGCAGGAATCCGCCAGCGAGCAGCCCGCGTTTAAGTCCGGCAGAAGCACCGTCTTGCGCGGGTTGACAATCTTCGCCGTCTCCGCCATGAAATGCACGCCGCAGAACAGAATCACGTCAGCGTCAGCGGCCTGCGCGCGGTAGGACAATCCGAGCGAGTCGCCGACATAATCGGCCGCCTCCTGAATGTCAGCGGTCTGGTAATTATGCGCCAGAATCACCGCATTGCGCTCACGCTTGAGTTGCCGCACTCGCTCCAGCCAGTCTGTGTTCATCGTCAGCGTAAAAATTACCCGCGCCGCCGCGCGCTCGCAATCAAAAGGTTGCCGGCCATGCCGCTGCGGGTGAGGATGAAAGTTTGTGTAGGTTTGTGTCAGTTTGAAAGTTTGTTGAGTTACGCGGTACCGCGCCAACTTATACAAACTTTTACCAGGCGGCCAACTCCGCCACCAACGTGGCCATCCGGCTCACCGAGGCTTCCAAGTTCACCGGCCAGCCCGCCGCGCGGATGGCGGCGCTGGTAACCGGGCCGAGGCTGGCGATTTTCAATCCCGCCGGCAACGCACCGCCAACCGCCCGCCGAAATTCACGCGCGGCCGCGGCGCTGCAAAAAATCACCCAGTCCGGCGCCGCTGAGGCTGACACTGCGCGCCAGCGCGCCGCCGCGTCGTCAACGGGCGCGGTCGCATACACCTCCAGCCGCCGCGCCCGGCACCCCAGCCGCGCCAGGCGCGAGACCACGGTATCGTCGGCCCCGCGCCCGCACACGTGCAGCACCGCGCCGCCGTCACGGTCAGCGGCGGCGACCGGCCATTCGGCGCACAGCCGCGCCGCCGTGTGCCGCGTCGGCGTGAACGTCACCGTCAGCCCCAGCGCCCGCAGCCGCGCGCCGGTCGCGCCGCCGACCGCGGCGAGGTGGAGACCGGCCAACTCGCGGACCGCATGACCGTCAGCGGCCCATTGCCGGAAAAAACATTCCACGCCGTTGACGCTGGTGAACACCAGCCAGCGGTAATCCGCCGCCAGCGCCGCCGGCAAAGACACCGGCAGCGGCTTGATTTGCAGCAGCGGCAACTCCACCACGGCCGCGCCGCGCGCCGCCAGCAACCGCCGCAACTCGCCGTTTTGCGCGCGCGCGCGGGTGATGAGATAACAACTGCCGTGCATGTTTGAAGTTTATCCGAATATATAGCAGTTCACCTTAAAATAGCGACAAGACCAGTCAATCTCACGAGCTGAGGCTTACCGATTCCTCAGCCGCGCTCGGGATGACGGTGGGATACCGGCATTTGCAGCGCGCAACACCCTGCCATCACTGGGAGCGCCGGCATCTTGCCGGCTGTGCCGGGGCCATCTGCCGGCTGGAAGCCGGCGCTCCCAGTGGGTCAGCGCTGGCAGGCACAATCAGCGGCGGTATTGGTAATTTTGACCTTTGACTTTTGCGTTTTGCACTTTCAAACGCTCATCAGTTCCGTTTCCTTGGCGGCGAAGGCTTTGTCAATTTTTTCACCGTGGGCATCGGTCAGTTTTTGTGTTTCCTTCTCGGCGGTGGCCAACTCATCCTCAGTGAGGTCGCCGGCCTTTTGCTCTTTCTTGAGGCGGTCCAGCGCGTCGCGGCGGATGGCGCGGATGGCGATTTTGCCGTCCTCGGCAATTCTTTTCACCACTTTGGTCAGGTCGCGGCGGCGTTCTTCTGACAGTTCGGGAATCGGGATGCGGATGATTTTGCCGTCAATCAGCGGGTTGACGCCGAGCCTGGATTCTTCCAGCGCCTTGCGGATGGGGTCAACATTCGAGATGTCCCAGGGCTGAATCATAATCAGGCGCGGCTCCGGACAGGTGATGCCGGCCATTTCGCGCAGCGTCATGGTGGTGCCGTAGGCGTTGACGCGGATGTGCTCGACCAACGCGGGCGAGGCTTTGCCGGTGCGCACGGCGGCAAATTCCTCCTGGATTTTGCCCAGGGTTTTTTCCATTTTTTCCTCGGCTTCAAATAAGATTTCGTCTGCTGGCATAAGTTATTTCTCCGTGACCAGTGTGCCTACGGTTTCGCCCAAGGCAACACGTTTTAAATTGCCCGGCTTGAACATGTCGAACACGACGATTGGCACGTGGTTGTCCATGCACAGGCTGAAGGCGGTGGAATCCATCACTTGCAGGCGCCGGCGCAGCGCGTCCAAGTAGCTGATGCGCGCGTAGCGTTTGGCCCGCGGATTTTTTTTCGGGTCGCAATCGTAAATGCCGTCCACCTTGGTCGCCTTGAGCAGAACGTCAGCGCCGATTTCGCTCGCCCGCAGCGCCGCCGTGGTGTCGGTCGAGAAAAACGGGCTGCCGGTGCCCGCGCCGAAAATCACCACCCGGCCTTTTTCCAGGTGCCGGATGGCGCGGCGGCGGATGAACGGCTCGGCGACATTTTTCATTTCAATGGCAGTTTGCACGCGAGTCATCACGCCCTCCTGCTCCAGCGCGTCCTGCAAGGCGAGGCTGTTGATGACCGTGGCCAGCATGCCCATGTAATCGGCGGTGCTGCGGTCCATGCCCTCGTTGCTGTGAGTCAGGCCGCGCCAGATGTTGCCGCCGCCGATGACCACCGCCACCTGCACGCCGATGTGGTGGATGTCCTTGATCTGCCGGGCGATGTTGCGGCTGACCTCAGGAGAGACCGGCTCGCTGTCGCCCGCCAACACCTCTCCGCTCAGTTTCAACAGGATGCGTTGGTATTTTGGCTTGGACGAGGAAGATGGGCTACGTGACGGCATGAGCCTAGACTATCCGATGTTCCAGGCCACTCTGTCAAGTTGGAATCTCATTGCCAAAGGCCGCCAAACATCATACTTTGCAAGGCATGATCACACCCATGCTGGCTATAGGGCTGCCCCACGGATCCGACTGGATTTGGATTTTGGCGATTGTGGTGCTGTTGTTCGGCGCCAACAAACTGCCGATGCTGGCCCGCGGGCTGGGCAAAAGCATCACCGAGTTCAAAAAAGCCAAGGATGATGTGGAGCGTGAGTTCAACAAGGCGTTGCGCGAAGGTGACGGTAAAAAACCGGAACAGCCGCCCGGCACCAGCGTCAGCGCCAGCAATCCGGACGACAGCGGCGGCCAAAAAAAATCGTAGGCGCCCGCTGCCAGTCAGCCAATCCCCAGTAACTCCGCGACTCCGCGGCAACCGCCGCCCGGCCATTACCACTTGACCTGCGACGGCAACAGCAGGCGCGCCAGTTGCGTCAGCGCCAGCAGCGCCAGGCCGTACCACGTCAGCCACCAGCCCCAGTTCAGTTCCAGCGCCAGCCGGTCCACATACGCGGCGCGCAACTGCCAGCGCAAAGCAACACACACCGCCAGTTCCGCCACCGTCAGCGCCGCCAGCCAGCGCCGCGCCGGTGGCCGCCGCGTCAGCGTCAGCGCGCCCCCGACCGCCAGCAGGGGAATGAGCGCCAGTAATTTGTTTTTAAACCCCGTGCCGCCGCACAAAATTTCCGCCAGCGCGCGGGCCGCGTCGTCAGCGTCGCCGCGCTCCGCCAGCGCGACCTGGAACCCCGTCGCCCCCGCCGCCGGATTTTGCCGCAGCAGCCGCCAGTCGCGCCGGGTCATCAGCACATAATCGCGCAGCCAGTCGTCCGCCGCCAATTGCGCGACAATCGCCGCCTGGTCGGCAAACGCGCCCGGCGGCGCGAAGCGCGCCCACGGCATCAGGAAGCCCACCGCCGTCACCACCGTCAACGTCCAGCCAATTTGTATCGAACTTAGTTTCATAATGCCTCACTCGCCTTGCCAGGCGCCGAACATCTGGTACATGGCCGCCGCCGGGAAATTCCGCCCCGGACAGTCGGTCGGCCTGATGTTGATGTCACGGTGCAACACGAACCGCGGCCGCGGATAATCCGCCGCCGTCGCCCGTTGGCCCAGATAATTCACCAATTCAATCAGCGCGGCAATCTGCTTGCGGGTCGGCCGCTCCCGGTCAAAATTGCCGACCAGGCAAATGCCGATGGCCACTTCGTTCTGCCCGTCGCTGCGCAAATGACCGCCTGGCAATTGCCGCGACCAGCGTCCGCCGACCTCGATTTCGCCGTCGCCGGACTCCGAGCCGTTGCCGATGACAAAATGGTAGGCCAGGCCGTTTTCCATGCCGCGGCTGCGGTGATAATAATCAAAAATCCGCGCGTTGCCGCTGCCGCTGCCGCTGTGATGCACCACGATATATTTCCAGGCATGCGCGCGGCGCGGCGCGTCAATTTGTTTTTTCACCTTGGACACGAACAGGTATTTGCCCGTGGCCCCGGCGCCGGCGGCCGGCGCTGACGGTGTGGCCGGCGCGGCGACGCGCAATTTTTGCCCGACCCGGATTTGCGTGGTCGTCAGCCGGTTCCAAACCTTCAAGTCGCTGACCGTGACCTGGCGCTGGCGGGCGATGGTGGTCAGCGTATCGCCTTTCTTCACCACATACACCGGCGGCGCTGACGGTGTGGCTGGCGCCGGGGGCGGGTCAGCCGGCGGCGCGGCGGCGCGCTCCGCCTGGTCGGGAATGGTCACCTGCTGTCCGACCCGCAACGCCGTCGCGTCCAGGCCGGGATTGGCGGCGGTGATTGAGTTCACGCTGACGCCGTAAACGCGGCTCAGGCTGTACAGCGTGTCCCCCGGCTTGATTGTATGTGTGATTGCCCGCGAGTCCGTCACCGCCAGCAGCGACATCAAACCGGACAGCGTCAGCAAATACCATGCGCGCACGCCGGACAGCATGTAGAGTGCCGGATAAAAAGTGAAGCCGCAATTACACGCGGCAACAAATGACCCACGCAAAGTGAAGCCGCAATTACACGCGGCGACAAATGACCCGCGCAAAGTGAAGCCGCAATTTTTCACTCTTCACTCTTCCCGCGATTACGCTAGCTTGTCCGCATGCGCAAGAACCCCGACCCCGTACTGCACGACACTCAAAGCACCCGCGACACCCGCCGGCTGCGCATTGACAAAGTCGGCGTCAAGGGACTGAAATACCCGATCCAAATCGCCGACAAGGCGCACCAGCGCCAGAACACCGTCGCCACCATCGCGCTGACTGTGGACTTGCCGCACCATTTCAAAGGCACGCACATGAGCCGTTTTCTCGAAGTGCTCAACTCGCACGGGCGGCTCATCCACGTCGAGAACATCAGCGGCATCCTGCGCGCCCTGCAAAAAAAACTCAACGCCCGCGCCGCGCACCTCGCGATGGAATTTCCGTTCTTTCTCGAAAAACAATCGCCGGTCACCCGCAGCGTCGGACTGATGGACTACGTCGCCCGCTTCGACGCCGCCGTTGACGGCGACCAGCTGGATTTCATGCTGACCGTGATTGTGCCGGTCACCACACTGTGCCCGTGCAGCAAAGCCATCAGCGCGCGCGGCGCGCACAACCAGCGCGGCCACGTCACCCTCAGCGTGCGGTTCAAAAAAGTCGTGTGGATTGAGGACGCCATCGCGCTGATTGAGGACTCCGCGAGCTGCGAACTCTACTCGCTGCTCAAGCGCCCCGACGAGAAATTCGTCACCGAGCAAGCCTACGACCATCCCGTGTTTGTGGAAGACCTGGTGCGCAACGTCGCGTTGCGCTGCAACAAAAAATCGCGCATCACCTGGTATCGCGTCGAGGCCGAGAACATGGAAAGCATCCACAATCACAACGCCTACGCGGTGATTGAAAAAGACCGCCGATAAAACAGCGCCTGGCGATCTGTGACAACTCGAACTTAACCGCTGAGACGCGGAGGCGCGGAGATTTTTTATTGATGAACCACCAAGACACGAAGACTGCTTTTTCAAACAAACCTTCGTGTCTTCATACTTCAAGCCGAGTTCAATGGCAGTTTATTACCATCTAATCTAAACTTGAACCTTTGGATTTAACCCTGCAACGGGATATATAACACCAGTCCGGGATTGATTTTGTGCGGGTCTGGCAGATTGTTGTGGCGCAGCACGGTTTTCATGCTCACGTCGAAACGGCGGCAAATGGCGCTGAGGGTGTCACCTTTTTTCACTTTATACACCGTCAGCGTCTGGTTGGCGGTGGCCGGGGTGACCGGCGGCGGATTGGTGAGGGGCAGGCGGCCGGTGGCGGGCGGTGGTGGCTGAGGCTGATGATCAGCGGCGGCGACCAGCGGCGGCGGCGCTGACGGTGACACGCCGAAGCCGTAGTCGAGCAACGCCCGCGCGTCGTCCCATTTGTTCGGGCTGTTGAGAATAATCAGGCGCAATTCCCGCCCGTCGCGCGTGGCGCTGGCGGCGTAGGTGTGGCGCGAGGAGGCCGTCCACCCGGTCTTGGCCGGTCCCATGCCGGCGTAAGTTCCCAGTAATTTGTTATGATTCTTGATGGTCTGGGCGCCGATTTCGGTGGTGAGCCGGTAACGGGACGTGGCGCAGATGTCCCGCAGCGCCGGCACCGCCAGCGCGGCCTCGAAAATTTTCAACATGTCGCTGGCGGTGGTGTATTGCCCCTTGACCGGCAGGCCGTGCGGATTTTTAACCACGGTGCCGGTACAGCCAAGCTGCCTGGCCCGGGCGTTCATCAGGGCGACAAATTCGTCCACCGAGCCGGCCGTGTAACGGGCCAGGGCCATGGCGCTGTCGTTGTCGGAACCGATGAGCAGGGCATGTGTCAGTTGATTCACCGACACCACTTCGCCGCCGCGCAACGGGATGTGGCTTGGTTCGACCCGCGTGTCCGCCGTTCGCACCCGCACGCTGCCCTGCAATTTGGTGCGTTCCCAGACGAGCAAGGCGGTGAGCAGCTTGATGGTGCTGGCCGGGGCGTATTGGCGGTCGGGATGCCTGGCATACAGCACCCGTCCGGTTGGCATCTCCACCAACAGCGCCGCCTGGCCGGCAACGACCGGCTCCTCGGCCCGGCTCACGGCTGGCAAGCCGCTGAGTGTCAGCAGTCCCGCCCATAACCCGATTGTTAAATAATTGCCCATCAGCGAAATTCCGGCGACCGGGGAACCGCTCTCCGCCCCGGCTTGATTAGCACGGAATTTACCGCGCCCCGGTGGCGGTGTACAGCAAAAGTTCCCCGCGCGCCCGCTGACCGTGCGTCCGGGTTGGCGCCCGGTTGCGCCGCTGACGGTGCGGCGGTCGCGCGAGGGTTGGCCGGTGAGTTGGCATTATAATTGTCGCATTGCTTTGACAGCGGGCGGCAATTCCGGTTTGCTTAGTGGGAATGCCATTCGCCAAACATAAAATTCGCCAGGGCACGAGTCAATTGTTAGACAGCGTCGCCGCGTGTCTGGCCTGGCTGGCCGCGGTGGGGGCGCGCGCGTACCTGCCGCCGACCTTGTTCTTCGTCCAACTGCCGGACCCCACCCTGTCGCCGGACTATCTTTACCTGCTGATTCCGGTCGCCATCCTGACCCCGCTGATTCACGCCAAAATCGGTTTCTACAACCTGAGCGCCACCCGGCGGCGCGGCGACATTCTCAACCTGTGCATCCAAACCGCCACCTGGGTTTTCATTTGTATCGTATTTACCATGTTCATCGGCCGCATCAGTTTTCTGGCCCGCTCCGTGTGCCTGATTTTCATCCCGTTCTGCTCCCTGCTCCTGTACCTGCGGCACCAGGTGGTGTCGCAAATAATCCTGCGCCACATCCCGCAACGTCGGCAAAACTTGCTGCTGGTCACTGACCGTCAGCCCCTCACCAACTGGGAACAAGAACTCAATGACCACCCGGAATTTGAGTTGCGCCTGACCCGCCAAGTCCACGTCGCTGAGATTGACAATGCCGGCTTCGTCCGTTGCCTGCACAATGACGCCATCCACCTGGTGATCTTTGACGTCAAACACACCTCCTTCCACGACATTTCCCAACTCATTCAGGCCAGCGAGGAGGAAGGCGTCGAAACCTGGCTGGCCACCAACCTGTTTGAAACCAGCGTCGCCCGCGTCAAGGTGGATTACTTCCTCAATCATCCGATGCTGATTTTCCGCTCCACCCCGGACAACTCCTGGGAAATCCTGTGCAAAAGCATCATGGACCGCGTCGGCGCGTTGCTGTTGCTGACCGTCGGCAGCCTGCCGATGCTGCTCATCAGCGTCCTGATCAAACTCACCAGCCGCGGCCCGGTCTTTTTTCAACAATCGCGCAGCGGCCTGCACGGCCGGCCGTTCATCATGCACAAATTCCGCTCCATGGTCGCCAACGCCGAGCAACTCAAATCCGAACTGGACCGTCACAACGAAATGACCGGCCCGGTGTTCAAAGTCACCAACGACCCCCGCGTCACCCCCCTCGGCCGCTTCCTGCGCAAAACCAGCCTGGATGAACTGCCCCAACTCATCAACGTCCTCAAAGGCGAAATGAGCCTGGTCGGCCCGCGCCCGCTGCCCGTGTATGAAACTCTCGCCATCAGCGAAAACACCCAGCGCCGCCGCCTCAGCGTCAAGCCCGGCATCACCTGCCTCTGGCAAATCCAGGGCCGCAACGAAGTCAAAGCCTTCGCCGACTGGGTCAACCTCGACCTGCAATACATCGACCACTGGAGCATCTGGCTGGATCTCAAAATCCTGTGCAAAACGATTCCCGCCGTCTTGCGTTTTCATGGCGCGAAATAAGAATGTTTTTTAGGTGTTCTGAATTTGTTAAGTTACGCAGTACCGCGCCAACTTAAAAAACCTAAAAAACTTAACCAACGCAAAAAACTTTCCAAGCGCCCATCATGCCCACCCCGCCCGCCGCCAAGCCGCTGTTGCTCGACCAATTGCCCGACGACTGGCAACTCGGCGCCGCGCCCGCTTACCGTCGCCGGCAGTTGACCGACTGGATTTTTCAGCGCCGCGCCGAGTCCTTCTCGCTGATGAGCAGCCTGCCCGCCGCCTTCCGCAATCAACTCGCCGCTGACTATGAGCTTGCCCCCCTGCAACACGTTCGCACCCAGGGTTCCCGCGACACCACCCGCAAATTTTTGTTCCGGCTCAGTTGCGGCGACTTCATCGAAAGCGTGTTGATTCCCGCCAACCCGGCGCTCTACGGCGAGCGTGCCGACCGTTTCACCCTCTGCGTCTCCTCCCAAGTCGGCTGCGCTTACGGCTGCAAATTCTGCGCCAGCGGCCTGGCCGGTTGGAAAAAAAACCTCAGCCCCGGCGAACTCATCGCCCAAATCATGCAAGTGGAGAAACTCAGCGGCGCAACCGTCAACAACCTCGTCTTCATGGGCATGGGCGAGCCGCTGGCTAATTACCGCAACCTGCTGGCCGCCATCGAGGTCATCAACGCCGACTGGGGCCTGTGCCTCGGCGCCCGCCGCATCACCGTCAGCACCAGCGGCATCGTCCCGCAAATCCGCGCCCTCGCCGACCAGCCGCGCCAGTTGCGCCTCGCCATCAGCCTGCACGGCGCGGACAACGCGACACGCAACCGCCTCATGCCGGTCAACCAAAAATATCCGCTGGAACAACTGTTCGCCGCCTGCGCCTATTATCAGGAACGCAAAAAGCAGATGCTCACCTTCGAGTTCATCCTGATTCGCGGCGTCAACGACAGCGAGCGGCAAGCCGCGTTGCTGGCCGCCCATGCCAGGCGTCTGAACGCCAAAATCAACCTGATACCGTACAACCAAGTCGAGGGCCTGCCGTGGGAACGCCCCGCTGACCGTGACATCAAAAACTTCGCCGCCACCGTCAAAGCCGCGGGAGTCGCCGCCACCGTCCGCCTCGAAAAAGGCCGCGACATTGACGCCGCCTGCGGTCAGCTTCGTTTGCGGGAATTAGAGCAGTTCAAATTAAGTTGAAAGCAATCTCAATAATTCCCCTCTTGGCAAGAGGGGAATGATGCGCTGCGCCGGCGCCGCAACGCTGCCAATGCCAATAGCAGCAGGCTTCCGCCGAGCAGCAGGGTGCTGACGGTGGGTTCGGGGATCAGCAGCAGTTGCAGGGATTTTGCATCGCCGCTGAGGGCGAGGTCAAACAGCGTGTCATCGTAGGTCCACCGGTCAGTGTCAAAGTTGCTGATGCCGCCGGTGGCGGTAATAATATCCCACACCCCGGATCCCAAGGCGGTGAAGTCG
>JAISDC010000027.1 GCA_031265105.1 Verrucomicrobiales bacterium
ATCGCCCATACCCGCTCACTAATGTCATGTCGATGATAGTCTGCTCTCATCCACTCAGCTTATCACCCGCGTCAGCCAATGTACAGATAATTCACTGATCTCATGACTACACTATCTAGACTCCCGTCAGCAGAGTTGTTTCCATTAAATCAGGGAGAAAAATGCACCACCAAGACACGAAGGCACGAAGATTTTTTACAGGGAGTTCATGGAGGACCTGGAGAGTTTTTTTTAATTAGCTCTCAATGAACTCCACGGTCTCCCGGTAAAAAAATCCTTCGTGCCTTCGTGTCTTGGTGGTGAAAAAAAATAGAACCCTCAAAGTCAGCATGGTGGCGCCGAGCAGCAATAATTGCCGCCCCAGCGTGAGGTCGGTGTTGGCGCGGTGTTGGCGGCCTGCGCGATGAACGGCGCGCCGAGCCAAATTTTTATTATTACCGCACGTCGCACCTTGACAATCGAAGAAGAAAGCGTATAAATGGTTCCCTCGGCCGCCGGTAGCGGTCGAGGTTTTTCATATGCATGCTCCGCAAGGGGCATGATCTCCTCCCCCCGACCGGGTAACACCGGTCGGGGGTTTTTTGGGATTTAAGATTTTTACAGTCAGCGCCTGCGGCGGAATTAGCCGCTGATATGCCGGGGCAAATCCTCGCTGCATCAGCAACTCCTTCCGCCGCAGGCGCTGATCAACCTCCTTGACCGCGAGGGCCGCGAACTGGGCAAAACCGCCCGCGTCACCGTGCCGGTGCGGAAAGACGGTATCTAGCAACGCAACTGATAGTAATTCAGCGGCATCTTGGCAGCTCGGCGCGTCATCCCTTCGGCCAGTTCAGCGATGACGCCGCCGGCCTCATTCCAGCGCCGCGCCGCCGCCGAGGAGATACAGCACCGCCATGCGCACGGCCAAGCCGTTGGTGACTTGTTGCAGGATGACTGAGTTGGCACCGTCAGCGAGGTCGCTTTCGATTTCCACGCCGCGGTTGATGGGGCCGGGGTGCATGATGAGGACTTCCGGTTTGCAGCGCCGGAACCGCTCGCGGGTCAGGCCATAGACGCTGATGTATTCGCCGAGCGAGGGGAACGCCGCCTTGCTCTGCCGCTCGTGCTGGATGCGCAGCAGGTTGATGACGTCGGCGGTCGGCAGCACGCGGTCGAGGTCGTGCGCGACGCTGACGCCCATGTCGCGGAAGTGCTCCGGCAGTAGCGTGGCCGGGCCGACCAGCGTGACTTTCGCGCCGAGCTTGGTCAGCGCCCAGATGTCCGAGCGCGCGACGCGGCTGTAGAGGATGTCGCCGACGATGAGCACGTGTTTGCCGCTGACCGTGCCGAGTTGTTCGCGGATGGTGAAGGTGTCGAGCATCGCCTGGGTCGGGTGGGCGTGCGCGCCGTCGCCGGCGTTGATGACGCGGGCGTCGAGGCGCTCGGCGAGGAATTGCGCCGCGCCCGCCGCGCTGTGGCGGATGATGAGGTAGTCGGCCTGGAGCGCCTGCAAGTTCCGCGCGGTGTCCTTCAGCGTCTCGCCCTTTTTGAACGAGCTGCCTTCCTGCGCGACGGCGACCACGTCGGCGCTCAACCGTTTCGCCGCCAGCTCGAACGACACGCGGGTGCGGGTGCTCGGCTCGATGAACAAGTTCACCACCGTCTTCCCGCGCAACGACGGCACTTTTTTGATGGGGCGCGAAATGATGTCCTTGAACGCCCGCGCGGTGTCGAGCACGGTTTCGATTTCCGCGACGCTGAGGCTGCGGATGTCGAGGAAGTCTTTGCGGGTCCAATTCATGGGGATTGATTATTGATGATTGAATATTGATTATTTGAGATGACGCTGTGGGTGCATTCTCGGGGCAATAGAAAATTATCAATAATCAATAAAAAATTCATACCGCACCTCCGCTGACCGTGACCTCATCCACCCCGTCCGTCTCGCGCAACCTTACCGTCACCTGCTCATCCTCAGCGGTCGGGATATTCTTGCCGACATAGTCCGCGCGAATGGGAAGCTGACGATGACCGCGATCCACCAACACCGCCAGCCGCACGGTCTTCGCGCGGCCGATGTCCACCAGCGCGTTCAACGCCGCCCGCACGCTGCGCCCAGTGAAAAACACATCGTCCACGAGAATCACGTGCTCCTTGTCCACGTCGAACGGCACCGTGGTCATCTTCGGCGCGGGCCGGGCGGGCGCGAAATCGTCGCGGTGAAAAGAAATGTCCAACTGCCCCACTGGCAGCGCGCGCCGGGCCGGGTCGAATTTTTGGGTTAACGCCGCCAGCCGTTCCGCCAGCGGCACCCCGCGCGTGTGAATGCCGACGAAGCCGAGCGCCGCGCCCTCGGGACTGCGCTCCAAAATCTCATGCGCCAGCCGGTTCAACGACCGGTCAATGGCAGCGGCATCCATCACAATTTTACTCATAACATTTCCTTCAGCGCCTCACCGGACGCTATTAAAGGTGACTGTCAGCGTCAGGAAGCCCGCGCCTTGCGCGTCGTGCGCCAGGTGGCACGATGCTTCACAATCCAATCCAGCAGCGCTTTTTCAAACCCGATGTCGTGCCCGGCCTTCTCGCTTTCAATCCACTTGTGCTTCAGGATTTCCTCGCGCTCGGCCAGAAACTCGCGGTATAACGCCGAATTCTTGAAATACTGTTCGGTGTCGTTCGAATTCACACTCATGTCACGCCCCCATTCACTTATAACCCGCATCTTCTGTCAACACTATATCCCGAAATATTTAAACCCGCAAAAAACTCAACCGCTGCCGGTTCGTTCAACCCATTAGCCGGCAATACGTTATGGCCGGCAGGCTATTGCAATATCCGGCGGATGTTTTCCGCCGCCGCCAGCAACGCCCGCGCGGTCGCGCTGCGCGGGTCCTGCCAGACAATCGGCCGGCCACCGTCAGCGGCCTCGCGGGCGGCGATTTCCAGCGGCACCTCGGCCAGCAGCGGCACGCCCAGTTTCTCCGCCTCGCGCCGCGCCCCGCCGGTGCCGAAAATATCGTACCGTTGGCCGTTGTCCGGGCACAAAAACCAGCTCATGTTCTCGACCAGCCCCAGAATCGGCACGCTGACCTTCTCGAACATCTTCACCGCCTTGCGCGCGTCAATCAGCGCCACCTCCTGCGGCGTGCTGACAATCACCGCGCCGCTCAGCGTCAGCGTCTGCACGACGGTCAGTTGAATGTCCCCCGTCCCCGGCGGCAAATCCAGCACCAGCACATCCAGCTCGCCCCAATGCACACCGCGCAACAACTGCTGCGTGTAGCGCGTCACCAGCGGCCCGCGCAAAATCACCGGCGATTCGTCCGCCACCAGCAGCCCCATGCTCATCAGCCGCACCCCGCTGATGGTGACCGGATTGATAGTCTCGTCCTCGTTCATCGTCGGCCGCTCGGCGGCGCCGAACATCAGCGCCATGCTCGGCCCGTACAAATCGCAGTCGCACAACCCGGTGCGCAGCCCCAGCGTCTGAAACGCCGCCGCCAGATTGGCCGCCACCGTGGACTTGCCGACCCCGCCCTTGCCGCTGGCCACCGCGACCACGCGCCGCACCCCCGGCAACTCACTCCGCGCCAACCCGCCGCCCGTCGCTGCCGGTGACGGCGCGGCCACGACCTTGACGCGCGCATCCACCGGGCGCTGCTGCTCCGACAAGTCGGGCAACCGGCACACCGCCTCCACGATTTGTTCCTGCAACAAACGGGGCACGTTCGGGTCAGCGGCGGTCAACTCCAAATGCACCACCGTCCCCTTGGCCAAAAACTCAACCCTCTTCACCAGCCCGAACGACACAATATCGCGACTGTAGCCCGGATACTTGACCTGTTTCAGCGCCTCGATGATTTGCTCCCGCGTGACTGACATGGCACGAAACTAGCGAGCCGCGGAAAAAAATCAAATCTGTTGGCTGGCCGCAAAAGAACGCAAAGAACGCAAAAAATTTTCGGGTTCCATTTTCGGTGTCTTTTGTGGCTATCCAAAAAACTCTTTGCGCTCTCTGCGTTCTTTTGCGGCCATCAAATTTTGGTCAATTTTTCCACCGCGCGAGCAATCTTCCCCGCTGCCACTGACATCTCCGCCGCCGTCTGCGCCGGCGCTGGCGACAACAAAATCGAGCACGCCGCCAGCGCCGGCGGCACCCCCATCGCCAGCAGCACCGGCGACTGCCGGGCGAACGGCGTCGCGCAACCGGTGTTGGCGCTGACACTGACCCCGTCGAGGTCGAGCCGCAGCATCAGCGTCTCCGCGTCCGCGCCGGGCACGCTGACGTTGAGCTGGCGCGGGTCACGATCAGCGCCGACGGGCGGGCCGTGCAGTCGCGCGTCAGGGATTTGCCCGGCAATCGCGCGCCACAACACCCGCGTCAACTCGCGGCACCGCGCCGCGCGTTCCGCAAGGTGAGCGCCGGTCTCCGCCGCCGCCGCGCCCGCGCCGACAATGGCGGCGACATTCAGCGTCCCCGCCCGCCGCCCGTCCTCCTGCCGCCCGCCGTGGATGAGCGGCGTCAGCGTCAGCGGCGCTTTTTTATACAACACCCCGACCCCCTTCGGCCCGCCAAACCGATGTGGCGACAGCGACAGCAAGTCCGCGCCGAGTTCCCCGACGCTGCCGGCGAGCCAGCCGCCGGCGGTCATCGCGTCGCAAAACACCAGCGCCCCGCGCGCGCGCGCCAGCCGTGAAATTTCCGCCACCGGCTGAATCGCGCCGGAATCGTAATTCGACCAATGCGTCGCCACCAGCAGCGTGTCGTCGCGCAGCGCGTCCGCGATGCCGCTGACCCTGACCACCCCTTGCGCGTCCACGCCGACGCGCGTCACCTCCCAGCCGAGTTGCTCCAGGAATCTCAGCGACTGCTCCGTCGCCGGATGCTCCGCCGCCGATGACACGAGATGTTTTTTCCCACGGTCAGCGAACGCCGCGCCCTTGATGGCCAGATTCCCCGCCTCACTGCCGCTGCCGGTGAAGATGATTTCATCCACCCGTGACGCGCCGATGAATCCGGCGAATTGCTCCCGCGCCGTCGCGACCGCCCGCCCCGCCCGCGCGCCCTCGCGGTACAACTGCTGCGGCGCGCCGAACTCCTCCGCCAGGAACGGCGCCATCGCCGCCCGCGCCGCCGCTGACAATGGAGTCGTCGTCAAATGATCCAGATAAATCCGTTGCGCCATGTCGGGAGCTTAGCAAAAAACAAAATTAATACAGCCGCTGACAGTGAAAATTCCAGCCGCCGGCCACGCCCTCACGGTCAGCGTTTTTTTAATAACCATAACTAGCACGTTTATCCACGGGAACAGCGGTGGCGAGAGTCCAGCGGGTATCGTGGAAAGGATCCGAACTCGGTGGGGAATAAAATCTCTGAAAATAAGGGCCGGTAAACGTGGGGTCGCGATAATTCGGATCGGTTTTGTATTTTGCTTCCAGCGCGCATGAAACACACAGGCAGATCGGCAACAACCATAACCATAGTTTCATGGAAAATTTAGTAGCACCATGAAATGTCGCGACAATGAAAAATTCCGTGTGCTCCGGCGGTTTTCCCCGTCATCCTGAGCGGAGCCAAAGGATCGGCGTTTTTTTAACCGCCGATGGACACGGATGAACACGGATTTTGGCTTGGTTGCGCAGTAAATTAACCTCGTCAGCGGGACAAAAATTTCGCATCATCTTCGCCGTTGGCGAAGGTGGCGTAGTCCCGCGTCAGGCTCGCCGGACAGGAGTCAGTTATGGCAAAAAAAATTAACCGGAAAAAAGTTACGCCCGTCGTCCGCGGCGCGAAAAAATCAACCAAGCCGGCGGCGGCGACAACGTCAGCGGCGGCCAAACCAAAAACCGCCGCCCGCCCGCAACCCGCTCGCCGCGCCAAACCTGCCAAGGTGAAAAAAACCGCCGCCGTAAAACCGCCCACCCCGGCAAAGCCTGCGTCCGCCCCGGCGAAGAAAACCCCCGCCCCGGCACCGCGCCGCAAACCGTCCGGCCCCGCGAAAAAATCACTGCCGCGCAACAGCCCGCCGCCGCGCGACCCCGTCATCAGCCCGCCCGCTGACGATGCGGACGCCAGCCAGACGGCCAAATTCACCGTTAACACCGCCGTCCCCGGCCCGCCGCCGGCGTCCCGGCCCGCGGCGCCCGAATACGAGGACCTGGGCGAATTGCCGGAGGCGTACGGCACGAAAAAACTGTACCTGACGGCGCGCGACCCGCACTGGCTCTACGCTTATTGGGATCTGACGCCCGACCAAATCGGTGCCGCCGAACGTCAGGCGCACGACGGCAAGGTTTTCCTGCAACTTTACACCGCTGACGGTGAGCGCTTGCAACAAATCCACCTTTCGCCGTGGACGCGCGAGTGGTATCTCGGCACGCGCCGCCCCGGCCACACTTTCTACGCCGAGGTCGGCTACTACCGGCGCGACGGCCAGTTCGAGGTCATCACCCGCTCCGCGCGCGCCGCCACCCCGCGCGCGAGCCTGTCCTGGCGCGCCGAGGCGCGTTTCGCCACCATCCCGTTCGCCCTCTCCTTCCGCGAACTCGCCGCCATCGTCAGCGCCCACGCCCGGCCCGGCGAGGCGGTGGCGGAAACCCTCGCGCGCCTGCAACGCGACGATTTCCCGCTGCCGTTCAACGCCGGCGTGCTGCCCGACGAGGCGACGCACCGCGCGCTGCTCGACTACATCAACCACGACCTCACACGCCGCGTCCGCATGGGGTCAGACGAAATCGCCGAGACGGTCAGCGGGTTGTATCTGGAGGAATTGAGCAGCAACTCCGGCCGCGAAGACACGCAGCCGCAAAGTATTATTTGAAAAATCCTTTGCGCCGCAGTGTCTTTGTGGCGAAAAAACCGTGGTGAAAAAGAAGCGTGGTCACGCCCCGGCGTCAGCCTTGGTTTTTTCCTTTTTGGCGGGGTCACTGTCAGCGGTGCCGTCCAGTTTGGCCAGCAAGGCTTTTTCCACGCGGGCGTAGAGGTCGGCGTTGTTCTTCAACTCTTCCTTCGCGGCGTCGCGGCCCTGCGCCATTTGCACGCCCTCGAACGACAGCCACGCGCCGCGTTTCTCGATGACGTTTTGCTCGATGGCGAGGTCCAGCAGCGAGCCGGTCTTGGAGATGCCCTCGTTGTACATGATGTCGAACTCCGCCTCGGTGAACGGCGGGGCGACTTTGTTTTTCACCAGCTTGACGCGCGTGCGGTTGCCGGTGACGGTGCCGTCGGCCTGCTTGATGGCGCCGATGCGGCGGATGTCCACGCGCACGCTGGCGTAGAATTTTAGCGCCTTGCCGCCCGGCGTCGTTTCGGGGTTGCCGAACATGACGCCGATTTTTTCGCGGATCTGGTTGGTGAAGATGCAAATCGTTTTCGACTTGCTGATGATGGCGGTCAGTTTCCGCATCGCCTGGCTCATCAGGCGGGCTTGCGAGCCAACGACCGCGTCGCCCATCTGGCCCTCGAGTTCGTTCTTGGTGACCAGCGCGGCGACGGAGTCGATGACCAGCACGTCGATGGCGTTGGAGCGAATCAGCGTCTCGGCGATGGTCAGCGCCTCTTCGCCGGAGTCCGGCTGGGAGACGAGCAATTCATTCATATTGACGCCGAGTTTGCGCGCGTAGCCGGGGTCGAGCGCGTGCTCGACATCGATGAACGCCGCGGTGCCGCCGCGTTTCTGCGCCTCGGCCACCACGGTCAGCGTCAGCGTGGTTTTGCCGGAGGATTCCGGGCCGAAAATCTCGATGATGCGCCCGCGCGGGAAGCCGCCGACGCCGAGGGCGCGGTCAATGACGACGGAGCCGGTCGGGATGACGTCGATTTTCAGGCGCGCCGCCTCGTCGCCGAGGCGCAGGATGGAGTTGTCCCCGTACTGCTTGACGATGGACTGGATGGCGAGGTCGAGGTTCTTGCGGTCTTTGTGGTCACTGGCGGCGGCTGGTTTGGGGTCGGGTTTGGGCGGCATAATTTTTCCTGGTTGAATTTGCGTTTGGTGTTGATGTTCGAAGCGCGAATTTTCCCCGCTGACAGTGAGAAGTCGAGCGGGAAATTTGTGGAATTTTGTAAACTTCCCCGCGCCGCCGCCGGTGACGACCACCGGCCAAATAAAAATAGTGACAAATCCGGCCGCTTGTGTAACACTCTTCTCAGTATCGCCTCACTGAGGTGATTACTTGAACCGGGCTTAGGCTTGAGTTCGTAGAGGGCGGAGGCGACTCCGCTCTCTTTTTTTGTCCTCAACTCCCCGCATTATCACCCCTCCCGCCGCGCCTAACAGCAGGCTACCGCCATCAATGCAAAAAACTTGAACCACCAAGACACGAAGTATTTTTTAAATAAGACCTCGCGTCTTTGCGTCTTCGTGGCCGGAGTTAAAAAAACAATCAGTGTTCATTCGTGTTCATCCGTGGTTAAAATGCCTCCGTGGAAAACGAAGCGGCACTGTTGGCGGCCTCGCGGCGGGCGTTGGGATTAAGCGTTGACGCGCCGCTGACATTGACGCCGATTTTGCAAGGCGGTTCCGACCGCCAATTTTTCCGGCTGGCCGACGGCGCGCAATCCTGGATTGTCATGCGGTACGGCGTGGACAAACGGGAAAACGCCCTGTTCGCGGACATCGGCGGATTTTTGCAAAGCATCGGCGTCGGCGTGCCGGAGATTCTGTCGCACGACGCGATGGCGCGGACGCTGTGGATGGAGGATTTGGGCGCGGTGGATTTGTTCACGGCGTCCGCCGGCGGCGCGGCGCCCGACCTGGCGCTGTATGAACTGGCCATCAGCGCCGTCGCCGTGCTGCACCGGCGCGGCTGGGACGCGGCGCGGCGGACGGGACTGCAATTGATGCCCGGTTTTGACGAGTCACTGTATGCGTGGGAACGCGATTATTTTTACCGCGAATTTCTCGACACGGTATGTCATCGCCCGCTGACAGTGGCGGAGCGTGACGCCATTGAGGCCGGGCTGGCACCGGCAGCGGCGGCGCTGGCGCGGCGCAACGGCGATTTGGTGCATCGCGATTTCCAGTCGCAGAACATTATTATTCGCGGCGGGCGGGTGTGCTTCATTGATTTTCAGGGGTTGCGGCGCGGGACGCGGCATTACGACCTGGCGTCGCTGCTGTTCGACCCTTACACGCAATTCCGCGCCGCTGACCGTGAGCGGTTGATTGAGTTTGCCTTTCGCGCCGACGCTGACGATGAGACCGTGGACGAGTTTCGTCATCATTTGCGCGCCGCCGCCACGCAGCGGCTGATGCAGGCGCTGGGCGCCTATGGCATGTTAGGTATCAACAAGGGCAAGACCGAATTCCTGCGCCACATCCCGCGCGCGGTGGAGAATTTGCGGGCCGTCCTCACCGCCAGCGGCGCCGCGCCCGCGTTGCTGGCCGTCCTGGACAGCGCGCGCCGCCCGGCCTGACGGCGGGCGGGACGGTCTTTCGATTAGGCCTCGCGACGGCAAACCAGCATCGCCGCGCCGAACACGCCGGCGCTGTCGCCCAAGGCCGGGCGCAGGAATTTGGTGTGCAGGCGCGGATTAAAGACGTGCTTGGCGACCTCGGCCAGCAGGTTCTCGCCGTATAATTCATCCAGGTTGCCGACGCCGCCGCCAATGACCACCGCGTGCGGGTCAAACACGTTGATAATCATCGCGATGCCCTGCGCGAAGTAGCGGACCAGGTGCGTCAGCGTCAGCGCCGCCGCCGGGTCGCCGCCGGCGCGGGCGCGCTGGGCGATGTCTTTCAGCGGCAGCGTCCGGCCGGAGCGCAACGTGTAAAATTGCTCCAGCCCCGGCCCGGATAAAATCGCCTCGACCGTGCCGCGCGTGCCGTAGCTGGAAACCAATTCACTGTCAGCGTCGAGCACCAGTTGCCCCCATTCGCCGGCGATGCCGTGGCAGCCGTTGAGCACCCGCCCGTCAACCACCAGCCCGCCGCCGACCCCGGTGCCGAGGATGACGCCGAACACCGTCTCGCTGCCGCGCGCCGCGCCGCGCGTGGCCTCGGCCAGCGCGAAACAGTTCGCGTCGTTCACGATGACAAAATCCACGCCGGTGACGCGCCGCACGTCCTCGCGCAGTTTTTTGCCGTTGAGGCATTGCGTGTTAGCGCCTTTAACCGTCAGCGTCAGCGGGTCAATCGCGCCCGGCGCGCCCATGCCGGCGCGCGTCGGAAACGGCGCGCCGACAGCGTCGCTGAGCAACCCGCAAAGTTTGTTGATTTGCGACAAAATATGCTCGTATCCCTGCTCGCGCTCCGTCGGGATCCGCAGGCGGCACAACGGCTCGTCGGGACGCTGTTCGTCAAGAATGATGCCCTCGATTTTGGTGCCGCCCAGGTCAATGCCCGCGATGTGTGCCATAAGGCCGCCCACCATAGCCAAGCCGCGGCGGGATGCAAAAAATATTTCTTCTATTTTTTTTCACCACCAAGACACGAAGGCACGAAGGATTTTTTTACCGGGAAACCATGGAGTTCATTGAGAGCTAATTAAAAAAACTCTCCAGGTCCTCCATGAACTCCCGGTAAAAAACCTTCGTGCCTTCGTGTCTTGGTGGTGCATTTTTTTCCTGCCCGGCCCTTATAACAATTGCTGCGGCCGCGTCGCTGACAGGCCCAGTTTTTCGTATGCCAGCGGCAGCGCCACCCGGCCCTGCTGGGTGCGGCTGAGATAGCCCTGCATGATGAGATACGGCTCGTGCACTTCCTCAAGCGTGCCCGCTTCCTCGCCGACCGCCACTGCCAGTGAATGCAAGCCAACCGGCCCGCCTTGAAACTTCACGATCAGCGTCTCCAAAATCCGCTTGTCCATCTCGTCCAGACCGTGTTGGTCAATTTCCAGCATGGTCAGCGCCTGGTCCGCCGCCGCGCGCGTGGCCTGGCCGCCGTTCTTCACCAAGGCGTAATCCCGCACCCATTTCAGCAGATTGTTGGCGATGCGCGGCGTGCCCCGCGCGCGCCGGGCGATTTCCCGCGCCGCCTCGGGGTCCATGCTGCCGATGTTCAGCAGGCCCGCCGACCGCAGCACAATCCGCGTCAGCGCGTCGGCGTGGTAATACTCCAGCCGGTTCATGATGCCGAAGCGCGAGCGCAGCGGCGAACTGAGCATCCCCGGCCGCGTCGTCGCGCCCACGAGCGTGAAGCGCGGCAAATTCAAACACACACTCCGCGCGCTCGGCCCCTGGTCGATTACAATGTCGATTCTGAAATCCTCCATCGCGGGATAAAGATACTCCTCGATGGTTTTGTTCAACCGGTGGATTTCATCGATGAACAGCACATCGTTCTCCTCCAGCCCCGTGAGCAAACCCGCGAGATCGCCGGCTTTCTCCAGCGTCGGCCCCGAGGTGATGCGCAACTGCACGCCCATCGTCCGCGCCAGAATATGCGCCAAAGTGGTTTTGCCCAGGCCGGGCGGCCCGCTGAGCAGGATGTGTTCCAGCGCCTCGCCGCGCATTTTGGCGGACTGAATCATCACTTCCAGCCGCTCCTTGATTTTCTCCTGCCCGACGAATTCCCCCATCTGCGCCGGACGCAGGGAATTTTGCAGCTCACCGTTAGCGTCCTCGCGGTTGAATTTGTCTAGGGTATGCTCAGTCATAATCATCAAAGTCGTTTCAACGCCTCGCGCACAATATCCTCCAGCTCACCGTCAGCGCCCGCCCCGGTGATGGCTTTCAGCGCGTCCTGTTGCCGGTATCCCAGCGCCAGCAGCGCCAGCAGCGCGTCGTCAATCTTTTGCTGCTCCGGCGGCAGCGGCCGGTTCGCCGCCAGCGCCTGCCAGCTTTCGCTGATGCCGACCTTGTCCTTCAATTCTACCACGATCCGCTCGGCGGTTTTCTTGCCGACCCCTTTGATGCGCGACAAATAGGCGAGATCCTGCGTCGCCACCGCCGACTTGAACTGCCCCGCGGAAGACCCGCTCAGCACCGCCAGGGCCGTTTTCGGCCCGATACCTGACACATGATTGGTCAGTAGCAAAAACAAATCCTTTTCCTCCCGCGCGAAAAAGCCGTACAACAACTGCGCGTCCTCCCGCACCACCAGCACCGTCCGGAGCGTCACCTCCGCGGGCGGCAAGGGCAGTTTTTCAAACGTCGATAACGGAATCAACACCTCATAACCCACCCCGTTGACATCCAGCACCACCCGTGTCGGCATGGACTCAAGCAATTTTCCCCGGAGCACAGCAATCATGCGGCCAACATTACGAACTTGGCGGCGCAGTGAAAAGTTGAAAATAAAACTTAACCGCGGCGGCACGGAAGATTTTTAACCACGGATTAACACGAATGGACACGAATGAAAAAGGCAACCACGGTCAGCGGTTGCCTTTTGCATGTTATTCGTGTCAATTCGTGTGCATTCGTGGTTTAGAACTGGTGGCGATAACCGGCGGTTAGGCCCCAGGGTTTGTCGTACTTGTCGCCGAAGGAGGCTTCGTAGTCGAGGTGGAGCTGATTGTCAGCGTCGAGTTGCCAGATGAGGCCACCGCCGAGTTCGGCTCTGGCACCGTCAGTGTTGGCGCGGATGTGTTGGTAGCCGTTGCGCAAGGTGCCACCGCTGCTGATGGTTTCGACGCCGCTGACCTTGACGTAAGGCTGGAGTGCGCCGCTGTTGGTGAGGTTGATGGTGCGGCCAAACACGCTGCCGATGCGGAGTTGCAGGGCGTCGAGGTT
>JAISDC010000043.1 GCA_031265105.1 Verrucomicrobiales bacterium
TGAGGGTGCCGCTGTTGTCGCCGGTGTTGAGGTGGGAGTCGTCGGTGATGGTCCATTCGCTGCCGGTACCGAGGTTGAGGTCGCCGCCGTTGAAGCTGCCCTGGCCGGTAGCGCCGTCGTCGAGGGTGACGGTGACGGCGCTGCTGCCGCTTTGGGTGATGTCGCCGATGATACCGCCACTGGAACCGCTGACGGTGATGTCGATGACGGAGTCATCGTTGCCGCTGACGGTGCCGGTGATGATGGCGCCGTTGGAGCCGGTGATGGTGATGTTGCTGTCGCCGCTGCCGGTGATGTCGCCGGTGATACCGCTGTTCGAGCCGGTCAGGCCGAGGTCGATGGTGGCGCTGCCGCTGCCGGTGACATCGCCGATGATAATGTTGCCGTCGCCACCGATAGTGACGGTGCTGTCCTCGCTGCCAGTGATGTTGCCGGTGATGGTGGTGCCGTCATCGCCACTGACCGTGACGTTACTGCTGCCGCTGGCGGTGATGTCGCCAGTGAAACCGCTGTCACTACCAGTGACGGTGATGTCGATGACGGAGTCATCGTTGCCGCTGACGGTGCCGGAGATGATGGCGCCGTCGGAACCAGTGATGGTGATGTTGCTGTCGCCGCTGCCGGTGATGTCGCCGGTGACGCCGCTGTTGGTGCCGGTCAAGCCGAGGTCGATGGTGGCGCTGCCGCTGCCGGTTACGTCGCCGATGATGATGTCGCCGTCGCCGCCAATGGTGATGACGCTGTCTTCGCTGCCGGTGATGTCACCGGCGATGGTCGCGCCATCGCTGCCGCTGACTGCGACGTTACTGCTGCCGCTGGCGATGATGTCGCCGATGAACCCGCTGTCGCTGCCGGTGACAGTGAGGTCGATGACCGCGTTATCGCAACCGGTTACGGTGCCGGTGATAACACTGCCGTCGCTGCCGGTAATCGTGATGGTGCTGTCGCCATTGCCGATGATGTCGCCGGTGATGAGGCTGTCACTGCCAGTGACGATAATGTCAATGATGGAACCATCGTCACCACTGACGGTACCGGAGATAATGGCGCCGTCGCTGCCGGTGAGGGTGATTTGACTGTCGCCGCTGCCGGTGATGTCGCCGGTGGCGCCGCTGTTGGTGCCGGTGATGGTGACGTCGATGATGGCGCTGCTACTGCCGGTGATGTCGCCGATGATGATGTCGCCGTCGCCGCCGATGGTGATGGCGCTGTCCTCGCTGCCGGTGACATCGCCGGAAATGGTGGCGTTGTCACTGCCGGTGACCGTGACGTTACTGCTGCCGCTGGCGGTGAGGTCGCCGAGCAGGATGGTGTCGCTGCCGGTGACGGTCTCGTCGATGACGGCGTTGTTGTTGCCGGTGACTTCGCCGATGATGATGCTGCCGTCGCTGCCGGTGAGGGTGACGATACTGTCGCCGCTGCCGGTGAGGTCGCCGGCCAGGATGCTGTTGTCCAGGTTGACAGTGGTGGTGGTGGAGCCGCTGGCGGTGAGGTCGCCGGTCAGGGAAGCGGTGTCGCTCAGGGTTAACGTGGTGGTGGCACTGCCCAGCAGGCTGACATCGCCTGCAAGGGACGCGGCTGTTTCAAGGTTGATATTAACCAGCAGCGGCGTGTCCACATCGACCACTTGCCCGCTACTGTCCGTCCCGGTGCGGATGCTGGTGGCGTAAATGCTGCCCGCACCGCCGCTCACTTCCGCGCCACCCCTGACGGTGATATCCATGGTGCCGGACTGAAGCAGATAGTCGGCGGCATTACCGGGATTAGAAGGCACATTAACCCCAATCCCGTAGCCTTGCTCCGAGCGAAAGGTGCCGCCGTCAATCACCAGGGTTTTCAGGTTGTTGCCGGTGCCCGAATTAGCCGCAATCGCGCTTGAATTAGAACCCGTGGTCGTGACCTTCACATTCGTCAATACCACATCCGAGGTTCCGGCACCCAATAAATTGACCCCTGCCGCATGACTGCCACTGGTACTAATCTCGCCATCGGTCACATAGATTATCCCGTTCCGGTAAGTCCGGAGCCCATCCGCGCCATGCCCGGAAGTATTTATCCTGACATCCGTCAAATCCACAACGCCGTGTTCAATGGACTGTACCGCATGGCCGCTGGAACCCGAGGTTGTAATCGCCACATTGGAACCGGTTATTACGGCAGCACTCGCGTACAAGCCATAACTGGCATAAGAATTCGCATCGCCAATCACCACTACCAAATCATTGCCGACAAACGACGAGGAACCGGAAGCAAGAACTCCGTGACCATTGGTGATGTCGGCGCCAGTGGTGGTAATCGTGCCGCCGAAAATGCTGACGCTGCCTTGATTGCTAACCCTAACACCCATCCTCCCATTACCGGAACCGGCAGCGGTGGCGGTCAGGGTAATATTGGTGCCACTGTATATCGCGCCGGGATTGTAAACTTCCAACGGCGAATTGGTCGTGCCGTTACTTAAATGCGTGGTATTGGATTCCACCACGGTGGTGGCGGTATCAACCACTAGATTGTCGCCCGCCGCCGCCATTGCACCGGGTAATCCTGCCGTCAGGCCACAGATAACACCGAGCGACGCGGCCCATTGTTTTACGGCTTTGCCGCGAGGGTTAAGGGCGGCGTGGAGGAGCCGCCGGATTGAGGTTATGGTATTGGTTTTTGTTTTTTTCAGTATGGGTGTTTTCATAAATTTATTAACTCCGGCCACGAAGGCGCGAAGGATTTTTGGGGTTGGATTTATCTGCGTTCATCTGTGTCACCTGCGGATTAGTTTGTTATTGGGTTATGGGTTAATTGGCGCCTTCGGCGTGTTTGGCGGTGTAGGCTTTGGCACCGAGGACGATGATGTCGCCGGGGATGGCGACGGGGTTGCCTTTGAGGTAACCGAAGAGTTGGATGTTCCAGATTTGCGAGTCGGTCTCCGGCAGCGGATGCGGGTCGCGCCAGGGGCTGTGGAGGAGGGTGTATTCTTTGTCGAAGGCGCCGGTGCCGTGGTCGATTTTGGCGATGAAGTATTCGAACTCACCTTTGGTGAAGCTGACGGTGAGTTGGTTTAGTTCGATAAAGGCTTTGAACTCGGGTTTGCCGACGGTTTGGTGTTTGGGCAGGGGGTTTAATCTCAGGGCGTCTTTGACATCGGCGGTGGGGTTGGCTTGCAGGAGTTGATCGGCGAGGGTGATGGCGTAGATGAGGGCGCCGCCGTTACTGGTTTCGTTGTTGGTGAGGTTCAACCGCGCGGTGAAGGGGCGGATGAGGAGTTCCTTGCTGATGGGATTCCAAGCGGCCTGGTTTTTGTTGGCGACGCGCTCGTGATAGACATCGAAGGCGTTGGCGGCGTACTCGCGGGTGTGCTCGTAAACGAGGGTGGAGACGGATAATTGCTGGATTAGGTCGGGGTCGAGTTTGTAGATGTTGGAAAAACGCGGTAACTCGGTCTTGAAGTTGAGGAGCCAGAGGAAGGCTTGGTCTTCGTTGGCGGGCAGGTAGTTGCGACGGAGGGCGGGGATTAGTTGGGTACTCATGATACTTTCTGGTTAAGGTTAAATTGGGGTGAAAAGGGGGCAACAGGCGGGTTGTAGTCGTCAACTACGGGGATGTAGTTGTCAACTACGGGGATGTAGTCGCCTACTACGGCGCTGTAGTTATCAACTACGGAGATGTAGTCGTAAACTACAACGCTGTAGTTGTCAACTACCGGGCCGTAGTCGTCAACTACAAGGCTGTAGTCGCCTACTGCAACGCCGTAGTTGTCAACTACAAGGCTGTAGTCGTTAACTACAAACGCGCGGTCGGCGTCGGTGCGGGGGTAATTGTCTGCTGGATTGGCGGTGTCGGCCGCTGCCAGACCGGGGTAGTCAACCGGATGGGGAATGAAGTGGGCAAAATTCCAGCGGGAAATCAGGAAGTCGGGGCAAGAGTCATACCGAGAGCGCGAGAGCGCGAGAGCGCGAGGCTTTGTTTCTATGGGCGATGTCTCTCATCTTCAGCGGGTTAACGGGGTTTCGCTTTGGCTTGACCACCCTTGGTCAGCGTCAGCGGAGACCGATAACGAGGTGGGACGATATATAATCAATCCGGCTTGCGCAAGGGTTTTTTTAAATTTATTTCATCCGCAGATTACGCGGATGAAAAACTCCAACTGACGCGCGCCAACTAGTATTTGCATTTGCCGGATAACCCGTCACACTGTTTCACCCTATGAATACCCGCCTCAAACTATTGGCGCTGACGCTGGCCGTCGGCGTGTGTCTATCATGGTCAGCGGCCTGGTCGCCGGTGACGGCCCAAAGCTCCGGGCTGCTGCTGCGCGACGGCGACTTGACCGCCATCTGCGGCGACTCCATCACCGAGCAGAAAATTTACTCGATGTTCATCGAGGAATATCTGCTCGCCTGCCAGCCTGCCGCGAAGTTGCAAACCGTGCAGTTCGGCTGGGGCGGCGAGACCGCGCCCGGCTTCCTGCGCCGCATGGATCGCAATGTGACGGATTATCATCCCACCGTGGCGACCACGTTCTACGGCATGAACGACGGCGGCTACCGCGCTTACGATGAGAACGCGCAGGGCAAGGCGTACCGCGAGGGCACGCTGGGCATCGTCAAAAAATTCAAGGAACTGGGCGTGCGGGTCATCGTGGTCGGCTCCCCCGGCGTGGTGGACAGCGACGCGTTCAACAAACGCCCCAACACCCCGGCCGCTGTCTATAACGAGACGCTGAAGGTGCTCGGCGACATCGCCAGGGAAATCGCTGACAGTGAGGGCGTGACGTTCGCCGATGTGCACACGCTGATGATGGACGTGATGACGCGGGCCAAGGCGAAGTACGGCGCGGAGTACCACGTCGGCGGCCCCGACGGCGTGCATCCCGCCGCCAACGGCCACCTGGTCATCGCCTACGCCTTCCTCAAGGCGCTCGGCTGCGACGGCAATATCGGCGCCATCACCTACGACTTCGGCGCCGGCCGCGCGACCGCTGACCGCGCGCAAAACATCATCGCCGCCACCGACGGTGAGATTCAGGTCGAGTCCACGCGCTACCCGTTCTGCTTCATCGGCCCCGACGTGCACAAGCCGGGCCATCCGTTCAATGTGCGCAGCATCCTGGAATTCCTGCCGTTCAACGAGGACTTGAACCGCTACACGCTGACCGTGAAAAACGCGCGCGGCGACCTCAAGGTCACTTGGGGCAAAGAGAGCAAGGTGTTCCCCGCCGACACGCTGGCCAAGGGTGTCAATCTCGCCGCCGAATTTTTGGACAATCCGTTTACCGAGGCGTTCGCCAAACTGGACTACATCGTCCGGCAGCAGCAATATTTCGAGACGCCGATCATGCGCCTGATCGCCTCGAACGCCACCACCATCAGCGCCCTGCCCGACGAGGCCGGCCCGCTCGGCGAGGTGAACAAAAGCTTGCTGGATTACAACGCCCGCCTGCGGAAACTGGCCGGTGCCGCGGTGCAACCGGTGACGCACACCATCAAAATCGAATCGGCTAACTAATTTGAACACGGAGGGACACAGAGCAGGCACAGAGCGCCACGGAGTTGATTTAATTGTTAAAAAAACTCTGTATTTCTCTGTGCCTGCTCCGTGTCCCTCTGTGACCTCCCGCCCTCCCCTTCCCTTATGAAAAAAACCATCAAACTCCTGGCGCTGACGCTGACCGTCGGCGTGTCATTGTCAGCGGCCCGGCCAACCGTCGCGGCCGCCGCATCGTCAGCGGCTCTGCAAGCCGGCGACCTGATCGCCATCTGCGGCGACTCCATCACCGAGCAGAAATCCTATTCGATTTACCTGGAGGATTATTTCCTGATGTGCCAGCCGGCGGGCAACCTGCAGGCGGTGCAACTCGGCCTGGGCGGCGAAGGCGCGCCGAGTTTCGCGACACGCTTGCAGGCCGACGCGCTGCCTTATCATCCGACGGTGGCGACGATTTTTTACGGCATGAACGACGGCGGCTACACCGCGCCGGACGAGGCGCTTAAAAAACGGTTCCGCGACGGCATGGCCGCCGTGGTCAGGACGTTCAAGGACGCCGGGCTGCGGCTGATTGTCGCCGGCACGCCGGGCGTGGTGGACAGCGACGCCTTCAAGCGCCCCGGCACCGCGCCCGAGGTTTATAACGAGACGCTGCGCCAGCTCGGCGAAATGTCCAAAGAGGTCGCTGACAGCGAGGGCGTGGTGTTCGCCGACGTGCACTCGCTGCTGCTGGACATGATGGCGAAGGCCAAGGCCAAATACGGCGCCGCCTATCACGTCGCTGGCGCTGACGGCGTGCACCCCGACTGGAACGGCCACCTGGTCATCGCCTACGCCTTCCTCAAGGCGCTCGGCTGCGACGGCAACATCGGCGCCATCACCTACGACTTCGGCGCCGGCCAGGCGACCGCTGACCGCGCGCAGAAAATTTTGTCCGTCACCAACGGCGAAATCCAGGTCGAATCCACCCGCTACCCGTTCTGCTTTTTCGGCAACCCCGACGCGACGCGCAGCACCCGCGGCATGTTGGAATTCCTGCCGTTCAACGAGGACTTGAACCGCTACACGCTGACCGTGACGAACGCGCGCGGCGACCTCAAGGTCACCTGGGGCAAAGAGAGCAAGGTGTTCCCCGCCGCCGCGCTGGCCAAGGGCGTCAACCTCGCCGCCGAGTTCCTGGACAACCCGTTCGCCGCCAAATTCATCGAGGTCGAGAAAGCCATCCGCAGCCAGCAAAACATCGAGACCCCCATCATCCGCACCAGCAGCCTGCTGGCGCTCATCGTGCGCGAATTGCCCGACACGCAGGCCGAGTTCGACCAACTCCGGCAAACCATGTTCGGCCTCGACGCCAAACTGCGCCAGCGCGCCGCTGACAGTGTGACGCCGGTGACCCACACCATCAAAATCGAGCCGGTGAATTGACGGTCATGCCAGCGGTCATGCCGGGAATCCATCCCGATAACTTTGCCTCACCCCGCCGTCATCCTGAGCGCAACGAAGCGCAGTCGCAGAATCGCGTGGCCGCGCTCAGGATGACGATCACCGCATAAGTGCTATGCAACGACGCTGGTTATGCGGTCTGACGATAGCGGTGATATTACTGTCAGTCGCGGCGTGGCTGAATTTCCGGGTGCAGGAACAGTTGATTTACGCGCCGGCGCGCTACGCCGCTGACGATGATCCGTCGCCGTGGGCGCTGGAGTACGAGACTGCCGCGGGCCGGCAAACCGCGTTTTACGCGCCGCCCGCGCGCGGTGGCGCGCCCGGCGAATTATGGCTGATGTTCGGCGGCAACGGCAGCCTGGCGCTGGACTGGCGTCCGGTCGTCGCGGCCAACACCAATCCCGCGCGGGCGTTTTTGCTGCTGGATTATCCCGGCTTCGGCCGGTGCGCGGGACATCCGTCACCGTCAGCGATTCAGGAATCGGCCGACCGGGCGCTGACCGTGGCGCGCGAACGCTGGGGCGGCGCGCCGGCGCCGCTGCGGGTGTGCGGCTATTCCCTCGGCACCGGCCCGGCGCTGCAATTCGCCGCGCGGCACGCGGAGGTGGAAAACATCCTCCTGTTGGCGCCGTTCACCAGCCTCGGCGAAGTGGAAAAATTCCTGTATGGCGTCAGGACGGATTTCCTGTTGCTACACCGGTTCGACAACCGCGCCGCCGTGGCGACGCTGGCGGCCCGGCGCGCGCCGCCGACGCTGCTCATCCTGCACGGCGAAAACGACGATACGGTGCCGCTGACGATGGGCCGGCAGCTTGCCGCCCTGCTGCCGGGCGCGGTTTTTCGCCGCCTGCCCGGCGTCGGACACGACGGCGTATGTCAACCCCCGCTGATACTGGAATGTATGAACCTCGCCACGCCGCGCGATTCTTTATGAAAAAAGTTATCGAATGCTATTCAGCCTCGATGCCAAGCTGCGCCAACGCCAATCCCGAAGGGATGAAATACCGATAGCCGCCGGTGTCAACCGGCGGTAAGCATCGCTTGCGTCACCAACCCCGACGGGGTGACATAAACGCCCCGTTGCCGCTGACCGTCAGTGTCGGCAACAACCATCTGCGCGTCGCGATGCGCGTGGTTATTTCACTCCTTCGGAGTTCACTGCGCTCGCTGACGCGCACCGCCGGTTGACACCGGCGGCTATCAATATTTCATCCCTTCGGGATTGGCGCTGACGGTGCCTACACCTGGGATAACAAGTAACCTGCCCATGTTATGCGGAACCACTATATCTCGCTGACCATGTCCCGCATATGGAGACGCCCGCGCTCCATAGGCTTGGCACCCGCCAGCCAGATGATAGAGTGGGCGCATGTCATTCCCGCTGTTGCGCCCCGCTGTTGTTCTCAGTTGTCTGTGCCTGTCGCTGCCCGCGTTGCGCGCCGACGTGAAACTGCCGGCCATTTTCTCCGACCATCTGGTGTTGCAAAAAGCCGGCCAGGTGCCGGTGTGGGGCCGGGCCGCCCCTGACGAGACCGTCACCGTCAGCGTCGCCGGGCAACGCACGCAAACCGCCGCTGACGACGTCGGCAAATGGTCGGTGACGCTGGATTTAAGCGCCGCCGGTCCCGGCCCGCACACGCTGACGGTCGGCGGCAACAACACCGTCACGATCAGCGACGTGCTGGTCGGCCAGGTATGGCTCGCGGCGGGACAGTCGAACATGGAGTTCACGCTCAGCCGCGCCATTGGCTACGACACGGAGCAAGCGGCGCCGGCCAACCCGCAACTGCGCCAGTTCACCGTCGGCCGCAACGGCCGGTTCATGCCGCCCGCCGACGATTGCGCCGGCAAGTGGCTGGTAGCGTCGCCGGCCACGGTCGGCGATTTCTCGGCGGTCGGCTACTTTTTCATCAAGACGCTGCACCAGCGCGCGGGCGGGCCGGTGGCGCTCATCCTCAGCGCCTTCGGCGGCACGCCGGTCGAGGCGTGGACCAGCGCGGCGGCGTTGCAAACCGACGCCGAACTCGGCCCGGCGGCGGCGCGTTACTGGCAACAATATGCCGACTATCCCGCCGACCGCGCGCGGTTTGAACAGGACTGCGCCGCGTGGTTTGCCGCGTTGCCGGCGGCGACGGCGGCGGCGGCACCGTCAGCGTCGGTCCAGTTCAAGCTGCCGGGCCGGCTCAGTGTCAGCGGCGAAATCACGCTGGAGAAAAAATTCGACGCGCCCGCCGGCTTCGGCGCGGAGCAACGGGTCCTTGACGTGCCGCCGGTGTTCGGCGAGTTGCGCGGCGTCAGCGTCAACGGCGTCGAATTATCACGCATTAATCCGAATTACACCGGCGTCAAACCCATCGGTAAACGCGAGCCGGTGCGTTTCGTCATCCCGCCGGGCGCGCTGGCCGACGGCGCGAACACGCTGACCGTGACCTGGCTGCTGCCGCTGCCCGGAGTCGTCATGCCGCCGCCGCGCGTCGCGCCGCTGCCGGGACTGGCCGGCGACTGGGCGCTGACCGTGACCCGCCCGCTGACCGTGACCGCGCCCGCGCCGCAACCGCCCGCCGAGCCGGAGGGCGTGCAGGCGGCGGCGCTGTTCAACACGATGATTCACCCGCTCATCCCGTACCGCCTCGCCGGCGCGATTTGGTACCAGGGCGAGAGCAACGCCGGCCGCGCGTGGCAATACCGCCGCGCCTTCCCGCTGCTGATCAACGACTGGCGCGCGCGCTGGGGCCAGGGCGACTTCCCGTTTTATTTTGTGCAATTGGCCAACTTCACGGAAAAGCGCAGCGTCGCCGGCCAGCCGGACGAGTGGGCGGAGCTGCGCGAGGCGCAGGCGCTGACGTTGCGACTGCCGAACACCGGCATGGCCGCCGCCATCGACCTCGGCGAGGCGCGCGACCTGCACCCGCGCGACAAACAAACCGTCGGCGAGCGCCTGGCCGCCATCGCGCTGGCCAACGTCTATGGCCAAAAAACCAGCTTCAGCGGCCCCGTGTTCGCCGGCATGGACATTGAGGATAACAAAATCCGCGTGAAATTTTCGCACACCGACGGCGGCCTCGTCGCGCGTCCCGTGCCGCCGACGCACCCGGTCAACTCATTGCGCGGCGAGACCGCGCCGTTGACGCGCAACTCCCCGGACAGCGAACTGGAGGGCTTCATCGTCAGCGGCAGCGACGGGCGCTGGTTTTGGGCCGAGGCGAAAATTGACGGCGACACCGTGCTGGTCTGGTCGGACCGGGTGCCGGCACCGGCAGCGGCGCGTTACCTGTGGGGCTACAACCCGACCGGCAATTTGTACAACGCCGCCGGCTTCCCCGCCCCGCCGTTCCGCACGGACGATTTCCCGGCGCTGACGGTGGATAAAAAATTCTAAGGAAAAAATGCACCACCAAGACACGAAGGCACGAAGGATTTTGTTAACCGCGGAGGCACGGAGGCGCGGAGTTTTTTTAACTAAATCAAAGCTCCGCGTCTCAGCGTCTCTGCGGTTAATAACTCTTCGTGCCTTCGTGTCTTGGTGGTGAAAAAAAATTGAACCGCAAAAACATCATGCACCCCCAGTCAAACTATCCTCATCGTCAGCGTAACATTCGCTTCGGCTTGAACTACGTGCCGTCGAAAAACTGGTGGTATTGCTGGAATGACTGGCAGCGCGACCAAATCGCCGCCGACCTTGACGCCATCGCCGCGCTGGGGGCCGACCATGTGCGCGTGATGGCGCTGTGGCCGTGGTTTCAGCCGAACCCGCTGACGGTCAGCGCGGCGCACTTGCGGCGGCTCGGCGAGTTGCTGGACGAGGCGGCGGCGCGCGGGCTGGACGTGCTGGTCGCGCCGCTCACCGGCTGGCTGTCGGGCTACACGTTCCTGCCGCCGTGGGTCGCTGACGGTGGCAAGGTGTTTCAAGCCGCCGCCCAGCCCGGCATCCGCGGGTATTTTGCCGCGTTGCTGAACGAGCTGTCGGGGAGGGAAAATTTCCTCGGCTTCGACGTGGGCAACGAAATCAACTGCCTCGCCCCGTTCGCCATGCCCGCCGCTGACGGTGACGCCTGGGCGGCGCGACTCGCCGCGTGGCTGCGCCCGCGCCTGCACGGACGCTGGCTGGTGAACGGCGTGGATCACGCGCCGTGGCTGACCGGGCGCACTTTCAGCACGGAACATTTGGTAACCACTTACGACGCCGCCGCCGTGCACGCCTGGCCGCTGTTCACCTCCTGCCTCACGCGCGGGGCGCTGGACGACGCGCCGGCGCTGCGCATTGGCGCGTTCCTCACGCACCTGGTTCGGCACCAGCAGCGGCGCTACAACGTCAGCGCGCCGGTGTGGATCCAGGAGTTCGGGTGCAGCGAGTTATGGGGCGACGCGGCGGCGCGGGAGCAATATCTGCGCGCGAGCGTCGCCAACGCCGCGCGCGCGGGCGCGACGTGGTTTACGTGGTGGTGCAGCCACGAGATCGACCGCGCGTATCAATTCGACCCGCTGGAATATGACCTCGGCCTGCTGACTACGGACAATCGCCCGAAGCCGCTGGCCGCGGTCTGGCGCGAGGTGGTCGCCGCGCACGCTGACGCGCACTACCCGCCGGAACCAATCTACGCCGGCTTTCCCGCCGACTTCACCCCGGCGATGACGCAAGTTTTCCCGCCGGCGCAATACCTTGAGCAAAATCTCGCCACGACGACCTGGGCGGTGTTCGAGCGTTATTATCAATCATTTTAATTCACCGCAGAGACGCGGAGGCGCGGAGATTTTTTTAAATTAGAGCACATCAAAACTAGATGGATTCAACAGGCCACGGCGTATATCCGCAGGAACGGAACCAGGCGGTGGCGTCGGTCGAGGTCACGGACTCCAGGGCCGTGGCAATGGCCCGGCG
>JAISDC010000145.1 GCA_031265105.1 Verrucomicrobiales bacterium
CTTTTGTTCGACTGGCTGGAAGATTCCCGGCACCCGCTGTTCAAACCCATCGCCGCGATGCTCAAGTGAAATCCTAAATCTTAAATTTCGTTCCCCCACATGGATGCCCTCAAGACCATTGAACTGAAAATGCGCCAGGCCGGATTACGCGACGCCGCGGTGCGCTCGTTCCGGCAAAATTATTTGTCCCTGGTATCCGGCGAAACGGGGTTGATTCCCGAAGCCGCCATCCGCCCGGTGGACCGCCTGCCGCGGCTGGAGGATTTGCCGGTGACCGTCAGCGACGGCCGCGCGACGGAACTAATCGCGCGCACCGCGGTCATCAAGCTCAACGGCGGCCTCGGCACCAGCATGGGTCTCGACCGCCCGAAGTCCATCATCAGCGTCAAGGACGGGCTGAATTTCCTCGATTTTACGGCGCGGCAGATTTTGTACCTGCGTGAAAAATACCGCGCGCCGCTGCGGCTGCTGTTGCTCAACAGTTTCAACACCAGCCGCGACTCCTTGGAGCATCTGCGCCGCTACCCGTCACTGGCAGCGGATCTGCCGGTGGAATTTTTGCAGTCGAAGGCGCCGAAACTGTGCGCCGACACGCTGCTGCCGGTGGCCTGGCCGGCCAATCCTGAGTTGGAATGGTGTCCGCCCGGACACGGTGATTTGTACGCGACGCTGCTGGACAGCGGGCGGCTCGACGAACTGGCGCGACTTGGCATTGAATATCTGTTCGTGTCCAACGCCGACAATCTCGGCGCGAATCTCGACCTCGGGCTGCTGGATTGGTTCGCCGCGCAACAGTTGCCGTTCCTGATGGAAGTCGCCGAGCGCACGCCGTCGGACAAAAAAGGCGGCCACCTCGCGCGCGCCGCTGACGGCGACGGGCTGTTGTTGCGCGAGTCGGCGCAATGCCCCGCTGACGACGCGGCGGCGTTCCAGGACATTTCCCGGCACCGCTTTTTCAACACCAATAACATCTGGCTCAACGTCAGCGCCCTGCGGCGGCAACTGGACGCCAACGGCGGCATCCTGCCGCTGCCGCTGATTCGCAACGTCAAGACCGTTGACCCCAGGGACCGGCAGTCGCCGCAGGTGTATCAATTGGAAACCGCGATGGGCGCGGCCATCCAGTTGTTCGCGGGCGCGGGGGCGCTGGTGGTGCCGCGCCGCCGCTTCGCGCCGGTGAAGACGACCGCGGACTTGCTGGCGCTGCGCTCCGACGCCTACGTCATCAACGAGGATTTCACCCTGTCACTGGCAGCGAGCCGCCGCGGCCTCCCGCCGAAAATCGAGTTGGACGACGCGCATTACAAAATCATGGCGCAATTCGAGGCGGCGTTCGGCGAACACGTGCCGTCACTGGCAGCGGCGGAGAAACTCACCGTCAGCGGCCCGGTGTTGTGCGGGGAAAACGTCACCGTCAGCGGCAACGTCGAGGTGGTGAATGCCGCCGCCGACCGCAAACTCTGGCCCGCCGGCAACTATCACCACCAGCGCGTGACCTTGTGAAACACGATTTTCCCTTCGCCCCGACCTACGGCCTGTTGATTCAAGATTTTTACAATCAGCGCTGGCGTCGCCTTTATTTCTTCCCAACCCTATCTTCCAACGCCATCTTCCGCTGACCTTTTTTAAGCTGTTTCTGAAACTCGGAAATTTTCTTTTGCGGCGGTAGTTGTTCCGGTGATCTGCCGGTATTTTTTTGAATTATGCCGCGCACTTCACGCCCGACCTCGTGATGCGTTTGCTCCAGATTGCGCTGACCTTTGACACCGAAATTTTTGATGCGTTCCTCCGTCTGGGTAATGCGGAATAAATTCGCCGCCAACTCCGTCCGGCTCATGTGGTCCATCAACTCTTTCGGTTCAATTTTGCGCTGCCGGGCCAAATCAACATTGAGCATGTTGTAAAGCCCAAGATAGCCGGCGTTGTTGAACCGCGCGTAATCGGTGACCCCCGCGGACTTGGCGACGGACGCCAGCGTTTTATTCCCCTCTTTGATTTCCCCGCGAATGAGCAACCGCTCAAATTCCTCGGAACTTTGGATTAAAATTTCAAACTTTCTGGTTTGCTCGGCGAAATAAACCTGCGCGGCGGCGACCTCGGTTTTCTTCGGGTCGGCGTTCATCACCGTCAAATAACACGCAAACCGCGTGAGCTTGAAATCCCGCTGATGCTCACCATCCACCACGCGGGTAGTGGCGAGAAAATTATCGTAATGCGGAATATTTAACGTAATGCACGCCTTGGTCGCGCGATCAATGGCATTTTGAAACGACTTCAGTTCTTTATATCCCAGCATCCGCATCAAATCCGATGCCCACCAATAGACCATCCCGTTCTCCTTTTTGAAATCCTCAAAAGTGAGGGGCTGATGGTTAGCGTCTGCCAAAGCCAGTTCCGACATATCGGCAGCATAACTCTGCATTGTAAAATTACACCACTATTTTCGAAAAATCCGGCGCTGACGCTGACTGTGGGAATCCTAAATCTTAAATCAGAACTGATACCGATACCCGCCCGTCAAGCCCCAGGGCTTGGCATATTTTTCCCCGAACTCCGCCTCGTAATCAAAGTGCAGTTGGTTGTGCTCGTCGATTTGGAAAATCAAACCGGCGCCAATTTCCACACTGAGGCCGTCACCGTTGGCGTGCAGACTCTGTACCCCGTTGCTCACGCGCCCGCCGCTGCTCATCTCGCCAACGCCGCTGAGCTTGGCGTAGGTTTGCACCAGTTTTTTGCCGGACAGTTTTATGGTGCGACCGCTCATCGCGCCAAAGCGAAATTCCACGGCGTCCAGGTCGCGCGCGCTGATGTTCAGCCGGCCGTAGTCAAAATCCTTGGCGAGCAAATGCAGGTAATTCAACTGCGCCTGCGGCTCGACAAACCAGCCGTCGCCCAGGTTGATGCGCCTGCCCGCTTCCACGCTGCCGCCCAGTTCCAGGTTGGAAAAACTCGCGCGCGCGGTGCTGTCGCCCAGCGGGGAGCGGGCTTGGTTGTCAACTATCGCGCCCTTTAATGTCGCGTCCACGTACCAGCCGGTGTGGTTCCACCAACTCGCGTAGAAACCGCCGTAATAACTGCTCAGTTCCGCTTTCGTCCCGCCGGACTTGAAGTCGGCTTCGCTGTTGCCGTAACCAAGATACAGTCCGGTGAGCAAAGTGTTACGCTGATCCAGTCGCCAGGCATGGTCAGTGCCAATGTCGCTGCCATAGACCATTTGGTCGTACGCCAGCCCGGCAACTTTGCGGCCGACGCTCAACTGGCTGCCGTAGGCGCGGAACCAAACATTCTCGATGAACGACTGCGACAATTTCACCTCCGGCTCAAGCGCCGGCGCCACGCTTTTGCGGGGCGGCATTTTGACCCCCATGTCGGCGAACATTTGGTCAAGCCGCTCCTGCCACGCTTCATCATCATTCGCGGCATCGTCATCTCCCTTTGGCGGCGTGAGGCTCAGCCGGACATCGCCCATGCGCTTGAGCAGGCTGTTTTGTTGCGCGAACCACGCGCGGCGCTGAAGCTCCGCCATGCTGCCGATGACGGCGCCGCTGGTCGTGACGCCGTTGCGCGTCACCGTCAGCGCGCCGTTTTGATAATTGGCGGAATAATCAAACAAGCCCCAGTTGAAATCATCGAACTCCCAGACCGCTTGATACGGGTCGTTAATCATGCCCGCCAGCGCTTGCGCGGGGTCGGTGGTGCCGTTGCCGGCCAGTTGCAACATAACGCGCTCGACGCCGCTGCTGGCGCGGGTGACGGTGACGATGCTGTGCGCGCCGGTCTCGGTATCGGCGTGCAACAACCAGGCGCTGCTGCCGCTGAGCGTGCCGACGGTCAGCGCGCCGGCCGTGCCGCCCAAATCCACTGTGCCGCCACTGAGCGTCAACCGGTCCAAGTGCTGTTTGAAATTGTTAAGTTGATAATAACCGCCCCGGCCGATGGCGACTGCCGCGTTGGGCGAGATGACATTGGCAGCGCCCGCGCGCAACATCGCGCCCGTGCTGACGCTGACCGTGCCGCGCTGGTTGCTGGTCGTGCCGGTAAAGGTCGTGGTGCCGCTGGCCAGCGTCAGCTTGACGCTGCCGGTCACCGTGCTGTCAAAAGTAAAATCGCCCTGGTGCGCGAATACCACCGCCCCGTCCCCCGCGCCGCCGCTGATCGTGAGCCTGCCGCCGGCAGTGGCCGTCAGCCGCGCCGCGTCGCTGGCGACCGTCAGCGTGCCCCTGGCGCCGGCGTCGCGCGCGAGCAACAACTCACTCGCGCTAACCGCGCCGCTGCCCGTCAGCGTCAGCGCGCCGTCGCCCGCGCCGCCCACCGTCAGCGTGCCACTGCCGGTCAGCCGGCCGTTGTCGCCAACCGTCACGTTGCCTGGCCGGCCGGCCGTGTCGGCAATGACCGTGTCGGCGCTGTGCACCCGCCCTTGACCGTTAATCACCAACCGCCCGCCGTTGTCGCCGACGCTTAACCGCCCGACCTGCCACTCGCCCTGCCCGCTGACATTGGCCACGCCGCCGTTGATTTGCCCGGCGGCGTTGTTGGCGACGGTTCCGGTGATAGTCAGCGTGCCGCTGTTGACCGTGGTCGTGCCGGTATAACCGTTCGACGCGCTGAGGATCAGCGTCCCCTCGCCGTCCTTGGTCAGTGATTTACCGTCCCAATTTTTGTCGGGATTCAAGGCCACATCGTCGAGCGATACATCCACGTCGAAGGAGACCTCGTCAGCAACGGTGAAGGCGCCGTGCGCGTTCGTGGCGGAAACTTGCGCGGCGTACCAACTGAGAGTGAAACCGACCTGATAATTTTGCCCGACGGTGTCCACGAACGCACCGAGCGAGGTGATGTAATCGGGGATGGCGCCGAGGCCGCCGCTGACAAAATTCACTTCGTCGAAAGTTCCGCTGAGATTGCCCGGCGCGGCGGTGTGGATGAGTGTGTAGAGTTCGCTCATCGTGGTGCTCGCTTTGTCCGTCAGCGTGCCGCTGAAGCCGGCGATGTTCAACGTGCCGCTGACCGTGGCACTGTTGGCGACGATTTTCGCGCTGGTGTCGCTGAGGGTGAAGGTTAGTGCCGCGCCCGTGTTTTGCGCGTAGGTGCCACTGACGTTGACACTGCCGCTGCCGGCGAGCAGAAGATGACCGCCGTCGTTGTTCAGCAAAGAGCCGCCGGTGACGAGCCACAAGCCGTTGTCGCTGACGCTGACGGTGCCGCTCGCGCCGGTTTGCGCGTCGCTGATGGCGGCGACGCCACTGCTGACGCTGCCACTGTCGGTGATGGTCAACGCGCCGTCGCCATGCGCGCCGAGATACAAATCGCCGCTGTGCCAAAAACCGGAGCCGCTGACCGTGACCGCGCCGCTGGCGTTGTAGCCGACGTAGCTGTGGCCGGCGCTGACGCTGCCGCGGTCGGTGATGTTCAGCGTGCCAACAGGCGCGTCGGTCGCGGTGGTGCCGTGGCCGATGAACAACGCGCCCTCGTAACCGGCGGCGGGGTCGGTCTTGATTTGCCAAAACGCGCTGCCGCTGACGTTGACAGTGCCGTTCGCATTTTGGTCATAACCGATGTCGGTGTCCCACGTTTCCACGAGCGCGTTGCCGCTGATGGTGAGTTCGCCAGTGCCGCTGTTGCCGACCTTGAACGTGCCGCTGTTGCGCCATTGCGCGCTGTCCGTGACGCTGACGGTGCCGACGCCGCTGGCCATGTCACCGATAATCGCCGCACTGTTGCTGACCACGGCGTTGCCACTCAGCGTCAGCGTGCCGGTACCGCTTTGCCCGACGGTGAAATTGCCGATGTGCGTCCAAGTCGAATCGTCGCCGACGGTAATGACACCGAAACTGTTGTTATTCGAGCCGACCACCGCCGCGCCGCTGCTGGTGACAGTAACGTGGTCGCTGAGCGTGACCGCGCCGGTGCCGCGCTGACCGACGGTGACGCCGCCGCTGTTCGTCCACGTCGCGGTGTCGCTGACGGTGACCGCGCCGAGGCTGTCCGCGTTCGCGCCGATGACGGCGACGCTATTGGTGAATACCGCACTGTCAGTCAGCGTCAGCGCACCCGTGCCGCTTTGCCCGACGGTCAGCGTGCCACTGTTGGTGACGGTGGCGCAGTCGCTCACCGTCAGCGCGCCGACGCCCGCCGCGCCCACGGTCAGCGCGCCGGAGTTCATCCACGTCGCGCCAGCGCTGACGGCGGCGTCGCCGGTCGAGCCGGCGTTCGCGCCGATAGTCGCGCTCGCGCTGGTGCCGCTGGCGTTGTCCGTCAGCGTAAACACGCCCGCGCCTTGGTTGCCGATGATGAAATTACCGGTGCGCCACACGCCGCGGTCACCGACGCTGACCGTGCCGTGCGCACCCGCCGCGTTGCCAAGCGTGACGTTCGTGCTGATGACCACGCCGTTGCCGCTGACCGTGACGCCGCCGTTGCCCGATTGCCCCACCGTCAGCGCGCCCGCGTTGAACCAGCCGTTGCCACCGACGGTAACCGCGCCGCTGCTGTTCACGATTTCGCCGATGATGCTGGCCGCCGCGCTGACACTGCCGGTGTCGAGGACCGTCAGCGTGGAGGTCAGCGAACTTTCGCGCCCCACCGTCAGCAGGCCGGTGTTGCGCCAAAAGCCGGTGCCACTGACGGTGACGCCGCTGCCCGCCGCGCCGACGATTTCGCTGATGACGGCGTTGGTGTTGCCTAGCAACCCCTCAATCGTCAGAAAGCCGAGGTTGGCTTTGCCGATAAAAACGAACTGATGCCATGTCAGAGACGCCGGAAACCATGGTGCGCTTTAGCAAAGACCTAATGAAAGAGGTCATGCGGACATGTGATTACACCAATCACAGCGCCAAGGCGTTCATTGAGGAATGTGTCAGGGCGTGCCTGGAACAAATTGACGCCGAAGGCGACCTCATCCCGACCTCGGCGCTGGTGACGATGGCGCGCCAGAAAAAAGGCAAAAACACGCGCACGCTGGAAGAAATCGTCAAACAGCAAGTGCGGGACGAGTGGTCGGGCAAAACGCACGATTTGCTAAAAAAAATCGCCGCCAATCGCGAGCGCTGACGCTGACAGTGACCGCGCTGGTTATTATAATGTAGTTAGGCGAGCCGCGCTTCACCCGGCGCAGCGAATCAGCAATATCAACACCACCAGCGCGACGCACAGCAGGATGACGCGCGCGGGCACGCGGCGCGCGCGGCGCTTCAGCGGCGGGCCGCTGACGGCGGGCGGCGCGGCAAACGGGTCGTGTTTGAACACCGCGCCGCGTTTGGCGGGCGCGGCGGGCGGTGGCGCGGGGGCGGGGGGATTTTGCAGCGCGTCCTCCAAGTCGGCGATTTGCCGTTCCACCGCGCGCTGTTCTTCCTCCAGACGGCGGCGCGCCGCGGTCAACGGGTCGGCTTTTTTGAAAAAACTCATCGCCGTCTCACATCGCTTTTTTGGCGAGGATGATTAGCGCCAGCAAAACCAGCGTCACGATCAGCGGCAAGCTGAGGGCGAACCCGCGCCTGACCAGTTCGCCGAAGGATACCGCGCCGGCCCCGGCGTCGCCGTCATCGTCAGCGCCATCCTCCTGGCCGGCATTCTCGTCAATGTCCTTGCCGCTCAGCGCGTCAATGCGTACCCGGGCCTGCGTGTACACCGCGCGGGCATGGTCAATTTGCGACAGGCTCCTGGTGAGCTGGTCGTCGAGCGTGTCGGCCGGCCATTTGTTAGGGTCAATCGCCTCAATGGCGGCAAGATGCTCACCGAAGGCCTGGCGCGTGAGCTGGATTTGCTCGATTTCCTTGCGCGTGTCGTACTCCGCGTTTTCCAGGATGGCGATGGCGCGGGTCAGCCGCTCCTTCAGGGCTTTCTGCCCGACATCCAATTCCTGCCGCTTTTGGTTAAGCGCCTCCAGTTCGCGCTTGCGGCGCTCAATTTCCTCCTGCTGGCGTTTCAGCTCCAACAATTTTTCCTGCTGGAGCTGCAATTCCCGCGACAAATCCTCCAGTGACTTGGCGTCGGCGCGGTTCAGCAAGTCGGGTTCGTGCGGCTGTTCCATGTTCAGGGGATGGCGAGGGTGGCGCCGGGTTGCAGGTTTCTCTCGCTGACAGTAGGGTTGGCCTGCTTGATTTTTTCAACGCCGGCCCTGATTTCCTGCGGGTAAAATTTTCCGGCGATTTTCCACAAACTATCCCCTTTTTGGACGAGGTAAGTCCTGGCGGTTTCGCCGGGAGTGACGGGCGCCGCGGCGACCGGGGCGCCGACCGGCGGGACGTGGGCGGCCGTATGCCAGCCGCCCGGCGCCGGGTCGCCGGCGACGGGCGCGGCTGGCGGCAGGGTCAAGGCGAAATCATGCCGGGCCTTCTCGATGTAATTGGTTACTAAATCCTTGTCGTCCGCGTTCGGGCGGGCCTTGAGATATTTTTGGTAGCAATAAATGGCGCTGACCGGGTCGCCGAGTTTTTCACTGTAAATATCGCCCATCTTTTCATAAGCCTTGGCCACGGTAGCGTTGGCCTGCAACGCCTTTTCATACTGCTCAATGGCGGCAGGGTAATTTTCCCCGGCCTCGAATTTTTCCGCCTGGGCAAAATAGGGATTGGTGGAATCTTCCGCTTCCGTGCCTTTTTCGCCAAACCGACAGGCCGCGGTCAGCAGTGGCATGGTCAGCGCCAGCAACAACAAGTAAGGTCTCATATGAGGAAAGTTTAAGCGTCTTATTTTAGTTTGCAAGATATCTTCATCACCCGCGCCCAACCGGCGGCCAGTGTCGGCGGCGTGGCACGCGCTTACCGCAACCCGCCCGCGCACAGCAGCCACAGCAATTCCGCGCCGAGCAGGATGAACAGCGCGCCGAGCGCCAGGTCAATCGCCCGCGTCACGCGCGGGCGCTCGTATAACACGCGGTCAAGCAACGCGCTGCAACTGCCCACCGCGCAGAAAATCACCAGCGCGAACAACAGGTTGCACACGCCCAGTTGCAACATCTGCCAGCCCGCCGACCCCCTGCCCTCGCGGATGAACAGCGGGAAAAACGACAGGCTAAACAACACGAATTTCGGGTTGAGCAGGTTGATGAAAAAACCGTCGCGGAACGCCCGCCGGCACGACAGGCCACGGTCAGCGCCCCGCACCGCCAGCACGCCGGACCGCACCGTCAGCGTCCGCGCGCCGAGCCACAGCAAATACAGCGCCCCCGCCGCCTGTAACGCCGGCAACCCGTAACGCGACGCCGTCACCAGCGCCAGCAAGCCGGCCGCCGCGAGCACGGTGTGCACCATCAGCCCCGCCGCGATGCCCGCCGCGCCCGCGCACGCCGCCGCCCGCCCGCGCCCGAGGCCGAGTGACAGGATATACAACATGTCCGGCCCCGGGGCAATGATGCCGAGGCAAATCATGCCGATAAATTGCCAGGTGATGGGGGTATGCTCAAACATGGTCGCTGACGGTGACGGTGGATTGTTTTACAGAGAGCTCATGGAGCACTTGGAGCATTGAAAAAAAATCTCCGTGAACTCCATGCTCTCCCGGTGAAAATACGATCTTTACAAACTGTCCCCGAAATCCCGGCGGAATTTGGCCACGAGTTTTTGCGGCCAGTCGCTGGTCGGGGCAAGTTTGCCGTTGAAGAAACGCAACACCGGCGGTTCCTCGATGAATTTCAGGCCGCCGATGAGTTGGCGGTTCTGGTTCAACCAGTCGAGGCGGTCGAGGGCGTATTTGGTCTGCGACAGCGTGAACACGCGGCG
>JAISDC010000260.1 GCA_031265105.1 Verrucomicrobiales bacterium
GGCCAGTTGAAGTTTATCCATGCAGCTATTTATAAAGACTCCGGCGCCGCCGCAAAATTTAAAAACTTAAATCTCAAAAGTCCGCCACCGCGCTGAGCGGGAGGTGGCGAATGTCGCGCCGCGCGCGGATGCCGCTGATCCTGATCAGGCAGTCGTGCAGGCTTTCGCTGGTGTTGACGAGTTGAATTTCCACCCGCAGGAAATACACCGGCAAATCCTGACGGTTCACGCGCGGAAATCGCACGGCGTCCTTTTCCGTGGTGAGCAGCGCGTGGCCGCCGCGCGCGCGGGTGCGGTTGATGGCGTTGGTCACTTCCTGGTCGGTGTAACGGTGATGGTCGGCGTAGTGCCGGCGGTAAATGAGGTTCGCACCCAGGCCGCGCAGCGCGCCCTCGAAGCTCTCCGGCACCGCGATGCCGGCCACGGCGCCGATGTCGCGCCCGCGCAGGTATTGCAACGGCTGCCGCGCGCTGGTGTACAAATCCTGCAAATACAGCGCCCGGTGCGCGCATTCGATGATTTCCGCGTGCCGGTTATATTCGCGAATCCGCTCCTTCAACCCGGTAATGTCGCCGCCGTCGCACTTGGTCACGAAAATCACGTCGCCGCGCTTCAAGTGCTCGTGCGGCTCGCGCAGGGTGCCGCGCGGCAGCACGTGCTCGTTGCCGAACGGCGCGTGCCGGTCCACCAGCGTCACGTTCAGCCGCTCCTTCAGCGGCAGGTACTGATAGCCGTCGTCCAGCAGCAGCGTGTCCGCGTTGAAATGCCGGATGGCGTACAACGCGCTTTTCACCCGGTCCTTGTCCACCAGCACCACCACATCGCGCAAGTTCGACGCCAGCATGAACGGCTCGTCCCCGGCGTGACCGGAGTCCAGCAACAGCGAGCGGCCGTCGGACACCACCCGCGGCGGGATGTAATTGGAGCGAAAGGTCAGCCGGTTCCACAGGCGCTGCGCCAGCGGGCGCGGCAGGCTTTTGTAGCCGCGGCTGAGGATGGCGACGCGGCGGCCCGCCAGTGTCAGCGTCCGCGCGAACTGCTCGACAATCGGCGTCTTGCCGGTGCCGCCGACCGTCAGGTTGCCGACGCTGATGGTGAGGCAACCCACCGAATGCCAGCGCGCCAGCCGCCGCTCGTACCACCACCAGCGACAGCGCATCAGCCGGCGGTACACCAGCGACAGCGCCCACAACACCGACCGCAAGATGGCGGCGCGCTTGCCGCGCCGACGCTCCAAGATGACGTCGATGGCGAACTTTTCCAGTTGTTCCAGCGGTTTGTCGGGCACGGGCCTATTTAAGATTCCGGGCGGCGGCTTGTCGATGGCTGATTTGCGCGCGATTCTGTTTGTCTTCGGCCGCGCCGTCAGCGTATGCTGGCGGCCCGTTTACCCGGCCATGCAACCCGATCACCAATCCCTCTGGCGCCTGCTCATCGCGCAAACCCAGGTGGTCTTCAACGACAACGCCTCGAAACTCGCGCTGATCAGCCTGGCGCCGCTGGTGCTGAGCGCCGCCGCGGCCGACTGGGTCACCGACTTGCTGGCGGCGCTGCTGGTGCTGCCGTTCGTCATCTTCTCGCCGTTGTGCGGGTGGCTGGCCGACCGTTATCCCAAGCAAGCGGTCTTGAAATACGCGCTGTGGCTGCAAGCCGCGCTGATGTTCCTGATGATGCTCGCGCTGTGGCGGCATTCCCTGCCCGGCGCCGTCGCGGTGTTTTTCCTGCTCGCGCTGCAAGCCTGCGTGTTTTCCCCGGCCAAACAAGGCGCGCTCAAGGAAATGGTCGGCTCCGCGCACCTCACCCACGCGGTCGGCTGGATGGAATCGCTGACCATTTTCGGCATCCTGCTCGGCGGGCTGGCCGGCGCGGGACTGTTCGCCTGGCTGGACGGCGCGTTCAATAATCCCTGGCACGGCGCGGCGGGTTGCTTCATCGCGCTGACGCTGGGCTGCGTCCTGTCCGTGCTGGTGTTCGGCAACGCCAAAACCGCCGGCGCGCAGAGCCGCGACCCGTTCGTCTGGTCGTTGTTCTGGAACCATTTCCGCGACATCGCGTACCTGTGGCGCGTCCGCCGATTATTCTGGCCCGCCCTGGGCATCGCCTGGTTTTATTCGCTCGGCGGCCTGCTGTATTTGATCATGGTCAGCGTCGGCCGGTTCCTGCATCCCGACAGCAGCCGGGCGGGCTTCGTCAGCGGCGCCTACCTCGCCGTCATGGGCGGCGGCATCATCATCGGGGCGCTGCTGGTCATCCGGCTCGCCAAACACCGCCCGGTCATGGGCCTGGTGCCGATTGGCAGCCTGGGCATGACCGGCGCGCTGCTGGCGCTGACGCTGCTGTATCCCGCCGGCTGGCCGTATGTGGCGTCGCTATTACTGTTAGGTATTTTTTCCAGCCTGTTCATCGTGCCGTTGAACACCTACCTGCAAGACCACGCCGCCGAGGACCGCCGCAGCCGGGTCATCGCCGCCACCAACCTGCTGCTCAACCTCGGCGGCGTCGCCGCGGTCGCCGTCCACGCCCTGCTGGAAAATGTCTTGCGCTTGCGACTCCCCGCCCAATGCCTGATCGTCTTCGCCGCCATGCTCATCATCAGCGGAACCGTGTTCACGCGCAGGCGCGAAATTGGTTGTTGATGGATTTTTTAACCACCGATGAACACCGATGGACACGGATAAAAAACAAAAAAATAATCCGTGTTTATCCATGTCCATCGGTGGTTAAAAAAAACGAAAAAAACCTTGCGTCATCTCACCTGACCTCATATCGTCCCCTCGTCAAATCGTCATATCGCGTGATAAAAACCCGCTGAAGATGAAAAAGATAAGTCATAAAGTAAGTACACCGCGCTCACGCGCTCACGCGCTCACGCGCTCAGTATGACTCTTGCCCCGACCTTTTAATTTTCTCGCAGAACTTTACCCGCATCATTCCCCATGCGGTAAGGCTACCATCCTTCGCGTCTTTGCGCCTTCGTGGCCTGAGTTAGAACATTTATGCACACACCCAACATGAAAAAACACAAACTAACCCTGCTATTAACCCTCCTCCCTGCGCTGACGCTGACCGTCTTCGCGGACAACAAGGTCGTCACCAGCGGCACCGTGATGGAATCCGGCAGCACCTACGAAAGCACCTCCAGCCAGTCCGCCCTGCAAGTCAGCGGCAGCGAGACGCTATATGAGGGCGCCAACCTCACCCTCAGCGGCACCGCGTGGACGGGAGCGGGCGCCACCGCCTTGATCGTGTCCGACCAAGGTACCGTTGACATCACGGGCGGAAACCTCACGACGACCGGTTCCCTGTCGGGTAGCGAGGGTAATGTCTATGGCATCCGCCTGAATGCTTCCAAGGTGGAACTGCGCCAGATCACCGCGACCATGACCACGAATCTGGCGGGACTCGGCGACCATTCGACGCTGATTATCACCGACTCCGAACTGTCCACGAATGGCAACGGGCCGGTGGTCCGGGACAGCGTGGTCAGCCTGACGAATTTCAACCTTAACACCAGACTCTCCGCTTTGACCCTGCAAACCGGCGGCACGGCGCTCCTCAACAGCGGCACCATGACCGTAACCGGCACCGGAAATATGTGGGGCGTGGCCATGCAGGAGGCTAACACCAGGTTACATGCCAATGCCGTCGTGATCAACCCTTCGGGCGCCAGGGGCTTGGGCGTGGTGGTCACCGGCAGCGGGGCCTACGCCGAGTTCACCGATTCCGTCATCAACACACCGAACATAACCGACCGCTATGGCGCGGTGACAGTCGGTCAAAGCAGCACCTTCGCCGCCTACCACACGAGCATCAACTCGTCGTTAAACGGCATTACCGTTGAGTTGGGTGATAGCGTGGTGATACTCGAAAACAGTTCGGTGACGAGTTCCGGCAGCGGCAGCGCGTTGGACATCATGCGCAGTGGCAAAGTGACCGTTAACGGCGGCACCCTGGCAACCAATGGCGGCCAGTTATTGTCAATCAGCAACGGCGCCGGCGACAGCAAGGTCACCCAGGTCACCCTGAACGATGTGGACACTTCCGCTGCCGGTGGCATCACCAGCATCACGGGCGGCACCGCTACCGTCGTCAACGTCAACGGCGGCAGCGGCCTCAACGGCGACGTCACCAACAGCGGCAGCGGTACGCTGGCCGTGAACCTCAACGGCAGCACCTTGACCGGCGATGTCATCAACGATGAAGACGGCGTGCTAGTCATCACCCTCGACCACAACTCCACCGGCACCGGCGGCTACCACGGCGGCGACCTCATCACCGGCAGCGACAGCGTGTGGACTTTCGATAAAGACAGCCACGGCAACTACGGCGAGAACCACGGCGTGTGGAACATCGGCGATTATGAAGTCATCTTCGACAACATGACCCACAGCGGCACCATCAACATCAGCGTCAACAGCGACACTGGTGAGGGCGGTTCCCTCAACATCACCGACACCGCTGACGGTGACGGCACAGTTCACATCGACACCACCGGCAATGGTCAACTCAATCCCAACGACGTACTGCCCGGCATCGTCAGCGGCGACGGCACGGAACACTGGCAATGGGATCCCATCGACTGGGGTATCGACACCATTATCAAGGACGGCGACTACTTCATCAAACAAGGCACCAGCCCAGCGGGCGCGGTCTTGAACAGCAGCGTGGCGATCCAGCAAGCCATGTGGTTCGCGCAGCAAAACAGCTTGCTCAAGCGTATGGGCGAACTGCGCTATGGAGCGCGGGCGTCCCGCCCGCCAGCGGGCGAGACGCCC
>JAISDC010000285.1 GCA_031265105.1 Verrucomicrobiales bacterium
GTAATCTGCGGATTAAAACCTTTATGAAAACCCCCAACATGACAACACGCAAACTAACTCTATTCTTAACCCTCCTCTGCGCCCTCAGTGCCTCCGCGTTGAATGTGCTTGCGCAGAACAAATACGTCAACACCTCGGGCACCACCTTCGACTCCGACAACACTTACACCAGCATCTCCGGCTATGCGGCGCTGGAAGTGTCCAGCAACGGCCTCGCCTCCCCCGCCGTTTACAGCGGCACCGCGATCACGTTGAACACCGTCGCCGGGAACTCTGGCGCTTCGGCTGTTCGTGCCGCCGATGGCGGCGTGGCCTATCTGTTCAGCAGCACCCTGCTCGTCCCGGATAGCACCGCCGGAAGATTGGGCGGGGTGGGAAACAGCGGCACACTGTATGTTTATAATTCCATCGGCCAATCAAACTCCAACGGCGTGGATGTGGTCGGCGTCGGCTCCAAACTGATCGCCGATAACTTTGAGATTACCATCTTCGCGCAAGCCCTTGCCATCAACGTTTACACCAACGGCGCGGCGGAAATTTACAACAGCCGCCTCATCACCACCGCCGACGGCGGCGTTGTATTGGGAACGGCTTCCGGCGGCACCTTGGTGGGCGACAACCTGCAACTCATCGCCACCGGCGCCGGCGATACCGTGGGCTTCCGCGGCAGCGGCGCCTCCCTCACGCTGACGAACAGCGAAATCACCGCCCGCACCGGCATCATTGTGCGGGACTTTACCGATGGCGTTCGTTTGGAAAACACCATCATCAATGCCACCGACACCGGCCTCAACCTGCTGGGCAACGCCCCCTTCACCATCATCGGCGGCGCCATTAACTCCGCCGGCGGCAACGCCCTGCTCACCAGCTCCCCCGTCCGTCAAGACATCCACATCAGCGCCCACGCCGACATCCAAGGCGACATCACCAACGTCGCCTCCGGTACCCTCAGCGTCACCCTCAACGCCAGCACCCTGACCGGCGACGCCAATAACCTCGGCGACGGCACGCTCATCATCAACCTCAACAACAACGCCACCGGCACCGGCGGCTACAACGGCGGCAACCTCATCGTTGGCGGCGACAGCACGTGGGACTTCACCAAAGATTCCGTCCTCAACCACCTCGACAACCACGGCATCATCCATCTCGGCGCACACGGCAACTATCTCGCCATCCACAGCGACAGCATCAGCGGCGACAGCACCTGGTACTTCCCCGTTGACAGCGACACCGGCGCCAAAAGCACTGTCACCGGCAGCACCGCCGCCACCAGCCACCCCAGAGGCATCATCAGCGCCACCGGCGACGGCCTGCGCGACCCCAACACCGTCGCCAACACCCTCGTCACCGGCGAAAACAAAGCAAACTGGATCTGGGACAACTTCAGTTGGGGTCTCGAAGAATACACCCAGGACGGCCATGACCCCGCCGGCAACCCCCACTTCACCCAACGCGGCACCAGCCCCGCCGGCGCAGTCCTCAACAGCGCCATCGCCGTCCAACAAAGCCTGTGGTTCGCCCAGCAAGACAGCTTACTCAAGCGCATGGGTGAACTGCGCTATGGAGCGCGGGCGTCCCGCCCGCAAGCGGACAAGGATGTCCGCGTTCCATACAATAGCCTAATCGAAAACCTCTGGCTCAGAAGTTACGGCCAACAGTTAAACATCGGCAGCCAAGTATCAGGCAAAGCCTACGAACAACTCACCTACGGCGTGGATATTGGCACCGACCATAAGTTCACCTTGTCCACTGACAGTGACCTGTATCTCGGCGTCTATGCTGGCTACGGCAGAAGCGACCTCAACTACCGCACCCCTGGTGCTGACGGTGAGATCAACTCCTATTACGGCGGACTCTATGCCACCTGGCTCCACAGCAGCGGCTTCTATATAGATGCCACGTTCAAAGCTGCCAGTGTTGACAACGACTTGAAAGCCCCCTACAGCGGCAGTCAAATCACCGCCAAGTACAGCGACGTCAACCTCGGCGGCAGCCTCGAAATCGGCAAAAAGTTCACCTTCGCTGATGCTTGGTTCATCGAACCCCAGTTCCAAGTCAACTACCTCCACATCCTCGCCGAAGACTACACCGCCGGCCACATGACCCTCAAAGCCCAAGACCTTGACGCCCTACAACTCCGCCTCGGCACCCTCTTCGGCAGAACCATCAACCTCACCAACAGCGGCGCACTCCAGCCCTACATCAAGATCAGCGGCGTAGAAACCATCAGCACCGGCGGCACCATCCACAATGGCTACCAATCCACCCGCGCCAACACTGACGGTGCCCGTGCCGAAGTAGGCGGCGGTATCATCTGGCAATTAAACGCCAACAACCAACTCCACCTCGACTACGAAGCCTCCTTCGGCGACAAGTATGACAAGCCCTGGGGACTAACCGCGGGCTACCGGCACCAGTTCTAAAAGCACATTCAACGCAGAGACGCAGAGGCACGGAGGTTTGTTTGAAAAAACGGCCTTCGTGCCTTTGTGTCTTCGTGGTGAAAATTCCTTCGCTCCTTTGCGTCTTTGCGTTAATGAAGCTCATTTCACGCCACCGTCAGCGTGTAGGTGAAGGTGTGGCGCCGGCCATGCAGCCGGTATTGTTCCAGCGTGTCAGGGCCGCAACTGGCGGTGCCGAGGCCGCGTTGCGCGAGGTCGAGGTTCAGCACCGTCTCGGGGCGCGGTGTTAGGTCGATGGTGTGTTTCGCTTTGAACAAGTCGTCCGCTGTGTAATGGCTCGCGGAAAAATCCAGCAGCGGCGCGCCGGTGAAACGCAGCGCGGCGCCACCGTCGGCGGCGCGTAATTCGACCCAGCGCGTGGCGGTGTGGTTGCCGTGTTCCTGCGGCATGACGTAGGGGACGTGCAGGCCGCTGACGGTGTTTTCATGCACGCTGACGATGGCGGCGGCGCGGCGGTCGCTGTAGTTGTCCAGCGGGCCAAGGCCGAGCCAGCGCACTTGTTCCAGCCCCGGCGCCAGTCGCCAGACCACGCCGACGCGCGGCAAGTCCACGGTCATGTTTCGGCCCAGTGTGACGCGGTTGGTCACGCGCAGTGAGCCGTCGGCGAGCACTGCAAACAGTTGCTCGTGGCGGAAGTCGTCCCATTGCCCGCGGCCGCTGGCCTCATGCACCGCGCGGACGGCGCTGCCGCTGACGGTGAGGTCTTTCAGCCGCAGCCGCACTTGGTCGAGGTTGTGCGCGAGCCAGCGGCTCAGCAGGCTGTTGTTCTGCACCGCGCGCAGTTTGATGCCGTCATTGTCAGTGGCGGCGCGCCAGACTTGCAGGCGCGGGCCGGCGTCAGCGTCGGCGAGCCATTCGCGGCCCGCCGCTGACAGTGACGTGAGCAGGCCGGTGGTTTTGTTGAAACGCAATTGCCAGTCGCCGCCGCTGACGGTCAGCCGGTCGGCGGTCACGGTCAGCGGGCGCGGCCTGAGTTGCGGCGCGGGCGCGGCCTTGGCGAGTTGGATTTGTTCCCACGCGACGAGGTGGCCTTGCGGCGCCCAGGCGGACGCGGTCTTGGTGTAAAAGTTAAACGTGATGAACGCCTCGGCCCCGCGCGGCAATGCCGGCAGTTTTTAGCCGAGCGACAGCGATTGGGTCGCGCCGGGCCGCGCGGTC
>JAISDC010000095.1 GCA_031265105.1 Verrucomicrobiales bacterium
GCACCGGTGAAGTTCAGCGTGCCCACCCGCCGGTTGTCGCTCAGGTTGACGGTCTGGCCGGAGAGGTTCGCCGCGGTCGTGTCGAAAATCGCCGTCGCCGTCACCCCGTCGGGCTGCTCGATGTCGCTGTGCGTCCCGTTCTTGCTCCAGTCTTTCACCTCCCACAGGTTGTTGCCCGCCTGCCCGTCCCAGGTGAAAATCAAATCATACGGGATGAGCACGCTCACCCCGTCGATGTTCCGCCGCACAATCGCCTGCTCGATGCCGCTGTCCAGGCTCACCCCGCGCACCACCGTGCCCACATTCAGCGTGCTTTGCACGATGGTCGAACCCTTGCCCGTCGGGATGTCGCCCTGCCAACCGCTGAACGTCAGCAGGCCCGTGTTCACCGTGACGGTGCCGATGGTCACGATGACCGGGTTGCTCGGCAGGCCGCCCGATACGTCGATCGTCGCGTTGCCCTCCACCACGAGGTTGGACAGCGTCTGCACGTTATGATTCACGTTCAGCACGCTGCCCGCCTGGAACGTAATCGTCCCCGCGCTGTTGGTCAGATTCGCCCGCGCCAGGTTCACCGTCCCCGCGTCCAGTTGCCAGTTCTTCGCCGCCATCTTCACCCCCAGCGTGTAATTCGTCGTCTTCACCAAGTCCGCCACGATGGAGCCTTCCTGCCCCGCCGTGTCGGTGGACACCAAGTAGCCGCCGCTGGCGAGCACCGTGGTAATGTTGCTGCCAGTGACGCGCAACTGCCCGTTGTCGTTCAATACAAAGGCGTTGCTGCCGGTCAGCGTCACCGTCGCGCCGGCGGTGTCCGCGGCGATTTCAAACGCCCCGGCGTTGCCCGCGCCGCTGGCGGTCTTGGTCAGCCACTCGCCGGTGCCGAAGACCGACGCGCCCGGCGCGTGCGAACCCACCGACACACTCGCCCCGCTGACCCGCGCGCGCACCACCCCCGCCTGCGCCTCGACGCCCGCGCTGATTTCGTTGTTCAAGTTGGCCAGTTCCAGCACCCCAGCGCCGGTCTTGGTGATGCCGCCGGGGGTGGAAACATCGCGGTCATAAAGCAACGACTCAATCCGCAGCACATTGGTCGTGCCGGTGGCAATATCAATCGTCAAATCGCCCTTGCCCTGGCGCAGGGCGATGCTGCCGGTGTCCAGAATCAGCATCGGCAACGCGCCGCCGCCGCTGTTGTTGACCACGCCGAACTTGTTATAGTTCAGGGAAATTGGATTGGACACGCGAATGGAGGTGGCGTTCGGGTTGACACTGTCAGCGCCCACGTATGCGCCGATGCCGACATTTTGACTCACAAAAAGCAACGTGCCGGTGCCGAACGCGCCGCTGACCAAAGTACCGTCGACCACCACCGAATCGCGCCCCGCCTGCACAACAGCGCCGGAGCCGATGGTCACGCCGCCGGAAAACGTATTGGCGCCCAAAAATCTCGTGGTGCCACTATTGCCATAACTGCCTTCCTGCCCAAAGGTAAGCCTGCCGCTGCCGGTGATGACATGGTCCTTGCCGAAAGTGGCGACGCCACTGCCTTTCATATGCACAACGGGAGCGTTGACCACGCTGTACTGGCCGGTCGCGGCGCTGTTCAAATTCAAATTAAAATAACCGAACAGGCCGAACGCATTACCGTCCCAGACAAACGGATTGGACAGGACAATCGGGTTGGCGGCGGTGGCGTTTTCACTGCGCAACACCGCGTCATAGGTGCTGTTGGACCTGAAAATCGCCGTCCCCGAGCCTAGCGCCTGATTCTTGCCCACATACGCCTGACCGTGCTGAAAAATAAAATTACCCAGAAACCCGCTGTTATCGCCGCGATAATAGACGGTGCCATTCCCGTCCTGCACGAGGTTGGCGTAACCGGTAAGATTACCCGCAAATATAATCACGGTGCCGGGTGTCGTCCGCGCAGTGCTGCCACCAACATTACTGACGATGAACTCCTTCCCTTCGTCATCCAACGTGCCAATCACGCCGTTGCCGTTAAAGTAGATGTAGGACTGGAAGTCAGCGGAATTGCTCAGTGTAACGCCCAGGTCGCTTTGAAACTGGTGAATCAAATTGCCGCGCAGGACAAAATTATTACTGACAGTGCGGCTGGTGTTCGCCGTCGTGACCGACCCGGCGGCGAGTTGCGCGTTATAAGTTTCCAGATAAAAATTCTCGCTGGCGTCGCCATCGCCGATGGTCAGCGTGCCCGTGCCGAACCACGCGCCGCCGAAGCTCGCGGCGCTGGCGCCGCCCAGTTGAATCCGTGACGAGTCCAGCCAGTCAAAGCCGCCGCTGTAGGTGTTGTCCTTGTTCAGCAACAGCAGCGTGCCCGCGCCGGTCTTGGTGAAGCCGCCGCTGCCGCCGACCGCGCCGGTCCATTTCACGTAGCCGGCGCCGGTCGGCACATTGGCGGACAGTTCAACATTCGTCCGCAAATCCACCGCGCTGCCGACGGTCAAAATCGAGCCGCCGTCGTGCAAAATTCGCGAGGCCGCACCGGTGCCGCTGCGGTTGAAAATCAGCGTGCCGCTGCCGCCGAGGGTGACGGCGGTTTGCACCGAGGTCACGTTCAGTCGTGACAGGGTGTAGGCGCTGTTGACGTCAATGGTCTTGGTGGCCAGATTTTGGTCAATATCCTTGACGGACACGCTGGCGTCAACGGCGTTGGGCGCGCTGCCGGTGAGCCAGTTGGTACCCAGGCTCCACTGCGTGTTGGCGCCGCCGCCGCTCCATTCAACCGTCGCCAGCGCGTCCGCGGACGGCAGCAAATAGTAATAGCCGTTGGTGCTTGTGACCTGCACGCCGGCTTCGTAGCCAGTGAAGGAAATATTGTCCAGCGTCGATAAATTCGGGTTGTTAGCGAACCGCACGAACGCGCCGCTGCCGTTGGCGTTCCACACGCCGCTGGTGTTCTGGATGGACAACAAGCCGGTGGTCAGCCAACTCGCGCCGCTGCCCGCGTTGGCGAAGGTCAACTTACCGTCAGCGCCCAGCAACAGCGAGCCGCCGTTGCCGAACAGGTGCAGGGTGTCGAAATTCTGGGTCGTGCCCTCCACGCCCAGGCCGCCGCCGTTCAGCAAGATGTCGGTCAGTGAGGTGTCGTAGTGGGTGATTTGGTTGTTGCCGGTGAGCCGCAGCACGCCGCCGTTCAGGATGACGCTGCCGCCGATGGTGAAGGTCAGCGCCGAATCCAGGGTCGCCTGACCGGCGCCGGTCTTGACTATCTGGCGCAGTCCGCCGACCGTGGCGCTGCCGTTGACGCCCTTGGTCACGCGCAAGCCGTCCGGGTTGGTGGTGGTGTCGAGATTCAGCACCACGTTCCGCGCCGAGTCCGCGCCGCCGTTGCCGAACTGCACGCCGTCCAGCACCAGGCTGCCACTTACGCGCAGTTGCGCGGCGTCGGTGTTGTTGCCGATGACCCGGCTGTTGGTGCCGAGCGTCACCAGCCCGCCGTTGTCAAACGACATGAAAGCGGAGCTGAGATTGATAATCGCGTCGCTGCCGGTGACGCCGCTGACCGTGGTGGCGTAACCTTGCGTGTCCACTCGCAAGGAACCGCCGCCGGCGACACTGATGCTGCCGGTGCCCAGATAATTTTTGCCCGCGTCCAAACGCCCGATGGTCAGGCCGTTGGCGCCAACCGTGGTGTACAAGATGCCGCTGCTAACCGCCAAGCCGCCGGAGAACGAGTTGTTGCCGCTTAACAATTCCGCCGAGGCGCCCGACTTGGTCAGTCTGCCGCTGCCGGTGAGATTGGTGCTGCCGCTGAAGGTGACGGAAGCGCGTTGACCCGGCGTGCTGGTTTCGACATTGACGGTCAGCGCGCGATTGGCGGTCAACTCAATATCGCCGCCATAATCAATCCAGACGTGACTAAGGCTAAAATTACTGTTGATAACCAGTTGGTTGGAGATGTGCATTTTGCCGCTGGAGCCGCCCGTCGTGCCCGCAAGGAGAGGAGAGTTAGTCGTGCTCGTGCCGCTAAAAATGATGCGGCCCAGCCCGTAGTTCCCGGCGAGAGTGTAGAGAGCGCCAGACTGCAGCACCATATCACCCAAAAAATTCGGGCTGTTGCCGTACCATCTTATCTCAGTACTGGTCCCAACGGGCTTGTCGATAATGACATTGTGGGTGCCGGTAAGTACCTGACTAAACATCATCGCGTTGTTGCCGGTCAGCAACAAGTCGGATTGCAGCAATCCCGTGCCGCGAATATACGGGTAATACATCCTGTTGTTCTGGATGACCGCCGGCACGCCTGCGCGCCCGCTGTCATAGACCAGCGTGACCCCCGCGCCGGAGTCAACGGCCATCTGGGCATTGCCGCTGCTGATGGTGCTGTCGAAAATAATATTGCCGACCGTCCAGGTGCTGCCGGTAACGCCGAAATTCGCGCCGGTGAGAGTTCTCGCGCCGATTTCACCGGCGGCGTTGCCAATGACCACGGTAACGCCGGGGGCGTTGGGCACCGCCAGCGGATTGACGAGGTTGCTGCCGACCACGCGCCAGTTGCGATAATCGGCGGCGTCCATAGTGTTCGCGCCGCTGGTCCACTCAACGCGCAGGAAGTCCGGTATGCCGCCAGCGACGGGGGTGAACAACTCGCTGCCGCTCTGGGTCGCGCCCGGGTTGTAGCCGTAGAACCAGACTTGGTTCGCCAGTTGCGTGGAGGTCAGCGTGTTCGTCAAATTGACGTGGTCGCTGTTGGCGCCGGGCAGATAACCGGCGACGCTCAGGATGCCGGTGGTGTTCGCAAAGCTGACGGTGCCGAGGTTCAGCGTGGTGGCCCGGATGATGTCGCCGCCGAGGTCGAGGCGCGCAATCGCGCCCGCGCCGACGCTGACGCCGGCGAAGGTTTCGTCGAAGCCGCGCAACCGCGCCGCGCCGGTGGAGGCACTGTCAAAGGCCAGCCTGCCGCCGCCCATCTGCGCGGCCCGGCCGAAGGCGAGGTCGCCGCCGCCGATGGCGACGGTGCCGATGAACACGGCGTTGGCGCCGAGGTCGAAGGTGCCGGCATCCAGTTGCAAGGGCCTGGTCAGGGTCAGCATGGTGACGGAGGAGTCCACGAGGGTCAGGCCGGTGCCGGTCTTAATCATCGTGCCGCTGATGCTGACCGCGCCCGCGCTGTCGCGGCTGAGGATTTGCGTACCGCTGTTGGTGAGGTTGTAGCGGTAGGTGCCGGTGCTGGTGATGCCGGTGTTGGCGGTGAAAATCAAATTGCTACCGAAGTTGAAACCGTCAGCGGACGCGCCGAGGATGGCGGTGTTGCCCAGCGTGACCGTGCCCGCGCCGTAGTCGAGGATGCCGTTGCCGTTGAGGTTGATGGTGCCGCCGACCAGCGCCAAACCGCCGCCGCTGAGCTTGAAGGTGGCGTAGTCGTTGAGCGAAATGTTGGCGTTGTTGCCGATGGTCAGCGTGTCGGCGTTATTCGTGCCGGTGATTTCGAGTACTGTATTCCCGCCGGTGACGCTGATGTTGCCCGCGCCGAACACGCTCGGCCCGCCGCCGAGGGTGGTGTTGCCGTTGAGGAAACCGCGCACGGTGCCGAGTTCGACTTGCAACTTGGTGAAGGTGCTGGCCGCGCCGCCCAGCGTGAGGACACCGCCGCCGTCCTTGAGCAGGGTGCCGCCGCTGAAGGCTTGGTTGTTGCCGAAGGCCAGGCCGGTGAGCGACTCCACCGTCAGCGTGCGGGTGCCGCTGCCGAGCGCTGATACGGACGCCGCCGCCGGGTTGATGGTCAGCGTGCGGAGCGCCGAGGCCGTCGCCGCGTCCTCGCGCCCGACGATGAGGTCGGTGGTCGAGAGATTAAGCGCGTTGGTCAGCGACCGGTCGGTGGCGTTTTGCAAATTCAGCCGCCGCGCCCCGCTGCCGTTGAGGTTGATGGCGCCGCTGCCCAGCACATTATTATTGCCGATGACGATGCTGCCATTGTTAAACGCGATGTTGCCGGTGATGGCGTTCCCGCTACCGCTGAGGATGAGGCTGCCCGACCCGTCCTTCACCACCCCCGCCGCCGCCAGCCGCCCGCTGACCGTGATGCCCGCGTACGGGTCGGCGTTGCTGAACTTCGCCGTGCCGGTGATGGTCGTGGTCCCGCCGAGCACGATGCTCCCCACGACGCCGCTGTTATTGTTCACCTGTAGATTGCCGCTGGCGCTGACATTGGCCAGCACCCGCAGCGTAATCCCGCCGCCGAGGTTGATGACGGCGTCGCTGGCACTGTTATTAAAGGCGAGGAGTTGCCCCGCGTTACCGATGGACAACGTGCCGGAGGCGTTGACGCCGCCCGCGCCGGTCACGTTCAGCGTCCCGATGGTGCGCGTGCCGCCCAGCACGATGGTTTTATTAGCCAGCGCCGTATTAGTG
>JAISDC010000136.1 GCA_031265105.1 Verrucomicrobiales bacterium
ATTAGCAGTCCCTATCACTTGGACCGGTTCCGCCACTAACAATGAATTCGACGACGCCGGAAACTGGAACGGCGGCCTGCCCAATAACAACACGATGACCTTCGGCGACGCCGGTTCCGGCACGCTGACCCTGACCGCCACCGGCGCGTACACCGCCGCCACCTATGAGTGGATGAAATTCACCGGCACCAACGACCACACCAGCTACGTGATCACCGGCGGCACCTACAACAATATCGTCAACAACATCCGCATCATCAACCTCAGCGGTGTTGACCAGTATATCCTGGGCGATTTCAACGTCACCGCCGGCCAGGCTTTCACGGTACAAAACAACGGCGGCCACGGCAATGTGCACCTCGGCCGGGTGATCAGCACCAACACCACCGGCAACAACAATATCCTGACGGTCAACGCCAACGACAGCTACGCCACCACCGGCCTGACCAGCGGCACGCTGTTCATCAATGAGGTGGTCACTAACAATAATTACGCCGGTTTTCAAGGGCGCGTCTTGAGCAGTAGTCTCCCGCGCATCGACTACGCGGACTTGCCCAGCATCAGCATCGGCAACATCACCGGCAACGGGCGCATCAATTTTAACGCCTTGTGGAACAGTGTCACGCTGACCGGCCACGCGGACACTACGACCCAGTCGTTCGACTTGGTCTCCAACATGCGCCTGATTCTGGATTACACTGCCGATGAGGGCAGCAAGCTCGGCGGCCGCACCGTCGGCTTCAATGCAAGCGGCATGATGATTATTCGCGGCGGCACCGGCGCCGGCATCGGCGAGAGCATCAGCGGCAACAGCTACCTCAATCACGGCAATTCCCGCATCCAGCGCGAGGCGGGCAGCACGGCCACCTTCGTGACCTCGGTTTATCGCAACACTGACACTCGCGGCACGCTTGATGTCAACGCTGACGGTGTCTTTGGCGCCACGAATGCGAGCGCGGAATATTCCAACCAGGCCGGTTCCGGCGCGGCGCAGGCGTTCATCACCATCGGCACGGACGGCGTGGATCGCGACTTCGCCAAGCGCGGCACTGACAACTTGTATTACGCCTTCACGGACTACACGGCGTTCGCCAGTTCTTTTTGGGACGGCACCGCCACCGGCCTGCTCGCCGGCAGCGGCAGCCTGGCCCTGGGACCCGGCAGTCAGGCCGGCTCCCGGTACGCGGGATTTAAAATCTCCGGCCACGCCACCAGCGGCGACCTGGCGGACAACACGCTGGCGCTCGGCGATTATCAGTTGCAACTGCTCGCCGGCGGGCTGATTTTCACCGGCAAATACGATTACGAAATCACCGGCGCGGCCGGCAGTATCATGGCCGACAACAAGGAGTTCTTCGTCTGGACCAGCGGGGTCGGCGATCTCATTATTTCCTCATCCATCACCGGCGCCAACGGCCTCACCAAGTCCGGCGCCGGCACGCTGATCCTGAGCCGCGACAACCTCGCGCTCAACGGCAAGCGCGTGACCATCAACGCCGGCACGCTGGTCATGGACAGCGACTACGCCCTCGGCGAGACCGCCCTCCTCGGCGTCAACGGCGGCACCCTGGCCCTCAACGGCCACAACCTCACCGTCACCGAGTTACGCGGTTACGATTTCTACAACAGCCGCGTTGAGAATTCCGCCGTCACCACCAGCACGCTGACGCTGGCCGGCGCCGGCGATTATTCCGGCGTCCAGTACACCAATTTCTCCGGCAACCTGCGGGTGCTGGTCACCAACAGCACCAGCGGCGGCTTCAGTTTTATGGTTGCCAACGACCACACCGGCGGCTTGGAATTCAAGGGCAACGTGTCGCTGGTCGGCAAAGCCGGCGTGACCCCGACCAATATTTTCGGCGGCATCACCGTCGGCAGTAATCAGCGGATTTACCACCGCGAGGCCATGGGCAGCGGCGGCCTGTTCTTCAGCGGCACCGCGGGGGTGCTGACCAGCATGGGCGGGGTGGGCAACAGCGACGGCATTTATTCGGAAATCACCATCAGCGGCAAGGACAACATGCTGGGGATCGATTCGGACAACACGCGCTTCCGCGGCGCGTGGCACGGCGCCGCCGATGCCGAGATGTCGCTGCTGCACAACTTCGGCGGGCGCACGATCTGGGTGCAGGGGGACATGAGCGATTATGCCGGCAAGCTGTATCTCATCGCCGCCCGTCCGCGCGACAATCGCACCACCGACGGACGTTTTCAACTGACCGGCACCGGCGCCAACCTGGAAAACACCGCCGTGGTGCTCGGCTTCAGCGGCACCAGCTATTTGGACGGCACTTGGACTTACGGCTACAACCTGACTTTTTTGGAACTGGCCGCGCCCGGTGACTATAAGGTTGGCAGCCTGGCGTCCGCTTACATTGACAAAAACCAGGCCGACGGCGGGATGTCGCCGTATCTGCCGGAAGACCAGGACGGCACGGTTATGGTACGCGCCGTCGGCGACAACGGCGCGTACAATTTTGAAGTCGGCAATCGCGGCGACAGCACCGTCTTCGACGGCCATCTCACCAACAACGCGCAATACACCATCGTCAATGTTCCCGGCACTTCCGACCAAATGTTCAACGGCTGGACCGACACCGATGTGAACCACGTGCTGTCGCTGACCAAGGTGGGCGACGGCACGCTGAACCTGACCAACCTGAATACCTACAGCGGCACAACCATCGTCAGCGGCGGCGTGCTGTTGTTGAGCGGCACCAGCAACCTGAGCCGGACCACGGCGGTGACGGTCAGCGGCGGTACCCTGCAACTGACCGACAGCGGCACCATCGCCAACCTGGGCGACAACAAATTTATTGAGGTGACGCACGGCGTGCTGCTGGTGGACACCGCCTACGCGTGGACGCAAGATTTAAAATTCCACGCTGACGGCGTGCTCGGCGGCAGCGGGACGATTGCCACGGACACTATTTACTTTGAGGCGGACAGCGCCGGCGTCACCGGCGGCGGCCTGGGGACGACGGGGACGCTGACGTTCAGCGCGGCGCAGGAATTTTGGGGTGATTTCACCTATTACTTCGACATCTTCAGCAACGCTGACCATGACCAACTGAATTTCAGCGGCGGGCTGACTTTTGCGGAGAATGACCAAATCACCCTGAACGTGAACAACCTTGGCGGATTAGAGCAGTTCGACAACGTGCTCATCATCAGCGGCCAGCTCGATAATTACGACCAGGCCACGTGGCAACTGGACGAGGGTTTTTCCCTGAAGTACCTGAATAACGAATTGCTCCTGAGCTACAGCATCCCCGAACCCTCCACTTGGCTGCTGCTGGGCGCTGGCGCGACGCTGCTGGTCTTCCTGCGCCGCCGGCGGTAAAAAGCACATCGGCCGCACTGGGAGCGCCGGCTTCCAGCCGGCAGAAGGCAGCACAGCCGGCAAGATGCCGGCGCTCCCAGTGTGGGGCCAATTGGTCAGCGTCGGCGGCGGAGGAATGCCAGCAGTGCGCCGGCGGCGGTAAAAGCACATTCAACGCGGAGACACGGAGACGCGGAGAATTTTTTTACAGGGAGAACATGGAGTTCATGGAGGTTAAAAAAAGAATCTCCACGTTCTCCATGATCTCCCTGTAAAAAAAAAATCGTGAAAACCATTGCTTTAATATGGCGATTAAGGTAACGTCGCATTTGTTGTCGGCGTAAGCTGATGGTGACCACCGAAAAAACATGGGTGGTTTAACCGAGGTGAGAAGCCGATAACCCGCTGAAGATGACCGAGATAGTCCATAATATCGAAGCATCGCGCTCACGCGCTCACGCGCTCACGCGCTCACGCGCTCACGCGCTCACGCGCTCACGCGCTCACGCGCTCACGCGCTCACGCGCTCACGCGCTCACCTCAAGCCGTTAATTTCTCGGC
>JAISDC010000146.1 GCA_031265105.1 Verrucomicrobiales bacterium
CACGACAATCCACGCGCTTGAAAAAAATCCGCGGGACTTCAAGGGACGTTGCTTCATTATGGTGCGCGTTATGCGTATTTTTGTAACTGGCGGGGCTGGTTATATCGGCAGTGTTTGCGTGGAAGAATTGTTGCAATGCGGGCACGAGGTACTGGTGTTTGACAACATGGAGGAAGGACACCGGGAGGCGGTGGTCAGTCCCGCGACGCTGACGGTGGGCGATGTCAATAATTTCACGCAGGTCAGCGCCGCGGTCAGCGGGTTCAAGCCGGAGGCGGTGATTCATTTCGCCGGCAAGGCGCTGGTCGGCGAATCCATGACCAATCCGTTTGTGTATTATCAGACCAATGTGATGGGCGGCACCAATTTGCTTGAGGCCGCGGTTCGCGCCGGGTGCAAAAAATTCGTCTTTTCATCAAGTTGCGCGACCTACGGCCCGCCGGAAAAAATCCCGATGGACGAGCGCATCCCGCAGAAACCCATCAATCCTTACGGTCACTCGAAGCTGGTGTTCGAACAGGTGTTGAAATGGTATGAGCAGGTGCACGGGGTGGTGTTCACGGCACTGCGTTATTTCAACGCGGCCGGCGCGTCCGCGCTCAACGGCGAGGATCGCAAGGTCGAGACGCATCTCATTCCCATCGTCCTCGACGTGGCGCTCGGCAAGCGCGAGGAGATGTCCATTTTCGGCGACCATTACGCCACGCCGGACGGCACCTGCATCCGTGATTACATTCATGTCGTTGACCTCGCGGCGGCGCACATCAAGGCGCTGGACCGCACCGTCAGCGGCTGCTTCAACCTCGGCTCCGGCGACGGTTATTCCGTGCGGCAGGTAATTGAAGTGGCGCGCAAGCTCACCGGCCAGGCGATTCCGGCGAAGGTGATGCCGCCGCGTCCCGGCGACCCGCCGCGGCTGGTGGCGTCGGCAAACCGCGCGAAAATGGATCTCGGCTGGCGTCCGCGTTTTAACAAGTTGGCCACCATCATTGAAACCGCCTGGACTTGGCGCCGGGCGCATCCCCCGGGATACAATTCCTGAAGCCGCTACTCATGACCGATAAGAAACAAGCGCAGCCGGAGATTACCGTCGGGCAGTTTTACGCCAAGCACGCGGCCTCGTTGCAGCTTAAACTGGTCGGCGGCGCGCAAGGCATGAGCCGCCGCATCACCGAGGGTTCGGTCAACCGGGTGGGACTGGCGCTAACCGGTTTTTTCAAGTATTACGCCTATCGTCGCGTGCAATTGATTGGTAGCAGCGAGAGCGCCTATCTGAGCAGTTTGCCGCTGACGGAGCGCCGCCAGCGCATCCGGCAGATTTTCGCGCACAAGTTGCCTTGCCTGGTTTACACCCGGAATATCAAGCCGCCGGTTTATGTGCTGGAGGAGGCGGAGCATTACGGCGTGCCGGTTTTTACCTCGCCGTTCAAAACGACGCTGCTGGTCAATCGCGTCACCATTGTCCTTGAGGAAGAATTCGCCCCGACCGTTACCCTGCACAGCAGCATGGTGGACATCCAGGGAGTCGGCGTGTTGATTGTGGGGGAAAGCGGCATCGGTAAAAGCGAATGCGTGCTGGGGCTGATTGAGCGCGGTTATTCCCTGGTCTCGGATGACGCGACTAGAATTCGCTGCCTGGAGGGCCGCGAGCTGACCGGCACTTCCCATGACCTGACCCGGCATTATATTGAGGTGCGCGGGATTGGCATTTTGAACGTGGCCAGCATCTTCGGGGCCAGCAGCATTCGTTACCAGAAGCGGATTGATTTGGTGGTGACGCTGAAGGAATGGAGCAAAATGGGCGAGGACATTGACCGGTTGGGCCTGGACCAGCACTTTTATGAGATATTGCAAATTAAGATTCCACATGTAACAATTCCCGTGCGGATGGGCCGCGACTTATCCGGTTTGGTTGAAGTGGCGGCTTTGGACCAGAAGCTGAAAAGCATCGGTCATCATTCGGCATTTGAGTTTAACGAGCGTTTGCTGAATAAAATGCAGCAACAAAAAGAGAGATAACGCAATGGGTGTCGCGAACATAAAAACAGGCCCGGATGAAAATACGGCGGGCCGGGAAGTGGTTATTTTGAACAAGCTGGGATTGCATGCGCGTCCCGCGGCAATGTTTGTCCGGATTGCCAACCGCTTTCCGTGCGAGATTACCGTTGAAAAAGACGGCGAGGAAGTGAACGGGAAAAGCATCATGGGCTTGATGATGCTGGCGGCCGGTTGCGGTTCCCATCTGAAAATCACCGCCGCTGGCGATGAAGCCGGCCAGGCAATCAAGGAAATCGAGGATTTGATCAAACGAAAGTTTGATGAGGAATAACCCAATCCATAATCGGGCCAAAAAAAGATGACGCCCGCTTGCCAAGCTGCTGCAAAGTTCTAACATACTTGCAGCATGGCAGACTCCACCACTTCGACTGAAGAATACCGGTTGTCCGGCATCCCGGTTTCGTCGGGCATCGTGTGCGGACCGCTGATGGTGCTGACCAGCGAGGAATTGCTGGTGCCGAAAAACCAGATTGCGCCTGACGCCGTGTCCAATGAAATTGCCCGGCTGGAAGCGGCGCTGGTCAAAACCCGGCAGGAAGTGATGGACATCAAGGCGCATTTGTCCGCCTCGCTGGGCGAGAAGGACGCCAGCATCTTTGACGCGCATCTGCTGGTGCTGGAAGACAGCACGCTGCTGGAGGCGGTGCGGAAACAAATCGAGAGCCGCAATCTGTGCGTGGAAATTATTTTTCATCACCTGATGCAAAATTACGCCCAGAGTATGCGGCAGACGGACGATGCCTATCTGCGCGAACGCGCGGCTGACATTTTGGACGTGGGCAGAAGAGTGTTGAGCAATTTGCTGGGGACAACACCCGGCGACAAATACAACCTGGAACAACCCAGCATTATCCTGGCCCATGATCTTTCCCCTTCGGACACGGCCATGCTGGACCGCTCCAAGGTGCTGGGATTCGCCACTGACATTGGCAGCCGGACTTCCCATACGGCCATCATGGCGCGCTCCCTGAACATCCCGGCCGTGGTCGGCCTGAAGGACGCTTCGAACAAGATGGCGCGCGGAGTGGAAGTCATTCTGGACGGGCATGAAGGCTGGCTGATTATCAATCCCACCGAGCAGACCAAGTTCCAATACGGCCAACTGGAACACAAGCGGCACCAGGTGGATGTACAGCTCGAACGGCTGAAAGGCACCGAGGCGATCACCAAGGACGGCAGAAAGGTGGTGTTGTCCGCCAATGTCGAATTGCCGGAGGATTTCCCGTTGATCCGGCAGAGCGGAGCCGAGGGCGTGGGGTTGTACCGCACGGAATTTTTGTTTTTGAGCCGGCTGGCCTTGCCGACGGAACAGGAGCAGATTGACATTTACCGCCAGGTGATTGCCGCCGCCGCGCCGCATCTGGTGATTTTCCGCACGCTGGACATCGGCGGTGACAAGATGCTGGATCACATGGGCGCGGTGAAGGAAATGAACCCGTTCCTGGGTTGGCGCGCCATTCGATACACCTTGGAACGCCGGGATATTTTTCATACCCAGTTGCGGGCCATCTGCCGCGCCGGCGCGGGCGGTAAAATCCGCATCATGTTCCCGATGATTTGCGCGTTTGAGGAACTGACGCAGGCCAAGGAGGAATTGGCGTCCGTGCTGGATGAGTTGCAGCGAGAGGGCGTTGCCTTTACCAGGGACATCGAAGTCGGCATGATGATTGAGACTCCGGCGGCGGTGCTGATTGCCGACCGGCTGGCCAAAGAAGTGCAGTTTTTCAGTATTGGCACCAATGATTTGATTCAATACACCATTGCGGTTGACCGCTTGAATGAAAAAGTGGCCTACCTGTACCAGCCGACGCATCCGTCCATCATCAGCTTGATTAACCACACAGTGAAAAGCGCGCATGACGCGAACATTTGGGTCGGGGTATGCGGCGAAATAGCGGGGGAATTGTTATTGGTGCCGCTGTTGCTGGGGTTGGACATTGACGAATTGAGCATGGGGCCGAATTTTGTATCGCGCGCCAAGGCGGTGATTCAAAATCTCAAGTACGCGGAATCGCGGCAACTGGTTGCCGAGTTGCAAACACTAAATACCGCCGGCGAAATCATGGAACACCTGAAACGGGTGGCGCAGGCGAATTTTGCGGAATTGCTGGATTAAGGCGGCAATCAGCCGGACTGCCGCTGACGGTATCTCCGGTCATGCCGGATAAAGTGCCCGAGGCCGGACTCGAACCGGCACGCAGCTTTCGCTGCTCAGGATTTTAAGTCCTGTGTGTCTGCCATTTCACCACTCGGGCTATGCGCGTGAATGGAGTGGAGATTAAACAAGGTTGCGGCGGGCTGGCCAAGCTAAATTTCCTCGGCGTCAATGGGCATGATTTCCCGCTCGGGTGGATGGACGGCCATCGGGGCGAGTGACCGCTCCTTTTCCGCGACTCGCATAAAGACACTTTGGGCGCGAATTTTTTCAACATCGTCACGATTGTCCCGCCGGTCAGTCAGGCCGTCGGATTGCAGATAACGGGCCTTGGCATTATCCTGCCAGTAGGTAGCAATGATGTTTTCGATCAACTGCTGTTTGAGTTTGGGATCTTCGACCGGGAAAACCACCTCGACGCGGCGATGCAGGTTACGCGGCATCCAGTCGGCGCTGCCAAGGTAAACTTCGTCGGCGGCATCGTTCTTGAAATAGAAAATGCGGCTGTGCTCAAGGAATTGGTCAACGATGCTGCGAACCTCGATGTTGTCGCTAAGTCCCGGTACTCGCGGTTTCAGGCAACAGATGCCACGAACGAGCAAATCAATTTTGACGCCGGCCTTGGAAGCATCGTACAGCGCCTCGATAATCTCAGTGTCCACCAGGGCATTCATCTTGGCGAAGAGGTAAGCCGGTTTGCCGCGACTAGCGTGCGCGGCTTCGCGGCGGATTTTTTCCAGAAACCGCGGCTTCATGTCAAACGGGGCAATCAGCAGATTTTGGGCGCCGGTATATTCGGACATGCCGGTCAGCGCGTTGAACAGTTCAGCGACTTCCCGCGTGATTTCCGGCCTGGTGGTCAGCAGGCCCAGGTCGGTGTATAACCGCGCTGTGCGCGGATGGTAATTGCCAGTGCCCAGATGGACGTAATTGCGAATGCCGTCGGGATCGCGGCGGACGATAAACAGCAGTTTGCAGTGGGTTTTCAGGCCGACCAGGCCATATACCACATGAATGCCCGCGTCTTCCATGCGGCGCGCCCAGGCGATGTTGTTGGCTTCATCAAAGCGGGCCTTGAGTTCTATCATCGCGGTGACTTGCTTGCCATTGTTAGCGGCGTGAATCAGCGCCTTGATGAGCGGGGAATCGCCGCTGGTGCGATACAAGGTCATCTTGATGGCCAGCACGGTGGCGTCCACTGCCGCCGTTTCGACAAATTCGACGATGGAGGAAAAATTGTGATAGGGATGATGCAGCAGGATGTCCTGATGGCGCATGATTTCAAAGATGTCCGGTTCCCCCTGCAACGGCGTGACGATGGCCGGGGAAAACGCCTTGTACCGCAGGGCGGGCTTGGCGCTGATTTCCGTGACTGGCATTAGGCGAAGGAAATTAATCGGCTCGCAGACGGGGTACAAGTCCGCCGGTCCCAGCTTGAATTTTTCCAGCAGAAAATGTTGCACCGATTCGGGGCATTGGTTGGAAATTTCCAGCCGCACGGCGTTACCGCGATTGCGCTTGCGCAGTTCTTCCTCAATGGAGCGGAGCAGGTTTTGCGCTTCTTCATCGTCGAAGTAGAGGTCGCTGTTGCGTGTGATACGGAACGCGTGGGCGCCGCGAACTTTTAAGCCGGGAAATAATTTGCCAGCCTGGGCGCCGATTAATCTGCTGAGATAGACAAAATGGTGCTCGCCCGCGGGACTGTCGGGCAAGGTGACCAGCCGGTTGAGGATACGCGGCACCTGCACGATGCCGTAGCGCAACTCGCCACCGGTTCCGCTGTCCGCCAACGTCCCGTCCTGGCGTTCCAGCATGACGATGATGTTCAGACTCTTGTTAAGCAGCTGCGGAAACAGGTGACTGGGATCAATGGCCAGCGGGGTAAGCACCGGGTAACATTCCTTGATGAAATATTCCTCCAACCACTGCTGTTGGCTGGCTGGCAAATCGGACAGTTCGTGGAAATAGATGCCGTTTTGCTCCAGTTCAGGTTTCAGCACGTCGAGCCATAGCGTGTCCTGCTCGGCGATTAATTCTCGCACGCGCCGGTGGATGCGGTTGAAGGTTTCCTGGGAGCCGAGTCCGTCGGGACCGGGGTCGTTGGCGTTGCTTTCGATGAGTTGCTTGAGGCCGGCTACGCGAATCTCAAAAAACTCGTCCAGATTGGAGCTGGTGATGCACAGGAACTTGACCCGTTCCAGCAGTGGATTGCGGGAATCCCTCGCCTCCTCCAGCACGCGGGCGTTGAACTGTAGCCAACTGAGTTCACGGTTGGTGAAGTGTTCGGGCAAATATGCGGATTCCGCCGACATGATAACAACAATATAACGGATATTTCGAAAAGAAAAACAATTATTGTCCTACCAAAATAGAACTGCTACCCAGTTCACCAAAATAGAACTGCCACCCTGCGGGTGAGAAGATGGTGGGATGAGCGATAGATTGTCGTTACGTCTCACCTGGGTGCGGGAGTATTTGGCGGGGCATTGCACGGGTGCCGCCGCCGCCACGCGTTGTCAACTCAGTCTCAGTCAATTCCGCCGCTGCCTGCGGCGTTTTCGCGAGGCAGGCGCGGTCGGTTTGCAGCACCGGTTGCGCGACCGGCCGTCCAATCACCGCGCCGCGCCCGGCCTCAGGGAGCGGGCGCTGACCTTGTGTCGCGAGCACTTTTTCGACTGCGGCCCCACGCTCGCCGCCGAGTTGCTCGCCGAGCGCCACCAGCTTGTGGTGCAGC
>JAISDC010000214.1 GCA_031265105.1 Verrucomicrobiales bacterium
CACTTCAGCACTTCAGCACTTCAGCACTTCAGCACTTCAGCACTTCAGCACTTCAGCACTTCAGCACTTCAGCACTTCAGCACTTCAGCACTTCAGCACTTCAGCACTTCAGCACTTCAGCACTTCGCTTAGTCGCTCGCTGACGCTCGTGTTGCTACTGTCAGCGGCGCTGACAGTGACTGCTCGCGCGCAATGGAAAAGTGACGCGACCGACCTTAATCTTGCTAACAACGACAACTGGGTCAACGGCGACAACACCAACCTTTGGTTCTTCTACACCGGCACCGAAATCACCTACAATTTGGGCGAGTGGACGCCCGCTCAAAATTCAAGCTGGAACCTGCCGGTTGGCCCGGACTTCCCGGCGGATTTGTCCGTGTTGTCCGGCTATCGTGTGAGCGGCAGCGGACTTTACGCCAACACGCTCATTGGTTACTACTACAATGCGCAACAACAAGTCTCCCTCAACAAAAACACCGTCAATGTTGCCAATGCCACCGGCGGCAATTACACCGCCAGCAACTACGGCGCTGACATTGTGGTGCCGACCGGCTACGCCACGGCGGGCAGCACGTTTCTGTACACCGGCACCTACGACGCGCGGCAACTGGCGCTCGGCACGCTCGTCACCGGCGCGGGCATCGCGGAGGGCACCTACATCCGCTCGGTGGACAATTCCGGCCAAGTCACGCTCAGCAAGCCGACCGACGGCACCGTCAGCGGCGGCTTCACGCTGGTCGCGCCGCGCAATTATTCCAAGGCCGTCACCAACCTCACCTACAGCGGCAACGTGGAGGTGGCGGGCGACCTGGCCTACGTCAACACCTACCAAAGCAACGCGGAAATCAAAAACAACGGCGCGGGCAAGCTGACATTCACCGGCGCCGACACCAAGGTCATCGTCGCGCTCGGCGCGATTCAAGACCCGCAGTTCTACATCAGCGGCACCGTTGAATTTCTGGGCAACGTGACTTTTTCCAACAACTACGGCATCAATCCGACTTACAACGCCTACAACGGCAGCGGCAACGCGTTCAACAGCGGCGGACGCTACATCATCGGCAACTCCAACATCAGGACGCAGGCCGCCATCAGCATCGCCGGTGACTTGAACAAGAACGGCCCGGACACGCTGTATCTGACGGGCAACGGCGCGCAGAACATCATCATGAACGGCGGGCGGGTCAACTTACTCGACGGCATAACGATGTTTCTCGGCGACAACCAAGCTCTCACCGTACCAAAATTACAGGGCGCGAGCGAAATCAACGTCGCCAGTTCGTGGATGAAGACGTCCATGTTTACCGTGCTGAAATTGAACGTGAATTGGAACGGCGGCACCGTCAGCGAGGATTACAATTTTCTGGAAAACAGCGCGGCCATCAACTTGTACACCGGCGCGCTGGAACTGGACGCCAGCGCCGGCGCGCTCGCCAACCGCAAAATCAACCAACAAGCCGTCGGTGACGTGCATTTGAAAAGCGGACGCAACGAGGTCGGCTTCACCAACGGCGGCACCCTAAACAACTTCACGCTAACGATGAACTCGCTGCAACAGGAGAACGGCGCGACGGTGATGTTCGTCGGCTTGCCGACGGAGTTCGTCGGCAGCACCACCACGGGGCGGATGTTGGTCAACAACGACACGAACATCGGCAGCGGACTGGTCGGCACCACCAGCGGCACCGTCAGCGGCACGACCAACCACCGGATTCTGCCGTGGGCGGTCGGGCAGTCCAGCCTGCGCAATTCCTCGCAAGGCTTCGCCCCCAGTGAGTTGGTCACCTACGCCAGCGGCACCGATTATGGCTTCCGGGTGCTCGCGGCGAACGAGTACCACGTCGATTTCGCGGACGCCGCCGCCGATGACAACGTGCGTCTCGACACCGCGCAGACGCTCGCCAACGGCGCCATCGTCACCGTCAACGCGCTGAAAAACAATGTCAACGCCAACCACAGTCTCGGCACCGGCGGGCTGTTGAACATCACCAGCGGTGTGATTTTGAACGGCGCGAATGTCGGCGTGAACTTCACCGGCAGCGGCACCGTTTCCTCCGGCGCGCGCCCGTTCATCGTCAGCGGCTTGAACACCGTCACTTTTGACACGAATGTCGTCCTGCACAACGCCGTCAGTGGTACTGACGCGGGTCTAATTGCGGCGACAAGCGTGAATTTGAAAGGCGCCAACCAAATCGGCGGCACTGTGCTGGTCGAGGGCGGCGCGCAACTTAGCTTGTCGCACACCGACGCGCTGTCGCTGAACAACGCCGTGCGCGTGGACATGCTGTCCAACCTGTATGTCGCCGCCAACGCCCGCGCCGCCGGACTGGCGGGCACCGGGCGCGTGTTTTTCGACAGCACCACGCGCAAACTCAGCCTCGGCGCCGCGCCGGACACGAACGACCTCACCGGTTACGTCACCGTCCACAGCGGCGGCTATATCGCGCCCGGCGACACGGACGGCCCGCTGGCGGCGAGTTCGTTCCAAATCGGCCGCGGCATTCTCGGCGTGGATTTCAAGGCCGGCGCGCTGTTCGACATTGACATTGCCAGCGCCACCGCGAACGGGCAACTCGCCGTGTATGTCGGCGACGACGGTTGGAAAAACGTGTCAAACCCGCAGCTCATCTTTCGCGACGACTCCATCATCCGGCTGAATTTTATCGACGACTACGCGCCCGCTGAAGGTGACACCTGGCTGCTCGCCACCGGTTTTTCCACCATCAGCGCCGACACCGCCGACTGGAGCAAAGTGCTGTTGCAAGGCGCGCTGGGCGCCGACCTCAGCGAGGATTTCATGCTGACAGTGCTGGACGGCAACAAACTGATTTTGACCAGCATGATTCCCGAACCGGGGACTTGGGCGCTGCTGCTGACCGGCGTGGCGTTGCTCGCCGCCCTGCGCCGCCGCCGCTGACGGTGATAAGAATATTTACAAAGAGGACATGGAGGAATTGGAGGAAGGAAAGTTTTTTAAGTTTATTGAGTTTTTTAGGTTTTCTGAGTTAACGGAACCGCGCCAACTTAAAAAACTTTTCCTCCAATCCCTCCGTGTCCTCTTTGTAAAAAATTCGTTTGACCGTCCTGCTTACAAGCATTAAAATTCTGGCATGAATAATAAAATATTCGGCAATTCGGCAATTCGGCAATTCGGCAATTCGCTTAGTCGCTCGCTGACACTCGCGTGCGCGCTTTTCTTTTCATTATCAGCGGCGCTGACAGTCAGTGCGGATACTTATGAGTGGAACGGCGGAACCAGTGGGACTTGGAACGTCACCAATGTCGAAAACTGGCTGGTTGGCGAAAGCTCTCCCACCTATGCGCCCGGTATCAGTGGCACCACTGGCGACGCCGATGTGGTCATCAGCAGCGGCTCTGTCACCATTGACATACTCTCGTTTCAAGTCAACACGCTGACGGTGGGAGAAAACGCGACATTTATCGTGCCCAGTGGCAATCGTTCCGGTTTTACCACTGGCCTTACTAACAACGGATTAATGCGCTACATTGGCCCGGGGTTTCGTAATTTGGCGATAAGCACGAGCCAAGTGGCTTCATTTCAGATGACCAACAGCGGCACCGTTTCCATCGAAGCCGGGAATTTGCAATTTTCGGTCAATCTTATCAACACCGACACCGGCTTGGTTGAGGTATTAAGCGGCGTGACGCTGGACTTGCGCGGCGCGAGCGGTTTCACCAACGGAGTGTTGCGCATAGATAGCGGGGCAAAGGTTTGGGCGGAGAATGTTGGTGGCACGGTTATACTAGCTAACGTCGTTACCGATAACGCGGGCTACTGGGAATGGTTTAGCAACGGCATGAATGACCGTAATAGAACTCTCACGGTCAGCGGCGGAGTCTTCACCAACAGCGGCACGCTCATTTTGCGGCAGGATACTTCCGCCACGAACTTTACCAGAAGCCCGCTCGACTTGAACGTCAACAACAGCGGCACCTTTGTCAACGACGGCGTCATCGCCATTGAAAATACGGCGGCAGGTTCATCAGGCACCTTCACACCCAATGGCAATATTTCGGCGCAGTTGACCGTGGCAAATAACGCCGCCGAGTTCACCAACAACGGCCTCATCACCATCCACAACAACGCCACCGTTGACAACACCTCCAACTACACCAAGCAAGCCGCGCTGACCGTGGCCAACGGCGAGATTTTCACCAACACCGGCACCATCATCATCAGCCTCGGCGCGGACGTGACGGATGACGCGCAACATTACGCCGCGTTGACGGTGAGCACGGACTGGACCAACAACGGCACCATCATCATCGCCGGCGCGAACAAAACCACGGCGAAAGCATCCCTCGACCTCGGCGACCACCATTACACCGCCGGCGCCGGCTCGGTGACGGTGCTGGTGAACGACGCGCAACTGAAAGCCGCCGCGGTCACCATCAGCGGCGGCACCTTTGACGGCGCGGGCAAAATTCTGGCGGCGACGACCGTCAGCGGCGGCGGCGTGCTCGACCCCGACGGCACGCTGACGTTGAGCAGCCTCACCCTCGACGACGGCGGCATCCTGAATTTCAGCATCGCTGACAATGACCTGCTCGACATCACCGGCGATCTCACCCTCAGCGGCGCGACGCTGAACCTCACCGACAGCGCCCTCACCGAAGGCGCGCATTTGCTCGCCAACTACGGCGGCATCCTGACCGGCGACGCCCTCACCGTCAGCGGCCTGGCCGATTACAACTACGCGCTGGATTTCGCCACTGACAAGCAAATCTTCCTCAACATCACCAGCATCCCCGAACCCGCCGCCTGGGCGCTGCTGCTGGCCGGCGCCGCGTTGCTCGCCGCCCGGCGCCGCCGACGCTAACGCGAGCCAAACTGACTTGCCGCGCGCCTGGCGGCCCGCCTGGCGGGAATATCGCCGCTGACAGTGTCGCGGCTGCGCATGAGGAATATTCGGCCAGACACCGGACAAATCCCCTGCCCCGCCGCAGCGCAAAGATTATGCGTTTTTCCTGAAAAATCTGCTGGCATTGTGCCGCGTCACACATAAATTAATATGCTTATGCGCCTGCGCGTGCCGCGCGTCAGGACCAAGTGCCGACATGAATACCAGTGCTTATAATGATTACGTGTTAAACGCCAGCTTGCAAACGCACTGGATTACCGAGGAGCAAAAGCAACTCATCGAGGCCGCCTTGCGTCGCCTGCCGGGCGCGGCGGCGCTGGACCTGATGCTTGAGCAAAGCGTGCTGAACGCGGAGCAGGGTGACCTGTTGAAAAATCTCATCGCCCAGGCGGAAACCCAGCCCGTCGTCCAGCCCGCATCCGCGCCGGCGCCGGCGCCCTGGCAAATCCCCAGCGTCAGCGTCGTGGAAACGGCCCCCGCCCCCGATCCCGACGCCCCGGTCGAGGGCTTGCCATACGGCATCCACGGCTTTCTGCGGGCCGCCGTCGGCATGGGCGCCTCCGACATCCATCTCAGCCCCGAGGCGCCGGTGCTGGTGCGCTATCACGGACAACTCATGCCGTTGAACGCCGAGTTGCCCAACTTGAGCGCCGTCCAAACCGAAGCCCTGGCCCGCCAATTCCTTACCGCCGACCAGCAAAAATTGGTCGAGGAACGCGGCTCGATAGAATTCAGCTACTCGCACGAGGGCGTCGGACGTTTCCGCAGCTCGGTAGTCCGGCAGCGGCGCGGCTGGGAAGCGGTGTTCCGCGTGATCGAACACCGCATCCGCAGCATGAAGGAACTCGGCTTCCCGCCGGTAATGTACGAACTGATCAAATACCACAACGGCCTGATTCTCGTCACCGGCGCGGTCGGTTGCGGCAAGACCACCACGCTGGCCGCGATGGTGCAGGAAATCAACCAGGACCGCAAGGATCACATCATCACGCTGGAAGACCCGATTGAATACGTCTTCACCAGCGCCGGCTGCCGCCTCACGCAACGCGAAATTCACACGCACACCGAATCCTACTCCTCCGCGCTCCGCACCGCGTTGCGCCAGGATCCCGACGTCATCATGGTCGGTGAAATGCGCGACCTGGAGACCATCTCGCTGGCCATCACCGCGTCGGAGACCGGTCACCTGGTGCTCGCCACGCTGCACACCAGCAACGCCGCGCGCACCATGCAGCGCCTGCTGGACGTGTTCCCGGTCGAGCAACAGGCGCAAATCCGCACCATGGTCAGCGAGTCCCTGCGCGGCGTGCTGTGCCAGCAGTTGATTCCGCGGGCCGACGGCAAGGGCCGGGTGATGGCGATGGAAATCATGACCAACAAGCCCGCCATCGGCGCGCTGATCCGCGAGGGCAAAAACTTCATGCTGCCCGGCCAGATTCAAATCAGCCACAAGGACGGCATGGTGCTGATGGACGACTCGCTGTTGGAATTGGTGAAACAAAACCTGATTACGCCCGAAGAGGCTTTCAACCGCTGCGATGACCGCAAGACCTTCGCCGCGCAACTGGCCGGAAGGATGAAAAGAAAATGAAGCAGCCGCATCAAATTGACGCCCTGTTCCAAGTCCTCGTCAGCGAGGGCGGTTCCGACTTGCACCTCGGCGAGGGCGAATACCCCAAATACCGCAAGAACGGCGACATTCAGCCGATTCCTAACACCGAGATTCTCACCCATGCCAGCCTCAGCGCCCTGCTGGAGGAAATCTGCCCGCCGCCGTACTGGCAGAAATATCTCAAGACCGGCGACCTCGACTTCGCCTACGAGATGGACGAGGAATCGCGCTTCCGCTGCAACTACCACAAACACCTGAACGGCTTCGGCGCGATTTTCCGTTTGATTCCGAACCGCATCAAGACGATTGACGAACTCGGCGTGCCGAAAATTTTGGAAACCCTCGGCGACATCCGCAGCGGCCTCATCCTCGTCACCGGCCCCACCGGCAGCGGCAAATCCACCACGCTCGCCGCCATCATGGATTACATCAACAAAAAATATTCCAAACACGTCATCACCATCGAGGAACCGATTGAGTTCGTGCACAAGAACCAGAAGAGCGTCATCACCCAGCGCGAAGTGCCGACCGAGACGCCGTCGTTCGCCACCGGCCTGAAATCGGCGCTGCGCGAGGACTGCGACGTGATTCTCGTCGGTGAAATGCGCGACCTCGAAACCATCTCGCTGGCGCTGACAGCGGCGGAAACCGGCGTGCTGGTCTTCGGCACCCTGCACACCAACAACGCGCGCAAGACGATTGACCGCATCATTGACGCCTTCCCCGCCGACCAACAGGAACTCGTCCGCACCATGCTGTCCACCTCGCTGCGCGGCGTCGTCGCCCAGCTATTGTTCAAGCGCGCCGACGGCAAGGGCCGGCTGGCCATCAACGAAATCCTCATCAGCAACCCCGCCGTCAGTTCCATCATCCGCGAAGGCGCGACCTACAAACTCAACGACGTGCTGAAAACGGGCCGCGCCGACGGGATGCAGTTGATGGACGACGGCATCGAATATTATCTCAAGCAGAACATCATCAGCGGCACCGAGGCGTACATGAAGTCAATCGACAAGCAACGCTTTGCCAGCCACTCCGGCGAGGAAAAACACTAAGCCACCGTCAGCGGATTTTTGGTTGGTCACTAAAGTCAGCGGGCTACTCTAGGCCCGCTCCAGTGACCCTAGCTGTAGCGAATCAAAAGTCAGCGGGCTACTCCGCCCGCTCCAACGACCCTAGCGTAGCGAATCAAAGGGACACAGAGGGACACAGAGTAGGCACAGAGAAGCACAGAGTTTGTTTTTTAATTTAATAAAATCTCTGTGGTTCTCTGTGTCTTCTCTGTGGTTCTCTGTGGGCCAAGGTGCCGTTAGGACGAACGGCGGCGGATGAGAGCCAGCGCGCCGAGGCCGGCGCCGATTAGGAACCAGGTGGAGGGTTCGGGGACGGCGCTGGCGTTGAAGGTCAGTTGGTTGTTCGCCACGCTGAAGGTGCCTTCGACGCCAGCGTCGGCGGCTACGCTGAATTGACTGGCGTTGATGCTGTCACCGCCGCTCGCGCCGCTCCAGTCGAGCACTTGATAATCCCCGGTCTTGGTCAGGCTGCTGAAGTCGATGGTGATGCCGTCGCCGATGCTGATGCTGTCGGTGACCAGCAGCACATTGCCAGCGTAGCCGATGATGGCGTCGCTTTCCAAGGTCAGGTTGTCCAAGGTGCCCGCGCCGTGGAATAAGGCTCCTGCGCCGAGGGTCAGGTTGATTTCGCTGTCGGCAGCGCGGCTGACGTTGCCGACGAGTTTGGTGCCC
>JAISDC010000216.1 GCA_031265105.1 Verrucomicrobiales bacterium
GATATAGATTACCGCACCCCCGGCACTGACAGTGAACTCAACTCTTACTACGGCGGCCTCTACGCGACGTGGTTACACAGCAGCGGCTTCTACCTCGACGCCACCGTCAAAGCCGCCAGTGTTGATAACGACCTGAAAGCCCCCCACAGCGACACCCAACTCACCGCCAACTACAGCGACGTGAATATCGGCGGCAGCCTCGAAATTGGCAAGAAATTCACCTTCAGCGATGCTTGGTTCATCGAACCCCAGTTCCAAGTCAACTACCTCCACATCCTTGCCGAGGATTACACCGCTGGCCCGATGACCATCAGCGCCCAAGACCTCGACGCTCTGCAACTGAGAATCGGCAGCGTGTTTGGCAGGACCATCAACCTCACCAACAGCGGCGCGTTACAACCCTACGTGAAGGTCAGTGGCGTCGAAACCATCAGCAGCGGCGGCGCCATCAGGAACGGCTACCAATCCACCCGCGCCAACACTGACGGTGCCAGAGCCGAACTCGGCGCCGGCCTCATCTGGCAACTCGACGCTGACAACCAACTCCACCTCGACTACGAAGCCTCCTTCGGCGACAAGTATGACAAACCGTGGGGATTGACCGCCGGCTACCGGCACCAGTTCTAAAAAAACTTGAACCACAAAGACACTAAGGCACGAAGGTTTGTTTAAAAAAGCAGCCTTCGTGCCTTTGTGTCTTAGTGGTTCATCTATGAAGGATATACATTGAATCTCAGCTTTGACAAAACTCACTCCGGCTAGCAAGCTGTTACCATGAGTCTTGCCTATGCCACCAGCGCGGGCCGACGCGGCACGGTCAGCGGCGATTTGACGCTGACGTTGGCCGCCGGCGAAACCATCAGCTTCAATCTCGCCGCGGGCGGCCATTGGTTCGGCCACGGATTCAATCACACACAGCCGTGTCCGCTGGAACGCGGCAGCGTGGTGAATGACAGCTTCGCGGTCAACAACATTCAAAGCCCCGTCTGGCTGTGCTCGGCGGGCGTGGCGATTTTGGCCGATACCCGGCGTCTGCTCGGCGCGCGGTTGAACGCTGACGATGACGGGACGCTGCGGGTGACCGCCGCGGTTGACGCGGTGACGCTGCGCGTCTGGCGGCGCGACACGCTGCCCGCCGCGCAATCGGAGTTGTTGCGCTATCTCGGCTGGCCGAACCACGCGCCGTCAGCGGCCACGCTCGGCGACAGCCTGTTCTGCACCTGGACGCAATACCCGCGCTGCCTCACCCAGGCGCGCATCGTTGACATGGCGCGGCAAATCCGCGACCGCGGTTACCCGTGCTCGACGCTGATTGTGGACGACCGCTGGGAATCGTGCTTCGGCGAGCTGGAGTTTGCGAAAAAAGATTTCCCCGACCCGCCGGCGATGACGCGGGAAATTCACGCGCTGGGCCTCAAGGTGTGGCTGTGGGTGACGCCGTTCGTCAATCAAGAGGCGGCGAATTTTGCCGCGCTGTCAGCGGCGAACATCCTGGTGCCCGCCGCTGACGGTGGCGGCGCGGCGCTGTTCAAGTGGTGGGGCGGCACGGCGGGGTTGGTGGATGTGACCGCGCCGCAGGGCCGCCGCTGGCTGGCGGAACAGTTGCGGCGGCTGCGCGACACCTACGGCGTGGACGGGTTCAAAATCGACGGCGGCGATTTCAAATACCAGCCGTCACCGGCAGCGGCGGCGTGGCACGAATTCGTCGGCGAGTCGGGCTACTCCGACGCGCTGCTGGCGGTGTTCGAGGAAGTCTGCCCGAACGCCTGCGAGACCCGCACCGCCTGGCTGTCGCAGCGGCGCGACATTATCTGGCGGCAGGGCGGCAAGGACTCGCACTGGGGCGCTGACAATGGACTGGCCGCCACGGTCGGCCTGGCGCTGCACCTGGGCCTGCTGGGCTACGACACCTTCATCCCCGACATGATTCCGGGTCGCGTGCAGACGATGCGGACGGACTTTCCGCTGCCGACCGACGAGCTGATGACGCGCTGGACCGAGGCGACCGCGTTCATGCCGCTGATGCAGTTCTCATATTTCCCGTGGAACTACGCGCCCGCCACCGAGCGCGCGCTGCGCGGCCTGGCGTTGGCGCACAAGGCGTTGCAAGGCTACCTGGCGGCGCAGGCCCGCGCCCGGCGCGCGCCGCTGCTGCGTCCCGTGTGGTACGACACACCGTCAGCGGCGGAATTATACACAGTCGGCGACGAATTCCTGCTCGGCGACGATTTGCTGGTCGCGCCGGTGCTCACCGCCGGCGCCGTTGCCCGCGACGTGTTGCTGCCGCCCGGCGAGTGGACGGACGCCTGGACGGGCGTCACGGTCAGCGGCGGCTGGCATAAAAATTATCCCGCGCCGTGCCCTGGCATCCCGCTGTTCGTGAAGGCGGGCCACCGCGAACTGGCGGCGACGTTGCGCGCGGCGCTGGCCGTCATCGAGCGCGGGAGCATTGTCAGCGGCGTGACCACCACGACCTACACGGCGGGGTTGAACCGCGACTTGTCCGTGACCGGTTGAAAAACTTTGAACTCCCGCCGCGAAGACGCGAAGACGCGAAGATTTTTTAACCACAGATGAACACCGATGGACACTGATGATGTTAATTTACGCGGAATCGCGAACTATCTGTGTTCATCGGTGTTCATCTGTGGTTAAAAAACAGTCGCGCTCTTCGCGTCTTCGCGGCTGGAGCTTTTCCAACTGACCATCAGCGCCGGCAAAAAATAATTGCATTCAATCTTTTTCAGCGGCGCAACAAAAATTGCTTGGAAGCAGGATGGGATTAAGTTAAACTCACGGCATGGGCTACTTTGGAAAATTTGTTGCGAACGGTTGCCATGCCCGGCGGTCGGCGGCGCGCGGCTTTACCCTGATTGAATTGATGTGTGTCATCACGATTTTCGGCATCATGACCGCGCTGTCGATTTTTTCGGTCCACAGCATTATGGCGGGCCGGCAAATCGCCAACAATGCCCATGAACTGGCCGGCTTGATTCGCACGGCGCGGACCGCCGCCATCGCGCAAAACACTTACGTGGCGGTCGCGTTTAGCGCGAGCCGGCAGGGCAACAGCAGCGTGCTGCTGGTGGCGACGGTGGCGGCCAAGAGCGGGCAGTTGTCGGATTTGCAAACCGCCGGCCAGTATCAGTTGCTGAACAAGTGCGCGGTGTTGAAAGACGTGCAGTTTGCCAGCGCGGCGGATTACATTAATTTGCCCGCGGTGGACGAAACCAACAACGTGGACATCACGGACTCCGCGCGCCAGTTGCAGGTGGCGGTGGGCGGCGGACGGCAATTGGATTTCACCAACGCGCTGGTCATCAGCCCGAGCGGTGAGATTACCCTGACCGACGCCAACGGGACGGCCGCGCCGATTCGCTGCCTGGGCATCGGCTTGCAGGCGGCGCCCGCCTCGCCGAACAAGCCGCGGCTGGCGGCGGTGCAAGTCGCGGGCCTGAGCGGGGATGTCTCGGTTTTTGTGCAATAAACCTGTTATGATGAACCGCCGCGTGAACAAGCAAGCGTTTTCCCTGGTGGAAGTGGTGCTGGCGATCGGCATCATGGCCTTCGGTTTGATTGTCATCATCGGCCTGCTGCCGGCTGGCTTGCGCTCCAATCGCGACTCGACGGAGGAAAGCCAGGCGGTCAACCTCATGCAGGCGGTGATTGCCGACCGCCAGGCCACGGATTACGCGCTGGCTTCCGCCATTTACGGCGTGCCCGCCCTGCGCGGCGACGACTCGCCCCTCGCCAGCGGCACTGTGTTCAGCGGCAGTTGCTACATCGCGGACAGCGGCAGCGCCTCCGCGGACGGCAACGCCGATTCCCGTTATCTGGTCGCCTACACGGTTTGGTCCAGCACCGAGGCGCCCATCGAGGCGCTGATGAACATTCGGGTGAGCTGGCCGGCGCAACAACCCAATCCGCTGTCGCGCGTGGAAAGCACGGCGACCTTCGCGCAGCCATGAAACCAACCGCGCAACGCAGGCCGGGCCGGGCGGGCTTCACACTGGTGGAAATGCTGGTGGCGGAGACGGTGTTTCTGCTGCTGCTGGTGCTGGTGATGCAGGTGGTGTTCACGGTCACCAAGATTTCCACCGACCAAAAGCAGCAGGCGGACGCGCTGGCCGTGGCGCGGCAGGCGCTGGACCGGATGCAATTGGACTGGATGGCCCGGGTGCGGCGCGCCGACGTGACGGCGGATTTTTACAAAACCACGGGCAACGACTCACTCGGCCTGCTGTGCCAGATGCGGGCCTACGACGGCAGCCGCGCGTCACTGTCAGCGGTGGCCTACCGGATCAACCCGGAGCGCGCCGTCGGCGGGCAGACCGACTGGCAAGTGTTTGAGCGCGGGGTGACCGGCTTCGACTGGGAGGGGGCCGAGGCGCTGACGCTGCCGTTGCACATGGCGGATTGGCGCGATAGATTCACCGCCGACGATTATGAAATCCTGGCGCGCAATGTGTTCCGGCTGGAGTTGAGTTTTTTGCAAAAAGTGCGCGACCCCGCAGACTCGCCTTACACGGCCGATGAGGATAACGCGCTGAATCTGAATTCCGCCGAACTCGTGGCGGTGGTGGTCACGGTCGCCGTGCTGAACGAGCAGGGCCGCAAAATCGCCACGCAGCAACATCTGACCGAACTGGTGCAGGCGCTGCCCGACGCTGCCAATGCGCGGGACACGCTGACGGTGTGGACGGAGCAACTCAATTCGCCCGCTTTCGCCCCCGACGTGCCGCTCCGCGTGAAGGCCGGCATCCGGGTCTATCAGCGGGTGTTCTACGTCAGCGAGTAGTGATTTCACCGCGGAGGCGCGGAGGCGCGGAGCAGACGCAAATTTTACCATTGGATACAGCCTAACGCGGAACGCGAACCCAGTATTTTCCTCCGCGTCTCCGCGCCTCTGCGGTGAAATCAATTCACTCCGCGTAGGCAAGGTCAGCGGTGCGTTGCGCCAGTTCCGAGATTTTGACCTGGCCGAAGCCGTCAATGCCGGATTTGAGGCCGTCGTTCAGCGGCGCGGTCCAGGCGGACGGCAATTGCCGCGCGCCGTGCAACATGCCGATGATGGAGCCGGTGGTCGCGCCGTTGCAGTCGGTGTCGAACCCGGCGCTGACGGCGATGCCGATGGTCTTCGCCAAATCGCGCTCGCCCCATAACAAGGCGATGGCGCAAATCATGGCGTTCGGGATGGTGTGGCACCAGTGGTGCGGATTTTTCTCGTCGTACCGCTGGTGCAGCCGCTCGATGGCGTCTTCCCAGGTCAGGTCACGGTCAGCGCGCCAGTCGAGCATCTGGCAGATGCCCGCGGTCAGCCGCGAG
>JAISDC010000258.1 GCA_031265105.1 Verrucomicrobiales bacterium
CTGGTTTTTGAAGGAGTGTGAATGGCGCTTCAATTCAGGCAACCATAAATCCCTTCTCTACCAGCTTAAATACTGGTATAAAACCGCTAAACACTAGTCCTTAGCTACTTCAGCCCCTATTTTTTTAGCAACCTTCATGAACTCTATGATCTCCCTGTAAAAAATTTCTTTGCGCGGCTCACCATTCCATGATGGCCGAGGCCCAGGTCAGGCCGCCGCCGAAGGCGACCATCAGGACTTTATCACCGGGTTGCAGTTGGTAGTGTTGTGCCGCCTCGCTCAGGGCGACGGGGATGCAGGCGGCGCTGATGTTGCCGTAGCGTTCGAGGTTGGTGAACACTTTTTCCTTGGGAATTTTCAGGCGGTCGGCCAGCACTTTGACAATGCGCAGGTTGGCCTGGTGCGGGATGACGCATTTGATGTCGTCCAGCGTCAGGCCCGCGGTGGCCAGGCTTTTTTGCACGGATTGGGCCATGGCGGTGACGGCGTGTTTGAAGACTTCCTGGCCGCTCATGTACATGCTGACGCCGTGGCTGAGGTCGATGGCGTTGGCTTTGGCGGTGTTGGCGTTGGGCATGGAGAGGATTTGCGCGTAGCGACCGTCAGCGCCCAGGTCGAAGGCGAGGAGGCGGCCGTGGCAGTGCTGGCCGTGGTTGGCCTGGAGTACTGCGGCGCCGGCGCCGTCGCCGAACAGGACGGCGGTGCTGCGGTCATGCCAGTTGATGATGGCGGAGAGTTTGTCCACGCCGATGACGAGGATGTTCTGACAGGTGCCGCTGCTGAGGAATTGGTTGGCGAGGATGAGGGAGTAGAGGAAGCCGGAGCAGGCGGCTTGCAGGTCGAAGGCGGCGGCGTGTGGCGCTCCGATGGCGGCCTGGACTTGGCAGGCGACGGAGGGGAACACGTAGTCGGAGGTGGAAGTGCCGACGATGATCATGCCCAGGTCAGTGGCAGCGAGGTCGGCCTTGGCTAGGGCGTCGAGGGCGGACTGGGTGGCCATGTAGGCGGCGGTTTCCCGGTCGCTGGCGATGCGGCGCTCCTTGATGCCGCTGCGGGTGAAAATCCAGTCGTCGGAGGTCTCAAGGGTTTTTTCAAAGAACGAGTTGGGGACGATGCGCGCGGGCAGATATTTACCGGTGGCCAGGATTTTCATAACGGTTGTTCAGCGGGCGGCGCGGGATTACAGGTTGCGCAGCCGCGCGAGGTTTTCAATGATATGCGGGTTGACCTGATTGTCAACGGCTTCCACGGCCACCCGCAGGGAGCTGCACAACGCGCGGACGGAGGATGAGCCGTGGGCCTTGATGACGATGCCGTTGACGCCGAGCAGCAGCGCGCCACCGTGATCGTCAGCGTTGACTTTTTTATGAATGGTGGCGAAGGCGCCCTTGGTGAGCATGGCGCCGGAGAGGCGGAAGAGGTTGGCGGTCAGTTCTTCCTTCAGCATTTTGAAGGTCATCCGGGCCATGCTTTCGATGGATTTGAGCAGGACGTTGCCGACGAAGCCGTCGCAGACCACCACGTCGGCGGGGCCGTCGAACAAGTCGTGGCCCTCGATGTTGCCGATGAAATTGACCGGCGTGTCCTTGAGCAAGTCGTAGGCTTCGCAGGCGAGCTTGCTCCCCTTGCCTTGCTCGGAGCCGTTGCTGAGCACGCCGATTTTCGGGTCGGGCTTGCGCAGGAGATGGCGGCAGTAAGCCTCGCCCATGATGGCGTAATCAACCAGGTTGTCCGGCTTGGCATCCACGCTGGCGCCGGCGTCCATGAGCACGAAAATGCCGTCCCGCTTGGGCATCACCACCGCCAGCGCCGCGCGGTCCACGCCGGCCAGGGTGCGGAGCTTGATGGTGCTGGCGGCCAGTAAGGCGCCGGTGTTGCCGGCGCTGACGATGGCGTCGGCGGCGCCTTCCTTGACCAAATCCACGGCGCGGCACATGGAGCTGTCCTTTTTCCGGCGCACCGCCTCCACCGGGCTGTCCGCCATGGTGACGACCTGGGTGCTGTGGAGCACGCGCAACCGGTCGGTCGGCCCGGCGCCGTGCCGGGACAATTCACGACGGATTTGCTCCTCGTCGCCAACCAGAATTAGGCGCGAAATAGCGCGGAAGTTCCGCAAGGCTTCCACGGCGGCATGCACCGGGTAGGCGGGAGCAAAGTCGCCACCCATGGCGTCAAGTGCGATTCTCATCCGGGATGAGAAGGCTCAGCTTCAGCCTTCGACGCTGACGGTCAGGACTTGGCGACCGCGGTAGAGGCCGGTTTTGGGATCGACGGTGTGCCCGCGATGCGCGCTGTGCGTCCGGCTGTCGGCGCGCAATTGCAGGGGGTCTTTGCGTTGGGAGGCTTTGCGCATCCGGGAACGCATTTTCGATGTTTTTCTTTTGGGAACGCCCATAATTAATCTCTTTCGTTAAACTTATCCAGCGCCCCCCAGGTTTCATTCCGCCGCTGGGCGGTGAATTGCTCGGCATCGGCCTGGCAACGCTGCTCCACCTGAGGCGGGCAGTGACCGCCGATGTCGGCGTGGCTGGGGGCCATTGGCAAGTTGAGTAAAATATCTTCCCGCATGGTCAGCGTCAAGTCGATTGACTCCTCGGTGGTGACCGGCATGGCGCAGGTGAAATCCGGCACGCGCACCGGCAGCGTAATCGGCTCCAGGCAGCGGGCGCAGGGAACGGTCACGGCGGTGTGGAGGCTGCCGCGCGCCAGTAATTCGTGTTCACCGATAATTTCGACGTGGAGGCGGTAGGTCAGCGGCGACCACTGTTCATGGCCGGTGATGACCAAGTCATACGGTTCCGGCGCCAGTGTCCCTTGCAGGTCCAGCGGCCCGTCCCGTAAGTCTGCCAGACGGATTTTCATGGGCGGGGTTGGCGGAGTTTGGTTTGCAACGCCTGTTGTACGCAGGGCGGGACGAAATCCGCCACGTCGCCGCCCAGCCGGGCGATTTCCTTGACCAGGCTGGAGCTGAGGTAGGTGTAGTTGTCTTTCGGCATCAGAAAAATGGTGTCGATGTCGGACCGCAATTTCCGGTTCATCAGCGCGAGTTGCAGCTCGAACTCGAAATCCGACACCGCCCGCAACCCGCGGATGATGGTGGCGGCCTGCTCGGTCAGCGCGTAGTCCACCAGCAGCCCGTGGAAACAGCCGACCTTGACCCGCTCATGGCCGGGCAAGTCCCGGATGGCGGCCAGGTTCAGCGCCACGCGCTCCTCCTGGGTGAACAGCGGCGCCTTGTTCTCATTGCGCGCGACCGCCAGCACCACCTCGTCAAAAATCCGCAGCGCTCGGCTGAGGATGTCGAGATGACCGTTGGTGATGGGGTCGAAACTGCCCGGATAAATCGCGCGACGCATGATGAAAACTTAAAAAACTAAAAAAACTTAATCAACTTAAAAAACGAACTCCCGCCCCTTCTTTTTTCACACCCGCGCCGCGGCCGGGCATCGCTGACGGTTAGGCCGGCACTGTGCGCGCGGAATTTTTGTCGTCGAACAACACCTTCAGGCGTTCGTTCAACTGCTGCGAATTTTTCCGCCGGTCCGCTTCCGAGTTGCACGAACTCTCGTCGTCCAACTGGCGGCGCAACTTGGTCAGCGCGATTTCCTGCAACTGGCGGATGCGCTCGCGGCTGACGCGGAAGTCCTTGCCGATGGTGTCGAGCGTTTCTTCCTCGCAGCCATGCAGGCCGAAGCGCATGGCCAGGATTTTCAGTTCCTTGTCATTCAGGACATTCAGCGAGGCCATCGCGTTTTCCAACAGCTCCTTTTGCGCCATTTCCATGGCCGGGTCGGCGGCGCTTTCGTCCGGGATGGTGTTGGACAAGGTGGTTTCCTTGGAATCATCCGGGTTGCCGGGGGTCATGTCCAGCGACACCACCTGCACCGAGGCCGAGCGCGCCCGGCCGATATCCTCCACTTCCAGGCCGGCAATGTCAGCGATTTCCTCCTCGGACGGCTGGCGGCCCAATTGCGAGACCAACTCATCGGTCGCCAGTTGGGTCTTGCGCAACAATTGCGCCTTCCAAATCGGCACCCGCACCGTCTTGCCCTGATTGGTGATGGCGCGGCGGATGCGCTGTTTGATCCACAGCGCGGCGTAAGTGCTGAATTTGGCGCCGACTTTCGGGTTGAACAACTCCGCGGCGCGCACCAGGCCGAGGTTACCCTCCGAAATCAGGTCGGGCAGCGGCAAGCCGAGACTGACATATTCGAGGGCGATTTTCACCACCAACCGCAAATTGGCCTGCACCAATTCATGCAGGGCCGCGTGATTTTTTTTGCGAATACGGTTGGCCAGTTTGACCTCCTGTTTGCGGGTCAGCAACGCGTATCTCCCGATTTCCTTCAAGTAACTTTCAACCGAAGTACTAAGGGTATATGGTGTCGTGTTCATTGCTGTCTTATCCTATCAATAAATCTATTAAAATCGATAAGTGGGTAAAATTTATTTCTAATTTTAATTTACCGACTGGTCAATATAAAAGCTAATTAATATTATCTTATTTGCAAGTATTTTTTTCAGGAAACTTGCGTGTCGGTTTTTTATTTCACCGTGCTTAGGTAATTGGGTAAGGCCGCTGTTGGCGGATTTTTTGATAAATAGTTGTAACCGGTGCCCGTCAAGTGTGTTTATTCGTTCAAGTAGTTCGATAAATGGGTTATCGAACCAACGATAAAAAATTATGAGTGAACCAGACCACAAAGAATCCTGCTGTGCAAAATGCAAAACCAACTGGGCGCTGACGCTCTCCATTGTCAGCTTGGCGCTGAACCTAATCCTGATTACCGCGCTGATAGTGGGCGCGCACTGCCACAAAAAACGATCGCGTGAATTTCACGCGCAGCATGGCGGAGTCGCCGGCCTGCAATGTCCGGCCGGAGGTCACGGCGGACTCCAGCACCAAGGGACTCCCGGCGCCGCCCGGCATGGCCTCGGCAGCCCGCGGGAGCATCACGATTGGCAGGGCGCTGACCGTGCCGGCAAAGCGGTTCGGCACTTGGTCAAAGAGCTGGAACTGGATGCCGACCAACAGGCCAAGGTCAAGCAAATCATCGACGAGCAAAAAGCCCGGTGGTCCAAGCTGGATCACCAGCAGCCCGCCAATTTCAAACAACTGCTGGAGGAAGGCAAAGCCAAAATCCACGCCGTGTTGAAATCCGACCAGCAAAAGAAGTTTGACGAGCTGGTGACCAAATTTGAGCGGCGCCACAACAAGGTTAAACAGTAAGCTCGCCAGGCAACACACCAGTCTTGTCCCCTCCGGACAAGGCTGGTGTTTTCGTTGTAAGTCACTGACAGCGGCGGATGTTTTGGAACGCCACTCTTCCGAGTGGCCTGACCGCGCGGCTGCGCCGCCAATTTAAAGCCGTTCGGGAACACGGCACTCCAGGCCGCTGACTATGGGCAAACAACCAAATAAAAAATAATCGCGTTTTTTACTTGTCAATATGCTCGGAAGCAGATAATTTTATTGCCTTATGAAAGGCAATATAATTCGCCCCCCCCCCGGGGTTTTTGTGGGGGTTGGGTTGCGGTGGGTTGTGTGGGTCGGTGGGGGGGAGGG
>JAISDC010000268.1 GCA_031265105.1 Verrucomicrobiales bacterium
CAGCACTGGGAGCGCCGGCTTCCAGCCGGCTGGTTCACCTGCCAAGGTTAGTCTGCCGGCAAGGATGCCGGCGCTCCCAGTTTAGACCCCGGCGCCAGCACTGGGAGCGCCGGCTTCCAGCCGGCTGGTTCACCTGCCAAGGTTAGCCTGCCGGCAAGGATGCCGGCGCTCCCAGTGGCCGAGACGCGGAGTTTTTTTAGTTAGCTTCATTAACGCAAAGGCGCAAAGGAGCAAAGGCGCGAAGAATTTTTTTTTACAGGGAGAACATGGAGTTCACGGAGGTTTTTAAAAAAATAATCTCCATGTTCTCCATGATCTCCCTGTAAAAAATTTCTTTGCGCCTTTGTCCCTTTGCGCCTTTGCGTTAATGAAGCTCACGCTGGAACACGGCGCGGTAGCACAGCCACGCGACGCTGACGGTGATGCAACTGTCGGCGATGTTGAACGCGGGCCAGTGGTAGCCGTTGGTCAGCGGGACGAGGCAATCCACGAAGTCGATGACGTGGCCGCGGGTGAAGCGGTCGAGCAGGTTGCCGATGGCGCCGGCGCTGATGGTCGCGGCGAGGAGGTTGGTGGCCGCCGGGCGCCAGTCCAGGCGCCGCGCGTACCATAGCGCGGCGAGCACGATGACGCTGACGATGGCCGCCAATGCGAGGTTGTTGCCGCGCAACAGGCCCCAGGCGATGCCGTCGTTGGTGAGGTGGGTCAGGTTGAGGAGGCCGCTGACGATGGGGCGCGTTTCATACAACGCGAGGCGGTTGACGACGAGCCATTTGCTAAGTTGGTCCGCCGCGAGCAGTGTGACCAGCAGCGTCCAGAAGTACCAGCGGGGTCGGTTGTGATTCATAGTTTTATTATGTTCGCGCAGAGACGCGGAGACGCGGAGTTTTTTTTATGTTGGGTTACTTGGTGTCTTCGCGTCTTCGTGGCTGGAGTTCACGGCTTGCGCGCAACGCGGGCACAGGTCGCCGGCGAGCGCGGGATGATATTTCCAGCAGCGCGCGCATTTCCGGCCCGCGGCGCGGCGGACGCTGACGGTGAGGGTGTCGCCGGCGGTGAGGTCAACGGCGCTGACGATGAGGGTGTCGGCGAGCAGGTCGCGGTCGGCGGCGGTGAAGTCGCTGCCGCTGACGGTGAGCGCCGCCTCGAGGCTTTTGCCGATGGTTTTTTGCCGCCGCGCTTGTTCCAGTTGCTCGTTGGCGGCGGCGCGGAGGGCGAGGATTTTTTCCCAGCGCGCGGCGAAGTCCGCCGGCAGCGGCAGGTCGCGCGGTGGCGGGAATAATTGCAGGTGGACGGACTCGCGCAACAGCCGGCCCTCGGCGGTGGCGCCATTTTTGCCGTCGAGCAGGTATTGCCACGCTTCCTCGGCGGTGAACGGGATGATGGGGGCGAGCAGCAATGTCAGCGTCTCGTAAATTTCGTGCAGCACGGTCTGGATGGCGCGGCGGCACGGGGAGTCGGCGGCGTCGCAGTACAGCGCGTCCTTGGTGACGTCAATGTAGAGCGCGGAGAGGTCGGCGGCGCAGAAGCGGTTGATGAGGTGATAGACTTGGTGAAACTCGTATTGTTCATACGCGGCCAGTGACGCGCGGGTGACGTCCTGTAATTTCAGCAGCACGTATAAGTCCAGCTCGGCGAGGTCACGGTCAGCGACCCGGTCACGGTCGGCGTCGAAGTCGGCGAGGTTGGCGAGCAGGATGCGCAGCGCGTTGCGGAAGGAGCGGTAGGTGTCGCTGACGGTCTTGAAAATCTCGTCGGAGAACGGCATGTCGTCGCGGTAATCCTGGCTGGCCACCCACAGCCGCAGGATGTCCGCGCCGGATTGGTTGACGGCCGACAGCAGGTCGGCGGGTTTCTGGTAGGTGTTGGACTTCGACAATTTTTTGCCGTCGAGGTCCACGACGAAGCCGTGGGTCAACACTTCGCGGAACGGCGGCGCGCCGTCAGCGGCGACGGCGAGGCACAGCGACGATTGGAACCAGCCGCGGTGCTGGTCGCTGCCCTCAAGGTACAAGTCCGCCGGGAATCGCACATCGTCCCAACGCCCCGACCGCAGCACCGCCGCGTGGCTGGAGCCGGAGTCAATCCACACGTCCAGCGTGTCGCGGCCCTGGCGCAGGTCGCTGACGTTGAGCAGCGCGCACAGTTCCGCGGCGGATTTTTCGTACCAAATATTACTGCCGTGTTGCGCCACGAGGTCGGCGATTTTGCGAATGAGCGCGCCGTCCAGCACCGGCTGACCGTCAGCGCGATAGAGCACCGGCACCGGCACGCCCCACGCGCGCTGGCGCGAGATGCACCAGTCGGGGCGCGTCGCCACCGTGCCGCGGATGCGGTTGCGGCCCCACGCGGGCACCCACTCCACCTGGTCAATGGCAGCGAGCGCGTCGGCGCGGAAGGCGTCCACCTTGATGAACCATTGCGTGACGGAGCGGAACACAATCGGGGTTTTCGACCGCCAGCAGTGCGGGTAGCTGTGTTGAAATTCTTCGCTGGCGAGCAAGTGCCCGCTGTCGGTGAGGATTTTCACGACGACGGGATTCGCGTCGAACACATAGACGCCCGCCAGTTCCGGCACGCCGCACTCGGCGGTCAGGCAGCCGCGGTCGTCCACCGGCGAGAGCACCGGCAGCCCGGCTTTTTGGCCAAGCTGATAGTCGTCCTGCCCGTGACCGGGCGCGATGTGCACGAGGCCCGCGCCGGTGTCGGCGGTGACGAACAGCGCGTCATAGACCTTGCCGGTGCGCGGCAGGAACGGGTGCCGGTATTCCAGGCCCACCAACTCCGCGCCCTTCAGCGACCCGGTCACCGTCAGCGTCCGGCCGGTGACGGCTTGCACCGCGGCGAGGCGCGCCGCCGCCAGCACGAAACTTTGCGCCCCGTCGCTGACGATGACGTAATCCAACTGCGGCGCCGCCGCCACGGCGAGATTCGCCGGCAGCGTCCACGGCGTCGTGGTCCAGATGACGAGCGAGACATCGCCGCTGACATTGAGTCGCGCGGCGGCGGCGGGCGTCAACGCGAACGCCACATACACCGCCGTGTCGCGACGGTCAGCGTATTCCACCTCGGCCTCCGCGAGCGCCGTCTGGCAGCCCGTGCTCCACGACACCGGCCGCAACGCCTGATAGACCAGCCCCCGGTCCACCAGCCGCGCGAACAGGCGCAACTCCGCCGCCTCATACGCCGGGTCCATCGTGAGATAAGGCCGCTGCCAGTCGCCGAACAAGCCGAGCCGCTGAAACTGCGCGCGCTGGATGTCGATGTACTTGCGCGCCATCGCCGCGCACCGCTCGCGAATGGCGACGGGCGCGAGGCCGCCGTCAGCGTCCTGGGTTTGCGCCGCGAGTTCCTTCATCACCTTGTGCTCGATGGGCAGCCCGTGACAATCCCAACCCGGCACGAACGGCGCGTGACAACCGGCCATGTTCTTGGACTTGAGCACCACATCCTTCAGCGTCATGTTCAACACATGGCCCATGTGCGCGTCACCGTTGGCGAAAGGCGGGCCGTCGTGCAACACGAAGGGCCGCTGACCGTGACGCCGCGCCAGCAGCGTTGGATAAATCTCGGCCCGCGCCCACGCCGCGCACCACGCGGGTTCGCGTTGCGGCAACGCCGCGCGCATGGGGAAGTTGGTCTTGGGCAGGTTCAGGGTGTTTTTGTAATCCGTGGCCATAATGAGCGAAGGATGATAGAACCAAGCCCGCTGCCGGTCAATTTGCGATTTCGTAAGGCGGGGATTAAACGCGGAGACGCGGAGGCGCGGAGGAGGGAGGGAGGATAGTTAGCGTCTTGGCGTTAAAGGCAAAGCCGCGGGACGGCGGCGAGGAGTTTGCGGGTGTAGGGATGCTTTGGCGATTGATAGATTTGCTCAGGCTCGCCGTGCTCGACGATTTTGCCTTCGTTGAGGACGAGGATGTAGTCGCACAGGTGCTCCACCACGGCGAGATCGTGCGAGATGAACAGGTAGGTCAGCCCCAGCCGCTGTTGCAGGTCTTGCAGCAAATTCACAATTTGCGCCTGCACGCTGACATCGAGCGCGCTGACCGGCTCGTCGCAGATGATGAACTCCGGCTCCACCGCCAGCGCCCGCGCGATGCCGATGCGCTGCCGCTGGCCGCCGCTGAACTCGTGCGGGTAACGGTCCGCGTGCGATTTTTGCAGACCGACCAGTTCCAACAATTCGCCGATACGGGCGCGGCGGCGCGGCTTGGGCATTTTTTTGAAATGGATGTCGAGCGGCTCGCCGATGATTTGCTCGACGGTCATGCGCGGGTTGAGGGAATTGTACGGGTCGTGGAAAATCATCTGGATGCGCTTGCGGTAAGGCAGGAAGTCGCCGCCGTGCAAGCCGCTGACAGTGACACCGTCGTAGGCGATTTCCCCGCCGCTGACGGTGACGAGTTGCACGATGCTTTTGCCGATGGTGGATTTCCCGCTGCCGCTCTCGCCGACGAGGCCGACGGTTTCGCCCTGGCGAATCGCGAAGGAAACATCGTCCACCGCCTTGATATAGTCCACCACGCGGCGCAACAATCCGCCGTGGACGGGGAAATAAACTTTCAGATTGTTGACGGTAATTAGCGGGTTCATTTTTAGCTTCATTAACGCAAAGGCTCAAAGGAGCTAAGGCGCAAAGGTTGGTTGGGGTTTTTCTTTGGTTCCGTTTATTATGCGATGAATGCCGTGCTTTAAGTGGCTTTCACCGAAATTGATTACCAGGCCGAGCTTTAATCCGGTCAGGCGCAGGTAGGTGAGCATCTGGGCGGCAAAAATTTTGTTATATTCGCTGACTGACTTGACCTCAACCAGGACGAGATTATTGATTTTAATATCGAGCCGCAATGGAGTGCCGAGGGTTTTGCCTTTGTAAATGATAGGAATGTTTTTTTGGCGTTCGACTTTGCAGCCACGCAGGGCCAATTCGTGACAAAAAGCTTCTTCGTACACGGTCTCCAAAAGTCCGGGGCCGCCCAATGAACGATGCACTTCAATGGCAGCGCCAACAATCAGGTGACTCAATTCATTTTCCTTATCCATAAAAACTTTGCGTCTTAGCTCCTTTGCGTCTTTGCGTTAACGGCTATCTAAAATCTTGGAATAGTCAATGGTGGTGAGCCGCTCCTTGTTCTGGCCGAGTTGCGGGATGCAGTCGATCAGCGCCCTGGTGTAGGGATGTTGTGGGTTCCGTAGCACTTCCCGCGTCGCGCCGGCCTCGACGATTTTGCCGCGGAACATGACGATGACCCGGTCGGCGAAGCCGCTGACGATGCCGAAGTTGTGGGTGATGAGCAAGACCGACATGCCGGTCTGTTGTTGCAACTCGCGGAGCAGGCCGATGATTTGCGCCTGGATGGTGACGTCCAGCGCGGTGGTCGGTTCGTCGGCGACGAGCAGTTTGGGGCGGCACGCCAACGCCATCGCAATCATCGCGCGCTGCTGCATCCCGCCGCTGAATTGGTGCGGGTAGTCCCGCTGCCGCTGGCCGGCGTTGCGGATGCCGACCAGTTCGAGCACGCGCGCAATCTCGGCGTTGACGTCCTTGATTTCCGGCCGGTGCAATTTAATCGCCTCGGCGATTTGATAGCCGATGCTGAAGACCGGGTTGAGCGAGGTGGACGGCTCTTGAAAAATGTAGGCGATTTCCTTGCCGCGCGCGCGGCGGATGGCCGCATGGTCGGCGGCGAGCAAATCCTTCCCGCGCCAGACAATCCCGCCGCTGACGGTGCAGGCCGGCGGCGCGGGCAGCAAGCGCGTCAGCGACAGCGCGGTGACGCTTTTCCCGCTGCCGCTCTCGCCCACCACGGCGACGGCCTCACCGTCAGCGACGGCGAAGGAAATGTCGTCCACGGCGAGGTTGCCGTCTTGGAACCGGATGCTCAGGTTGTTGACTGTCAGGAGCGGGTGCATGGCTGGTTACCTTAACGCAAAGACGCGACGGAGCAAAGAGCGCAGTAGCGTAAAAACACATTCAACGCCGAGGCGCGGAAACACGACGGTGCAGGCTGGTTAATCAACCCCAGGAAAAGGCGTGCCGGGCCGAGGCCGGGGGCGGTTGCAGCCACTCAACCGGGTCGCCGTCCCGCAACTGGCGCGCCACGGTCAGTTGTTCACGGCGGCTGATGGCTTTGATTTCCTCCGGCGGGAGCAGCATAAACGCCGTGGAAAAGGCGTCGGCGTCAGCGGCGGCGGGCGCAATCACCCAGGTGCGCGCCGGACTGTCAGCCGGCGGCGCGCCGGCGCGCGGGTCAATGATATGCGCCCCCTGCACCGCGGTGCCCGAACAACCCAGCGCGGCGTCCCGCAACCACAGCGTCCCGCCGGGCAACCCGACCGGCCAGCGCGGGGCCGCCGCGCCGCTGACGGTCAGCGCGCGGATGGAGCTGCCGCCCGCCACGAGCAACGCGCTGGCCACGCCCCACTCGCGCAGCAAGGCCGCCGCGCGGTCCAGCGCGTAACCTTTGCCGATGGCGCCGAGGTCGAGCGGCACGCGGCCACCCGCGCACGTCACGGTCAGCGCCGCCGCGTCCAGCAGCAGGCGCCCGCGCGGGACGGCGCTGACGTTGGCACCGCGCCGCCGGTCGGCAAAGGCGCCCAGCGCCGGGTCGAAGGCGCCGCCGGTTTTCTCGCCGAGCGTCAGCGCCAGCGCGAGGCAGTCGAACACGTCGCCGCTGACGGTGAAGGATTCGCCGTCAATTAATTGGGAAATAATCGCCACCTCGCTCTCCTCGCGATAGCGGCTGAGCAAACCCTCCAGCCGGTCCAGCAGGCGAAACACCTCCGCCGCCGCGCCGCGCGCGAACGCCGCGTCATCGTCAGCGAGACGCAGCTCGAACCACGTCGCCATCGCCGCGTGCTTGAACACCCGCGCCGGCACCGCGCGCGACTCATTCATGGCGGACTCCGATCAACACCGTCACGCCCGGCCGCAACTCGCGCGCGGTGAAACGCCAGTCGCCGATTTCCGGCACCCAGCCCAGCGCCGCCGGGGAACAAATCAACACCTCGCCCGGCCACCGTTGCGGCGCGGCGGTCCAGTAACCGACCCGGGGATATTTGCGCAACAGCCACGGCAGCGGCCAATAGTCCTCGGCGACCACCTGGATCACCGCGTCACGGTCAGCGGGCAAATCACGTGTGATGCCCGCCGCCGCCGGCGAGGTCGGCGCGTAGGCCAGCGGATTGTCCGCCGCCACCTGGTGGTGAAAACTGCGCGACCAGGTCTCGGCCAGGGTCAGCGCCAGCACCGCCGCCACCGGCAGCGCCAGCGCGGGCCGCGGCAGGCGGCGGCAAACCATTGCCCAGCCCGGCGCCGCCAACAACAGCAGCAGCAACAGCGGCACCGCCATCAGCCACGGGGTCTTGTACGGCAGCAGGCAGTGAAACAATAACAGCCCGCCCAACGTCGGCGCGAGCACCCGCGCCGCCGGCAGCCGCCGCCAGTTGACCGCGGCCACGCCCGCCGCCAGCGCGCCCAGCCACGCGCTCCACGGCAGCCCCGGCCCGCGCCACGAGCCGAACCACACGAAGTATTGCCACCACGGATGATTGTGGCCGGAATCAAGGCCGCGCGCGGTGTGCTGCAACAACGCCAGCCACAAATTGCGCGGGCCGATGAGCGCCAGTACCACCGTCAGCGCCGCCAGCGCCATCACCAGCAGCGACGGCCAGACCCGCCCCGCCCGCTGACCGTCGGCGGGCAGCAGGAACGGCCACGCCACGAGCGCGACAGTGACGGCGGCGTTTTCTTTCGTCGCCACCATCAGCCCCGCCAGGACGCCGCCAGCCACGGCCCACCGCCAGCGGCGGGTGTCGCGCCAACGCCACAACGCGGCCAGCAGCCAGACGGTCAGCGGCAGCAGCAAACTCTCGTGAATAAACACGCGGTTGTAATAATGCAACGGCGCGGCCCCGGCGACCGTCAGCGCCCCGATCACGGCGGCCAACCGCCCCAGCCACGGCGCGAGCAGCAACACCGAGGCCGCCGCCAGCGCCCCGCAGCCGACGGTCACCGCGCGGAGTTGCCACGCCTCCATGTCCGCCAGGCGCCCGACCCCCAGCGCCCGGCACCACGGCGCGGCGAGATAGAACAGCGTCGGCCCGTGGTGTTCGTGCGGCCGGTAATTGAATTTGCCCACTGACAGTGTCTCGTCCAGCAACAGCGCGTTGTTCGCCTCGTCAGTATGGAACGGCATCGCGTCCAGCCCGGGCCAGCGCAACAGCAGCGCGGCGAATAACACCGCCGGCGCGGCGCGGAGCAGGAATTTCCTCATCGCCAGAGCATACGCCATCACCGGCAGCGTGTCACCATCCCCCTGCGACGACGAACATGATGCGTGCCAAAGAAAACCGTGCCAAAGAAAATTTTCACCACGCAGACACCAAGGCCCCAAGGATTTTTAAAAACAAAACCTCGTGCCTTGGTGTCTTGGTGGTGAAAAAAAACAAAAAAACCCTTGCGCAAGACCGACAGATTCCATATCGTCCCCTCGTCAAATCGTCAAATTGCGTTATTAAAACTCGCTAAAGATGAGAACGATAAGTCATAAAGTAAGTACACCGCGCTCACGCGCTCACGCGCTCACGCGCTCACGCGCTCACGCGCTCACGCGCTCAGAGCACGTCTCTGTCCTGATTCGCTGATTTTCCCGCTGAGTTTTATTCACCCCATTCCCCATGCGGCAGGACACCGTCCGCTGACCCTGCCCCCCACCCCTGTCATCCTGAGCAAGCGCAGCGCGTCGAAGGGTAACGCGCGGGGAGCGACCACCCCCCAGCCCCCTATTTTAACCCACCACAACCAAACAACCAGTAAACCAACCAACTAAAAAACCCACATGCACCCCAAACTAACACTCCTCATCCTCTGCGCCCTCAGCGCCTCCGCGTTGAATGCGCTCGCCGAAAACAAAGTCGTCACCACCGGCACCGTGACGGAAGCGGACCAAACCTACGAAGCCGTCTCCGGCACCGCCGCCTTGTACGTCACTGGCAGCGAGTCGTCCTACAGCGGCACCAATCTTACCCTCAGCGGTATTGCTGAACTCAATAATGGACGCAATGGCGCTCTAGTTGCCAACCAAGGCCGGCTAGACTTGCACGACACCACCAGCAGCGGCGGAGCAGTGCCTTATGGCTACGCCGCGTATGCGACCGGTTCCTCCGTCATGACCATCAGCGGCGGCACCTTCACCACTACCGGGACTTATGGCAATGGCGTTTATTACTCAGGTTCCTCCACCGGCCGGGTGGAAAATGTCAGCATCAGCACCACGGAACTGGCCGCCTACGGACTG
>JAISDC010000006.1 GCA_031265105.1 Verrucomicrobiales bacterium
TCGCCCATACCCGGTCACTGATGTCATGTCGATGATAGTCTGCCTTCATCCGCTCAACTTATCATCCGCGACTCCCAATGTACAGATTATTCTTCGGTCTCGTGACTACACTATCTAAGTGGTTCTGTGTGCCGCCAAGTGCCGCGCGTGAGTCAGGGCGATGGCCAGCGCGTCGCCTTCGTCGGATTGCGGGGTTTGTTTTAACCCGAGTAATACTCGCATCATGAAGCCTACCTGTTGCTTTTGCGCCGCGCCGGAACCGGTAGCCGCCATTTTTACCGACTTGGCCGGGTATTCATTGATCGGGATACCCGCTTCCGCCACCGCAATCAACGCTGCCCCGCGCGCGGTGCCCATGATGATGGCGGTGCGCACGCTTTGCACGAAGATGATTTTCTCAATCGCCGCCTGCTCCGGTTGGTAACGCCGCAATACTTCCCGCAGGGTTTCCACGATGTGCAACAGGCACGATTCCGGCGGGCGTTTCAGCGGATTGGGTATCGTCCCGTATGCCACCGCCGACATTTTGCTCCCTTGCACGTCAATCACGCCGTAGCCCGTGCTGCGGATGGAAGGATCTATGCCGATGATTCTCATAAGAATCCATACTAACCACAGATGGACGCGGGGATACATCGATTTTTGTTTGCGGACGCGGGAAGGGAAAATAATGAGTCGTATTGACAAGGGCGACGCCGTATCATCTCGCTCTTCATCTTGCATGAAACGTCTGGTTAAAATCACGGCCTTGGTCATCGGCGCTGGTGGTGTGCTGGGGTTAATCACTGTCAGCTTATCTCCGGCACTCCGCAATATCGTGCTGCATGACATCCGTTTTCTGGTCAAAATGCGCCGCGATAACGCGCGCGACATGCTTCCCGCGCCGCATCACCCGCAGCCGCTGACTTGGAAAAATGACCGCATCACCGCCGCGTGGCTCGGTCACGCCACCATGCTCATCAACTTTTACGGTGTGTGGATCATCACCGATCCCATCTTCAGCGACCAAGCCGGGCCAAACCTCGGCCCCTTCGCCGTTGGACCGAAACGCCATGTCGCCCCTGCCCTGGCCATTGATGAATTGCCCAACATCGACCTCATCCTGTTGTCCCACGCGCATTTCGACCACTTTGACATGCGTTCTCTCGCCGCGCTTGCCAAACGCAACCCGCAGGCCGCGGTCATCACCGCCGCCAACACCGCCGATTTGTTGTCGGGTAAAAAATTCGCGCGGATTGACGAACTGCCCTGGGAGCGGAGCGTCACGCTAAGTTTCCAAAATAAACCGCTCACGGTCAGCGCCATTCACGTCAAGCATTGGGGCGCGCGCTGGCGGCGGGACCGGGAGCGCGGCTTTAACGGTTATCTGCTGGAATACGCCGGCCACCGCATCTGTTTCTCCGGCGACACCGCCTACACACCCGCCTTCACCAAGCTCAGCGTCAGCGGAGGGGTGGACTTGATGTTTGTTCCCATCGGCGCTTATGACCCGTGGATTGCCAACCATTGCAGTCCGGAGGAGGCCGTGCAGATGGCCGACCAAGCCGGAGCACAGTATGTTTTTCCCATGCACTTCGCCACCTTCAAACTCAGCAACGAATCGATGGCGGAGCCGCTCAAGCGCTTTCAGCGAGCCATCCGCCCCGACCGCATCGCCGGAAAAGAAATCGGCGATATTTTTACGTGGCCCTGATAATTCAAATGTGCGAAAGATTATTGACACTACCGAAGACTGACCCCTTTTACCCGTCCTCTTTCTCTATAACTGTGAATTTTTCGTTAATATGCCATTTTTCACGCAATCTGAATGCCGGGATGGTCTGACGCTTCGCCTTATTTAGTGCGATTTTCGTGTCAACATCGTTTTGTTCCGCCCAATCTTTCAGCGGGATAACCTTGCGAACACTCATCATGGCAATGTATTTGTTCAACGCCTCCAATAATAACAACGCGAATAATTCAGTAAATCTCGCGGCGCTATCCCTGGCCAAATATTCGTCAAACAATGGATAGTAATCAGTTCTCTTGCTCTTGCCGCGGATGATAATCGCCGGATAATCCAGCGCCATCAATTGCTGGTTAATCAATACCCTGCCGATGCGACCATTGCCGTCCGGGAATGGATGAATGGTTTCAAATTCAGCGTGAAAGTAGGCGATTTTATCCAAAAAATAGCCGGTTGATTTATGGTACTTTTTCACCAATTCATGGATCAAACTATCGGTAAAATCAGGATTGGCACCGACGTGATTGCCGACTCGCACCCACTCCCGCCCCGAACGGAAGCGCCCGGCGTATTCGTTTTTGATGCCGGTCAATAATATTTTGTGGAGTGCCAAAATCATTTCCACCGTCAGTTTTTGGTCAGGTTCTTTTAGGATTATTTCAGTTATTTCAGCAAGGTTTTTGGCTTCGTAAACTTCGCGCACATCGGTGTCTTTTTTGATTAGGTCGCGTAGTAAAATATCTTCGGTGTCCTTCAGGGTTAGGGTGCTGTTTTCAATGGCATTGGAGTTATAGACCATCTCTGGCAGTTCACTCATCGCAATCGCCCGATAGGCTTCAGGTTTAGCCGTCTTTAATTTGCTAAACTCGGACATTTTCCGCTCTATTTTGCCTTTGGTCTTTTGGTTAATCACATTATCATTATGACAAAATACGTGAAAAAAGCAAGTTTTATGTAATTTTCACATCCTGTAAAAGGGGTCAGCCTTCATTTCTTGACAAATTCTTTTATTTCCTGTTTTATTTTTAATCTCATCATTTGCCTCTTTCAATCCTGCTCATCTGTCAAGAAATGACGACTGACCCCTTTTACTGTATGCTTTTATGTTGGTTACTGTACATATTAGAACAGAACGCGATGAACTGTGAACTCCATGCGTTTGTTTTCAATTCCACGGCAACTATAAGTCGCTGCAACCGCTGAACCCGGAGCCAGCTTCGCAATGGAGTTAAACATGATTTCCAGATGGATTCGCTCACCTTCGCTAAGTTGCCTTTCATTCAATTTCTCACGAATGAAGTCATCAAGATCGAATGGCTCCGCGTCTGCAACCCATTCATATTTTGACTTTGTCTTGTGGTCGCTTGCGCTGAGAAAATAGTGGGCAACGTGATCTTTCAAAGGCACGTTTGCCAACGGCTTCACATAAAGCACAGCACCGTCTTCGGCATTACATTTATTTTTCGGACTGTGCCGTGCGACAAGAAGTTTTGAAAAGCGCGCACCCATAGCTCACTTCTGCCAAGGATGATGATACTTGTAAAAGGGGTCAGTCTTCGTTTCTTGACAAATTTTTTAACGTGGAGAAATTGGAGCACGGCTTGATTCAATCAAAGACCATCCTCCAATTCCTCCATGTTCTCTTTGTAAATAAGAGTTTTTCGGATTGGCGTTAAGTTTGATTTTCACCCTCATTGTCAATGGCAGCGTCAAACTCCGCCAATGACGAGGTATCGTCAGCCAAGGCCGGGGGGATTTCCAAAGCCACGCTTTGTTTCTTTTCCTCTTCCTTCTCCTCAATACCCACCAACGGATCGCCAACTTCATTGCCCAAGGGCACCAGTTGGATGCGGCGATATTTGTGGAAGCCGGTGCCAGCCGGAATCAGGTGGCCCATGATGACGTTTTCCTTGAAGCCGCGGAGTCTGTCAATGCGCCCCAGAGTGGCCGCGTCGGTCAGCACGCGCGTGGTGTCTTGGAATGACGCGGCGGAAATAAAGCTCTCGGTTTCCAGCGAGGCCTTGGTGATGCCCAGCAACACCGGCGAAGCCTCGGCCGGCTTGCCACCTTTGCTGGCGATGCGGCGGTTCTCCTCCTCGAACGCGAGGCGGTCCACCTGGTCGCTCCAGAGGAACGCGGTATCGCCCGGCTCGGAAACTTTGACTTTGCGCAGCATCTGGCGGACGATGGCCTCGATGTGCTTGTCGTTGATTTCGACGCCCTGCAAACGGTAAACTTCCTGCACCTGGTTGACCAGGTATTCCTGCAATTCTTGCGGGCCGCAGACATCCAGAATTTCATGCGGCACCACAGGCCCCTCGGTCAGTTGCTGGCCCTTCTTCACCATGTCGCCTTGGAAGACAATCAAATGCTTGGACAGCGGCACTTCATGTTCTTCTTCCATGCCGGATTCCTTGTCCTTGATGATGACCATCTTTTTGCCGCGATTGGTGCCGGCCAGATGCACTTCACCGTCAATCTTGGCGATTTCGGCGGCATCCTTCGGCTTGCGGGCCTCGAACAACTCGGCCACGCGCGGCAGACCGCCGGTGATGTCCTTGGTCTTGGCCACCTTGCGCGGGGTCTTGGCCAGGCGCTGGCCGGCCTTGATGTGCTGGCCTTCCTTGACCTCAATGTGCGCGCCGGACGGAATCGAATACGCGGCGACGGGGTTGCCGTCTTTGCCGACGATGACAATCTGCGGGTGCAAATCCTCCTTGTGCTCGGTGATGACGGTCCCGACCAGTTTGGTCGTCTCGTCAACTTCGTGCTTCATGGTGACGCCCTCGATGATATCGCGGAATTCAATCTTGCCGCCTTTTTCGGTCAAAATAGCGACATTATACGGATCCCATTGGACGAACACCTGGCCCTTTTTGACTTTCTCACCCTCAGCGATGCTGATCACGGAGCCGACCACGACGGAGTATTGCTCCAACTCGCGGCCATCCTCAGCGGTGATGGTGATGGTGCCGCTCTTGTTGAGGGCGATGTAGTGGCCTTCGGTGTTTTGCACCACGCGCAAGTCGGTGTATTTCACAATGCCGTCGTTGCGCGCCTTGATTTGTGGTTGTTTGAAAATCTGCGACGCGGTGCCGCCGATGTGGAACGTGCGCATCGTCAGCTGCGTGCCCGGCTCGCCGATGGATTGCGCGGCGATGATGCCGACCGCCTCGCCGAGCTTGGCGCGCTGGTTGGTGGCCAGGTTCAAACCGTAGCACTTGGCGCAAATGCCGCGGCGGGTTTCGCAAGTCAGCACCGAGCGGATGCGGACGCGCTCCTGTCCCAGTTGCTCAATGGCAGCGGCTTTCTTTTCGTCAATGAGTTCATTGGCCGCGACCACGACGCTGCCGGTCACCGGGTCAACGATGTCGTCGCAACTCACGCGGCCGTAAATCCGCTGACGGAGGCTGACGACTTCGTCTTCGCCTTCGTACACGGCTTCAACCCAGATGCCCTTGACCGTGCCACAATCTTCCTCGGTCACAATCACGTCGTGCGCCACATCAACGAGCTTGCGCGTCATGTAACCGGAGTCGGCGGTCTTCAGCGCAGTGTCAGCGAGACCTTTGCGCGCACCGTGCGTGGAGATGAAGTATTCCAGCACCGACAGCCCCTCGCGGAAGCTGGCGACGATGGGTTGCTCGATGATTTCACCGGACGGGTTCGCCATCAAACCGCGCATGCCGGCCAATTGGCGGACCTGGTTGCGATTGCCACGGGCAGCGGTGTCAACCATCAGGAACACCGGGTTGATTTCCTCTTTGCCGCGGTTGTACTCAAGCGCGCGGAACGCCACATTCGAGACATCCTCAGTGGCCTGCGTCCAGATATCGACAATCTTGTTGTAACGCTCACCGTCAGTGATGGCGCCCATCATGTATTGCTTCTCCACCGTGTTGACCTGCTGCGCGGCTTTTTCCACCAAGCCCTTTTTCTCATCGGGGATAATCATGTCATCCATGCCGATGGAAATGCCGGCCTTGGTCGCGTAGCGGAAACCGGTTTGTTTCATGTCGTCGAGCACCCTGACGGTGACCTCGTGACCGCAAATCTGGTAGCAGCGGCTGATGATTTCGCCGAGCTGTTTCTTGCCACATTTCTTGTTGTAGAAACCAAGCTGTTGCGGCCAGATTTGGTTGAAAATCACACGGCCCGGCGTGGTTTCGATGAACTTGCTGGCCTTGTCACCGAAGAACGTGTCGCGCCCGAAATCGGGGTTCTTCAACAACACCAGTTCGTGCAGGCGCACCGCGCCGCTGTCCATGGCGAACAACACTTCGTCCGCGTCTTCCATGATGGACTTGCGCTTGCCTTCCTTGGCCTTGAGCAGCGCGGGGCGCGGGTTGGCGGTGAGGAAACCGCAACCGAGTGTGATGTCCTGCGACGGCGTGGTAATCGGCTTGCCGTTGGACGGCGCGAAAATGTTGTTAGGCGCCAGCATCAGAATGCGCGCCTCCAGTTGCGCTTCCACTGACAGCGGCACGTGCACCGCCATCTGGTCGCCGTCAAAGTCAGCGTTATAAGCCGTACACACCAGCGGGTGCAAGCGGATGGCGGAGCCTTCGATAAGCACCGGCTCAAACGCCTGCACAGACAGACGGTGCAGGGTCGGCGCGCGGTTCAATAACACCGGGTGGCCGACGGTGACTTCTTCCAGAATGTCCCACACAATCGCCTCGCGGCGCTCAATCATTTTTTTCGCGCTGCGGACGGTATGGACGTAACCCAGTTCCTTCAAGCGGCGGATGATGAACGGCTCGAACAGCACCAGCGCCATCTTTTTCGGCAAACCGCACTGGTTGAGTTTCAAATCGGGGCCGATGACGATGACCGAGCGGCCCGAATAGTCCACGCGCTTGCCCAGCAGGTTCATGCGGAAGCGACCGGTCTTGCCCTTCAGCATGTCGGACAGGGATTTAAGCGGACGATTGCCAGCGCCGGCCACCGGGCGACCGTGGCGACCGTTGTCCAGCAAGGCGTCAACCGATTCCTGCAACATGCGTTTTTCGTTGCGAATGATGACCTCCGGCGTCTTCAGCGACAGCAGCGTGCGGAGACGATTGTTGCGATTGATGACGCGGCGATACAAATCGTTCAGGTCAGACGTGGCGAAACGCCCGCCCTCCAGCGGCACCAACGGACGCAAATCCGGCGGAATCACCGGCAGAATCTCCAGAATCATCCACTCCGGGCGGCTGTTGGAACTGGCAAAACCTTGCGCCAATTTCAAACGCTTGGAGATTTTTTTGCGCAACTGCTTGCTCTTGGTCGAGGCCAGTGAAACCTCCAGTTCGACCGCCAAGTTCGCCAAGTCAAGCCTCTTCAAATAATCCCGAATGGCCTCCGCGCCCATCTTAGCGACAAACGAGGCGTCGCCATACTGGTCCTGGGCCTCGCGGTATTCGGTTTCATTGAGCAATTGTTTCGCCTCCAGCGGCGTATTACCCGGATCCACCACCAGGTAATCCTCGTAATAAATGACCCGCTCCAACTCGCGCGCGGTCATGTCCATCATCAGGCCAATGCGGCTGGGCATGCACTTGTAAAACCAGATGTGCGACACCGGCACCGCCAGTTCAATGTGGCCCATGCGCTCGCGGCGCACCCGCGCCAGCGTGACCTCCACGCCGCAACGGTCGCAAATCACGCCCTTGTACTTGATGCGTTTGTATTTGCCGCAGGCGCACTCGTAGTCCTTCACCGGACCGAAAATACGCTGGCAAAACAAACCGCCAAATTCCGGCTTGAAGGTGCGATAATTGATAGTCTCAGGATTTTTGACCTCGCCGCGGCTCCAGGACAAAATTGTTTCCGGCGCGGCAATGGTAATCCCAACCTGGTCGAATCCGATTGACCGTTCGGCCCCAAGAATTTCACGTGCTGATTGTGTCTCTTTACTCATAATTTTCGCTGGTATGGGTTACTGATTATTCCGTCACTTCGCCGTCATGCTGGTTCTTCAACTGGTCGGACGCATCCTGACTGCGCTCGCCAACCTTGACATCCAGACACAGGCTTTGCATTTCCTTGATGAGAACATTGAACGACTCAGGGGTGCCGGCCTGCAACGAGTTGTCACCCTTGACGATGCTTTCGTAAATGCGCGTGCGACCGGGCACGTCGTCGGACTTCACCGTCAGCATCTCCTGCAACGTGTAAGCCGCGCCGTAAGCCTCCATCGCCCACACTTCCATTTCGCCGTAACGCTGACCGCCGTATTGGGCCTTGCCGCCCAGCGGTTGCTGTGTGACCAGCGAATACGGGCCGACCGCGCGGGCGTGGATTTTATCCGCGACCATGTGGCCAAGTTTGAGCATGTAAATCTGACCGACCACCACGCGCTGGTGGAACTGCTCGCCGGTGCGCCCGTCGAACAGCACGGTTTTGCCATCCTCAGGCAAACTGGCTTCCTTGAGAAAATTATGAATCTTCGACTCCGGAATGCCATCGAACACCGGCGTGGCCACCTTGAACCCGAGCGCCTTGGCGGCAATGCCCAAATGAGTCTCCAGCACCTGGCCGACATTCATGCGCGACGGCACGCCCAGCGGATTCAAGACGATGTCCACCGGAGTGCCATCCGGCAGGAACGGCATGTCCTCCTGCGGCACAATCTTGGCGACCACACCCTTGTTACCGTGGCGGCCCGCCATCTTGTCGCCAACCGACAGCTTGCGCTTGGAAGCGACAAACACTTTCACCTGCTTGATAATACCGGGATCAATGTCGTCACCGGCCTCGACCCGGTCCATTTCCACGTCTTTTTCATTGCTCAACTGCTGGAATTTCGTTTCAAACTGGCTGATGATTTCGCGAATCTTGATACGAATCGGGCTGGGGTCGATTTCAATATGGTCGTACACCGTCGCCATCTTGCGCAACAGCGTCTTGGTGATTTTGCGGTTGGCCGGAATGATGATTTCACCGGTCTCGGCATTAACCACGTCGAGCGGAATTTTTTCATTCAGCAAAATATTGGATAAGGCCTGGGTCAATTCCTCGCGCAACTCATTCTCTTTCTTAGCGTATTTTTCAGCAATGGCCTTGGCTTGGCGCTTGGCCTCAGTCGGCGACAGCCGGTCCTGACGGGCCACCACTTTGGTCGCACCGGCAGCGACACGCACATCCATGATAATGCCGGAAGTACCCGATGGCACCACCAGCGACGAGTCCTTGACGTCAGCCGCTTTTTCACCAAAGATGGCGCGCAACAGCCGTTCTTCCGGCGCCAGTTCAGTTTCACTCTTCGGCGTGATCTTGCCGACCAAAATATCACCGGGCATCACTTCCGCGCCGATGCGGACCACCCCGTCAGGGCCGAGGTTTTTCAGCGCCTCGTCACCGACATTGGGAATATCACGAGTAATTTCCTCCGGCCCCAGCTTGGTGTCGCGGGCGGAAATTTCAAACTCGTCAATGTGGATGCTGGTATAAATGTCCTCCTTGACAATGCGCTCGTTGATGATGATGGCGTCCTCGAAATTGTAGCCATTCCACGACATGAACGCGACCAGCACATTGCGGCCCAGCGCCAACTCGCCATTTTCGGTACAAGGACCGTCGGCAATGACTTGACCTTTGGCAATCTTGTCGCCACGGCGCACCAGCGGCTTCTGATTCACACAAGTGCCGGCGTTCGAGCGCATGAATTTGCGCAACCGGTAATAGTGGGTGCCGGCTTCCGAATCACTCTTGTGTTTCTTTTTGCCGTCCGGCAGGGAACCGTCCTTGGTGATAATAATTTCATCGGCGCTGACCGCGGCAACTTTGCCCGCCACCTCGGCCACGATGACCGCCTTGGAATCGCGGGCAACTTTACCCTCAATGCCAGTGCCCACCAGCGGGGCTTCCGTCTGGATCAGCGGCACCCCCTGGCGCTGCATGTTGGAACCCATCAGCGCGCGGTTGGCATCGTCATGCTCAAGGAAGGGAATCAGGCTCGCCGCCACCGATACCAATTGTTTCGGCGACACGTCCATGTAGTGAACCTTGGCTGGTTCCACTTCAATAAAATCCGCCTTGTAGCGCACGGATACCTTGGGACCAACCAGTTTGCTGTCCTTGCCGATGACCGCATTGGCCTGTGCCACCACGAAATTTTCCTCCTGGTCAGCGGTCAGGTAATCAATCTGATCCGTCACCTTGCCGTTCAAAACCTTGCGATACGGAGTTTCAATGAAACCGAATTCATTGATGCGCGCGAAGCTGGACAACGAGGAAATCAAGCCGATGTTCGGGCCTTCCGGCGTTTCAATCGGGCAAATGCGCCCGTAGTGGGAAGGATGCACGTCACGGACTTCAAAACCCGCCCGGTCACGGCTTAACCCGCCCGGTCCCAACGCTGACAGTCGGCGTTTGTGGGTCAACTCCGACAGCGGGTTGGTCTGATCCATCAACTGCGACAACTGGCTGCGGCCGAAGAAATCGCGAATGACCGCTGACAGTGCCTTCGGATTAATCAACTTCTGCGGCGTCATGCCCTCGGTGTTCACGTCGAACAGAGTCATGCGCTCCTTAACCAGCCGCTCCGTGCGCGCCAGGCCGGTGCGACATTGGTTGGCCAGCAGTTCGCCAACCGCGCGAATGCGGCGGCTGCCCAAATGATCAATATCATCCGTGCTGCCCTCGCCCTGTTTCAAATTGATGACATAACTGGTCGCCGCGATAATGTCCTCATTGGTCAGCACGCGGGTTTCGATATCAATGCCCAGATTCAATTTCTGGTTGATTTTGTAACGGCCCACCCGGCCTATATCGTAACGCTTCGGATCAAAGAACAATCGCTTGATCAGCGCCTTGGCATTGGTCACGGTCGGCGGGTCGCCGGGGCGCAGGCGTTTGTAAATATCCTTCAGCGCATCCTCAGTGTCGCGGGTCGGGTCTTTTTTCAAGCAGCGAATCATGGTGTCGTCGTTGCGGATATCCACCACGCTGACGTTCTTGATGCCGAGATCGAGCAATTGGCGCACGATGGTCTTGGTCAGCGGCTCGAACGCGCGCGCTACCACCAAGTCCTGGTTCGCGGTGTCGCGCACCTCGTTAATCAGCACCTTGTAGCTGATGACTTCCTCATCCAATTCCGCCTTGAGTGAGAAATTCTCAATCTCGTGGAACAGCCCCAAAATTTCCTCGTTCGAGCTGTATCCCAGCGCGCGCAGGAAGGTCGTAATTAAAAATTTGCGGCGGCGTTTGCGACGGTCCAGATGAACATACAGCAAATCGCTGGTATCAAAAGTCACCTCCAGCCACGAGCCGCGGTCAGGAATGATGCGAAAGGAATACAGGGTCTTGCCGTTGGCATGCAGGCTTGATTCAAAACAAATACCCGGCGAGCGGTGCAACTGGCTGACCACGACACGTTCAGCGCCGTTAATGACAAACGTGCCGCGTTCCGTCATCATCGGCAACTCGCCCATGTACACTTTTTCCTCCACCGTGTTGCCGTCGTTACGCAGGCGGAACGTCACATACAGCGGCGCGGCAAAGGTGGATCCTTCCTTTTGGCTGTCCAGCGAGGAAACCTTGGCCTCGGCAATGTCATAACCGACAAACTCGAGCTTGATTTTTTCATCATAACTCTCAATCGGGAACACCTCGGAAAAAACCGCCTGCAAGCCTTCATTCTTGCGCTTGCCGGGCGAGAGATTGACCTGCAAAAAATCCTCGTAGGATTTCAGTTGAATCTCAATCAGATTCGGGATGTCGATCGCGTCATTGAGTTTGCCGAAGTTGATTCGCTCCCCGGTATATGCAGTTGCCATAAGAATTGTTGCCTTTAACTAACTTGTTGCCCTAATCACGAGGCCCCTGAGCCTCAAAAATTCCGGATTGATTTTCCCCCAATCCCAAGGGGAACGGCAGGCCGCCACACGTGACGGCCTGCTGTTCAACGTAGTACCGGCGAGATTATTTGACCTCGACCTTGGCACCGGCGGCTTCCAGTTTCTTCTTGATTTCAGCCGCTTCTTCCTTGGTCGCGCCTTCCTTGATGGTCTTGGGAGCGCCTTCAACCAAGGCTTTGGCATCCGCCAAGCCCAGGCCGGGCACCGCGCTGCGGACTTCCTTGATCACGCCAATCTTGTTGGTGCCGGCTTCCTTCAAAATCACGTCAAAGGAAGTCTGTTCCTCTACCGGAGCGGCAGCGGCGCCACCGGCAGCGGCCACGGCTACGGGAGCGGCGGCACTTACCCCCCACTTTTCTTCAAGTTTCTTGACCAAATCGGCGGCTTCCACCACCGTAAGTTCGCTTAACTGACCGACAATATTGTCCAAGTCTGCCATATTTTTTTCTGATGCGCCGCCGTCACCGGCAGCGTCTTCATCCTTCAGGTTTTCGATTTGCCTAGCGGGCGGCACCTGCTGCCCAATTATCCCGAAAAGGCTTTCGGGCTAGCACAAATTCATGCCTTTTATCTTAATTCGGGTAACGCTGACGATGAACTTACCGCCAACGTCAACCCAAAAGCATTATTCCGCCTTGTCCTCAGCCGCGGGCACGGGTGCGCCGCCGCCGTCTTTTTCCAGTTTCGCCTTGATAATCTGCGCCAGTTGCGTCGCCGGCGTCTTCAGTAAAATCGCCAACTTGGTGCGCAACACCTCCAGCGACGGCAGGTCGGCGATTTTCAGCAACAGATCCTGTTGCATCACCGCGCGATCCACGATACCGATGCGAATATCCGGTTTTTGAAACTCGGCCTTGAAGTTTTTCAACACTTTGGCCGCGGCGGCAAAATCCTTCGCGCCGTAAACCACGGCGGTCTGCCCCTGCAACTGCCGGTCTTCCAATTCCGGTAACTGCACATCCTGCAATGCCTTGCGGATGTAGGTGTTTTTCACCACATGCATCTCGGCGCTGACCGTGGCCAGCCGATTGCGCAATTCACTGAACTGGTCCACCTTCAGCCCCGTGTAGTCCGTGACAATCAAATACGGGGAACTTTGCAGCCAGCCCGCAATATTTTTAACAACACTAAGTTTTTCTTTTCTCATGACAGTTGGCTCCTTATCAGTTGGCAGTTACCGATCCCGCGTCAACCGCGATGCCGGGCGAGTAGGTCGAGGCTAACACACAGGTTTTGATATATTGCCCCTTGGAGGTCGAGGGTTTCGCGCGCGTAATCGCCGCCAGCACCGCGCCGGTGTTTTCCAGCAATTTCACCTCGTCAAACGAAACTTTGCCGCACACGACCGAAATATTGGAGGTCTTGTCAATTTTGAATTCCACCCGGCCGGCCTTGCATTCCCTGACCGCCTTGGCCGCGTCATCGGTAACCGTGCCGGTCTTCGGATTGGGCATCAACCCGCGCGGCCCGAGCACTTTGCCGAGCTTGCGCACTTCGCTCATCGCTTCCGGGGTCGCCACCGCCACATCGAAATCCTGGAATCCGCCGCTGACCTGTTTAATCAAGTCCTCAAAGCCGACATAATCAGCGCCGGCTTCCTTGGCCTCACTGGCGGCTTTGCCGGTGGCAAACACCAGCACACGGACTTTTTTGCCCGAGCCATTCGGCAGCGCCACCGTGCCGCGGACCATCTGGTCGCTCTGGCGCGGATCAACTCCGAGGTTAAAGGTTAATTCAACGGTCTCGTCACTTTTGCCGGTCGGCAGCTTCTTCAGCAACGCGATCGCGTCTTTCAGCGGGTAACGCTTGCCTTTTTCGAGCAACGCCACCGCCTGTTTGTATCTTTTACTGCGTTTAATCGCCATGTTCTTTCCTTTTTGTAGTGTTAACGGGCTGTGCTTGACAACCCTCCTACCGCTGAGCCATCGGCCACTCGGCCGCGCCCAATCCAAAATCAGTCCACAATTTCAATCCCGGCCTGTCGCGCGGTGCCGGCGATAATTTTAAACGCCGCTTCCTCGTTGCGAGTGTTCAAATCCTTCAGCTTGGTCTTCACAATATCCATGACCTGCTTGCGCGTCACCTTGCCGACCTTGATTTTGTTCGGCTCCTTGGAGGCCGTGGCAATGCCGGCGGCCTTCTTCAGCAACGCGCCGGCGGGCGGCGACTTGGTGATGAAGGTGAAGGACTTGTCCTTGTACACCGTGATCACCACGGGCAGAATATTGCCCGCTTCCTTCTGCGTCTTGGCGTTAAATTCCTTGCAAAACGCCATGATATTCACGCCGGCCTGACCCAGCGCGGGACCAACGGGGGGCGCCGGATTTGCCTGTCCGGCGGGGATTTGCAATTTAATCTGCGCAACTATTTCCTTAGCCATATATTTTTTTCAAATTCAATGCCGCTCACCGCGGGCGGGTTATTCCTCAATCTTTTCAATCTGCCAATATTCCAGCTCCACGGGGGTGGAGCGGCCAAAAATACTCACCGCCACATTCACGCGGCCCCGGGCCTCGTCAACTCCCTCGATGACCCCTTCCTGTCCCTCGAACGGACCGTCGCCCACGCGCACCCGGTCGCCGACCAGCCACAGGACTTTCGGCGTGACCTTGTCTTCCTTGTCACGCATCTGCGCCAGCATTGCGTCCACCTCGCTCTGACGCATTGGTATCGGTTTCTCACCGTCAGCGAACCCGATGACTCCGGGGGTTTCCTGCACAAAATACCAGGTTTTATCCACCAATTGCTTGCTTTCGTCCAGCAGGTACATGCTGACGAACACGTAGCCGGGGTATAATTTGCGGGTGATCTCCACCTTTTTGCCGCGCTTCACTTCCGATACTCGCTCGGACGGAATGATAATCTCGTGAATATAGTCGCTCAATTCCTCCGTGCGAATCCGGCTGGTCATGCGCTTGAACACATTGCTCTCCTGCCCGGACAACACATGCAAGGCAAACCATTGGGACGGATACTTCCGCTGGGAAGCATCAATCGACTGCGAGGTAAAATTTTCTTCGTTCATCCGGAGTTACTTTCAAAAGCTGCCGGTCACCAACCCGGTCAAACCGGTAACCAGATTGGAAATCACAAAATCAAAACCCGTCGTGTATCCCGCCAGCAGCAGGGAAGCGACGCAAACCACCAAGGTTGAGTCAATCAATACCCGGTATTTGCGAAAGCCCGTCTGCTCCGAATCCCACGGCCAGGTGCATTTCATCAATTCACCGCGAACTTCGCCATAGAAACGGGCAATCGGCTTGCGCGCTAAAAACAACACGATGATGGTAGCCAGCGTCGGCAGCGTGATAAACCACGATGCCAGGAACCAAGCCAAAATACTTTTCAATATGTCCATACCAGCCTTTTCATTACTAGCTCGCAGGGCAGGAGGGACTCGAACCCCCAACAGGCGGTTTTGGAGACCGCTGCTCTACCAATTGAACTACTGCCCTTCGTTAAACTCTTTGACGCTGCCGCTGGCGATGAATTTTTCATCGCCAGCGGCCAAATTTTTCACGCGGCGGCGTCAGCGTCAGCGACACCGTGACGGTCAGCGTTAAACCAGAATCTCGGTCACGCGACCCGCGCCGACCGTGCGCCCACCCTCACGAATGGCGAAACGCATTTGCTGCTCCATCGCCACCGGCGTGATGAGTTCGATTTCGAGTTCCACATTGTCGCCCGGCATCACCATTTCCACGCCTTCCTTCAGCTTCGCCACACCCGTCACGTCCGTCGTGCGGAAATAAAATTGCGGGCGATAACCGTTGAAGAACGGCGTATGCCGGCCGCCTTCATCCTTGCTCAGCACGTACACCGTGGCCTTGAACTTGGTGTGCGGCGTGATGCTGCCGGACTTGGCGAGCACCTGGCCGCGCTCCACATCCTCTTTCTTGACGCCGCGGAGCAGAATGCCCACATTGTCGCCGGCTTCCGCCGAGTCCAAAATCTTGCGGAACATTTCAATGTCAGTGACCACGGTTTTCTGCGTCGGACGCAGCCCCACGATTTCCACTTCCTCGTTGCGGGAAAGCACGCCGCGCTCCACACGACCGGTGGCCACGGTACCGCGACCGGCGATGTTGAACACGTCTTCCACCGCCATCAGGAACGGCTTGTCCTTCGGACGGTCCGGCAGCGGAATGTATTCGTCCACCGCGTTCATCAGTTCCAAAATCTTCTTGCCCCACTCGCCGTCGGGATTGCCTTCCTCCAGTGCCTTGAGCGCCGAGCCTTTGACAATCGGGATGGTGTCGCCGGGAAATTCGTACTTGTTCAGCAACTCGCGCACTTCCAGTTCAACCAAGTCGAGCAACTCAGGATCGTCCACCATGTCGGACTTGTTCATGAACACCACCAGCGCCGGCACGCCGACCTGGCGGGCGAGCAGGATGTGCTCGCGGGTTTGCGGCATCGGACCGTCAGCGGCGCTGACGACGAGAATGGCGCCGTCCATCTGCGCCGCGCCGGTAATCATGTTCTTGATATAATCCGCGTGACCGGGACAATCCACGTGCGCGTAGTGACGCTTTTCCGTCTGGTATTCCACGTGCGTCGTGTTGATGGTGATGCCGCGCTCTTTTTCCTCAGGAGCGTTGTCAATCGAAGCGTAATCGCGCGCCTCGGCGAGACCCTTCTTTGACAAAATCGTGGCAATCGCGGCCGTCAACGTGGTTTTGCCATGGTCAACGTGGCCGATGGTGCCGATGTTTACGTGCGGTTTGGACCTTGAGAATGATTCTTTACCCATAATGCTCCTTTTAGTTCTTAACTGACCGGCGAACCGGCAATTTTCCTCCTAATCAATACTGCGCTGTTGTTTGTTCTAATTTTTAAATGTTCAACGGCATTTCCTTATGGAACTCCGTTCCGGTTGTGAAGATTAACCGAGCTTGCGATCGGGATTGAACCGACGACCTCGTCCTTACCAAGGACGTGCTCTACCAACTGAGCTACGCAAGCTTGTGAAAATGTGCCGCAATCCTCACAACCTAAATAAACCGTTGCAACACATCCCCCCACCCGCTACATAAGAACCCGCCCTGACACCAAGGCACAATCCAACTTTGCGAAATGGGGAATAAATGTTCTAGGTATTTTGCGAAAAGCTGTCAACCTTTTATCGAAAAAAATAAAAAAATATTTTCGCCATGCTCAGCGTCACCGAAACCCCCGCCGGCCTCACCGTCAGCGTCCAGCTAACTCCCCGTGCCAGCCGCGACAAAATCCTCAAGATTCACAACGGCGCGTTGAAAATCGCCATCCAGGCCCCGCCCGTGGACAATGCCGCCAACACTGCACTGGTCAGCTTTCTCGCCAAAACCTTCGCCCTGTCCAAGCGCGATATCCTCATCGTCAGCGGCCACACCGCCAAACGCAAGAAACTCGCGCTCAACGGACTAAGCAAGGCCAGGCTGTATCAGATTCTTGCCGATCTCATGGTCAGCGAATAGTTTAACAAAACTTAACCGCGGAGATTTTTTATTGATGAACCACGAAGACACCAAGACACGAAGTGTTTTTTAAATAAAACTTCGCGCCTTGGTGTCTTCGTGGTGCAAATGGTTTTTAGAATTGGTGCCGGTAGCCGGCGGTCAGGCCCCAGGGTTTGTCGTACTTGTCGCCGAAGGAGGCTTCGTAGTCGAGGTGGAGTTGGTTGTTGGTGTCGAGTTGCCAGATGAGGCCGCCGCCTAACTCGGCTCTGGCACCGTCGGT
>JAISDC010000142.1 GCA_031265105.1 Verrucomicrobiales bacterium
TCGCCGCCACCGTCGGCGAATTCACCACCTTCACCAACCAGCAAATCGACGCCTATAACCTCGCCGCCGCCGCCATCCCCGCCGACTACGACCCGGCCGGCCATAAGACCGCGACCGTCGAATCCGCCAAAGTCGCCTTCAACGGCGCGCTCGGCGCCCGCGTCCACGGCTGGCTCGCCAAACCCCCCGGCCCCGGCCCGTTCCCCGCCATGCTGGTCTTACCCGGCGGCGGCATCAACGCCCGCCCGCGCCCCCTCGAACACGCCCGGCACGGCTACCTCGCGCTCGACATCCAGGCGCACGGACTGGACGTTGACTTGGAAAAATACCCCACCCTGCCCGGCTACTACGACGGCCAAATCTACGACCCGCCGCGCGATTTCTACTTCCACCGCATCTACCTGAACTCCCTGCAAGCGGTCAATTACCTGCTGTCCCGCCCCGACGTTGACCCCAAACGCCTCGTCATCGTCGGCGGCAGCCAAGGCGGGCGCACCGCCATCGTCGTCGGCGCCCTCGACCACCGCGTCGCCGCCATCGTCCCCGCCATCCCGCACCACGGCTACGTCCCCTACACCGCCTGGGCCACCGCCAGTAATAAAGCCAAGACCGACGGCACCGACCGCGCCACCCCGCCGCCGCCCGCCGACCCCGCGCAACGCTGCCTGGCCTACTACGACAACCTGAACTTCGCCCCCGCCGTCCGCTGCCCCGTATTCATGAACGTCGGCCTGGTGGACGGCGCCTCGCCGGCGACGTGCGTCTATGCCACCTTCCAACAACTCGGCTCGGCGAACAAAACCCTCGTCCCCCTGGCCGGTCTGGCCCACGACTGGTCCGCCGAATTCGACCGCCGCGCCTGGCGCTGGCTGGAAGACACTCTCCGGCCTTAGCTTCATTAACGCAAAGGTACAACGGAACCCTGTTTTACAGGGAGATCATGGAGTTCAGGAAGGTTTACAAAAAATAATCTCAATGTTCTTCATGGTCTCCCTGTAAAAAAATTCTTTGTCCTTTAAATTGTCTCCCAGACTGTCCGCACCGGACTTTCTGCGTCACGCAGAAACCTCTCTGCGTCACACAGAAACCTTTCTGTGCCACGCAGAAAGCTCTCTGTGCCGCGCAGAAAGCTCTCTGCATCACGCAGAAAGCTCTCTGTGTCATGCAGAAAGCTCTCTGTGCTACGCAGAAACCTTTCTGTGACACGCAGAAAGTCCTAACCGGCCAGCAAAAGCGACTGGCCGGATAATTTAAACCCACGGAAACCAAGGAATAAAGCCCATCCGAACAGGAATGAAGCCCGGCAGAGAAAAAATGAAGCCAGTCAAAGAAAAAATGAATCCCAACAGAGAAAGAACTAACCCCGACAGAGCCGCGCATCATCACCGACTATATTTCCCGCGTCAGCAATTCTCCTTCCTCCCGGCAGAACAATGGAATTGGCGCGGGTGAGGAGCGTGGTCAGCGCCCGGGCCGTTCCAGCTTTTTTACAGGGAGATCATGGAGAACGTGGAGATTATTTGCTTAAAAAAAACCTCCATGAACTCCATGATCTCCCTGTAAAAAAAAATCTTGGTCCCTTTGCGTCAAGGTAGCTGCCGTTCCAGCAAGTCCGTCACCGTCAGCTGGCCGGCGCGGTTGAGGCGCAGGGTTTGCAGGCAGTGCGCGCCGATGGTGAAGGGATATTTTTTCCCCTCCACGGTCAGCGTCCCCTTGGTGTCGCGCCCGGCGGTTTCCCACAGGCGCAGCACCAGGTCGTCGCCGCGCTCGGCTTTTTTCAGCGCGGTGAGCTGCACGCTGGCGGGCGTCACCGTCGCGAAAGAGCGCGGGCGGACCTTCGGCTGCCGTTGCGTCGGGAAATACACGAACGGCTCCAGCGGCACGTTCAACTCCGCCGCGGCGCGCGCGGACCACGCGCGGTTGCCGGTCAGCGGGCCGAATAGCAGGGAGAACCGCGCGTGGCTGAGGCCCTGCTCCTGCCGCGGTTGGTAGCGGTCAAGGTAACGGTCGCAGTCGGCGGGCAAGTGCTGCTCGTGCGTGGAGTAGGACGGGCTGCGCAGGAGGTTCAGCCGCAACAGGCCCGGGCGGAAGGAGTAGGCGTGGGTGCCGTGCGCGACCACGGTCAGCGGCAGCGTCTGGCGGTTGCCGGAGAGGCACAGGAAGTGCTGGAAGTCGTGCTCCTTGCCGTCGCTGACGGTGGCCGTCTCGTCGTCGATGCTGTAGCACTTTTCCGCCTCGACGCGGCTCAGGCCGGGGTTGACGTTCAATTCGAGGCGCAACTTGCGGTCGTGCTCGGCCCAGAAGATGGTTTGGTCAACCTGGATGAGCGGGCGCAGCTTGTGCAGGGCGTAGCGCTGGACGATGTAAGAGTGGCCGCTGACGAAGACAGCCTCGATGACCGTGCGCACGGGGCCGTCCTCGATGATGCGGACGGGCGGCTTGCCCTTGGGGAACATTTTATGCGTGTAGGCGGAGCCGATGATTTGCGCGGTGCGTTCGGGCGTCGCCAGGGTGAAGCGCGCCACCGGCCGGTCCCACTCGGTCGGCGTGGCCCAACTGTGATTGATGTCCTGGAAAATCTGCGGTTGGCAGGAGCCGCGGCCGAGGACCTCGCGCCCGCCGTGCCACATCGAGTCCAGCAAACCGGTCCGCACATTGATGCCCGCCTGCCAGCCGCCGCCGACGTTGAAGCGGTAACGGCCGCGCTTGGGCAGCGCCGGGGCGCGCCAGCGGACGGTTTTCTCCGGCGGCAGGACGCGGTAATGGGTTTGCAGGCGCACGCGGCTGAGCGGCGGCACGGTCAGCGGGAACACCGCGCGGGCGCGCCATTCGCCCCAGTCTTTTTGCAGCAGGTTTTCCTCCGCCTTCTCGAACTGCGCGGGGATTTTTTTGCCGTTGACGGTGAGCCAGCGCTCGACGCTGTCCGGCGCGTACTGCTGGTCGAGGCCGTACTCGACCTCCACGTCCTGCGTCACCGGCCAACTGTGCGGGTTGAACACGAAAATCGGCGTCTCGTTGCGCTCGGCCAGCGGCTCGTCCCGCAACAGGGCGATGAGCGCGCTGGCGCGGCGGCGGCGCAGGATTTCCTCGGCGTGGCCGAGCAGGTTGAGGCTGTCCGCCTCGGCGGACGGGATGCACGAGCCGGGCAGGATGTCGTGAAACTCGGAGAACAGCAAATCTTTCCACGCCACCGCGAGGTCGGCGGCCGGATACTCCTGCCGCCCCTGCCACCACGCCACCGCTGACAATGACTCCACCAGTCGCAGCAAATTTTCCACGCGGCGATGGCGGCGCTTGACGGTGGCCAGCGAGGTGTAGCAGCCCTCCTGCACCGGCTTGAAATCGAGGTCGCTGACGACGGGCAAGTTCTCGCGCCCGCGCGCGCTGACGGTGTGGCGGAAAAAGGTGTCCGGGTCGGACTCGATGAACTCGAGCCGCGGGAACTTGCGCGGCAGTTTCCGCAAGTCGGCGTACTCCTTGCGGCTCGGCCCGCCGCCGTGGTTGCCGATGCCCCACAGGAACATGAAGTCCCCCTCGGCGGCAAAATATTTCGCCCAGTCGGTGTCGCTCATCTTCCGCAACAAATGCCCCTGCGTGATGTAGTGCTCGTCGCTGCGGCGGGCCAGCACCTCCGCGCCCGAGGCGTGCCGCCAGCGGAACGCGCCCACCGGCAGCGGCAGCACCGCGCGGTTCGGGCGGCAGAACACGTAGCCGTCAAAGCCGCAGCCGGCGAGGATTTGCACCAGGCCCTGCGGGTGGCCGAAGGAGTCGAAGTTGTACGCCACGCGCGGCTCGGCGTTGAATTTCTCGCGGAAGTAGGTTTTGCCGACGAGGAAGTGCCGGATCAGCGACTCGCCCGACGCGCCGATCATGTCCGGTTGCAAATAGCTGCCGCCGGCGATGTGCCAGCGCCCGCGCCTGACCAAATCCTGGATGCGCTTGAACAGCGGCGGGTCGTGGCGTTCCACCCATTCGTAGAGCAGCGACTCGTTATGGTTGAACACGAAGTCGGGATATTCGTCGCAAAAATCGGCGGCGACGCGGAAGGTGGAAATCGCCTCGGTCAGCCCCTCCTCCCATTGCCACAACCACACGGGGTCAAGGTGGGCTTGGCAGACGAGGAAACATTTCTGGCGTTGAACAGGCGCGGCAACCGCGGAATTATGTGGGGTCATAAATGAAAGTCATATAGAACATATTGTTTAATATCATGTCAATAAATTTTCCGTTTCCCGGCGCCGGGGACGGGGAAGAACGGTTTCACCACGAAGACACCAAGGCACGAAGGGAGACAGTTTTTATTTTAAAAAAACGCATCCCTTCGTGCCTTAGTGTCTTCGTGGTGAAACCTCTCTCCACAAATAAGGCAGCGCGGGCGCAAAGTCAGCGGCCCTCTCCCTCATCCAGCGCTCCAGCGCGGGGACGGCAATCCAGCGCGCGGCGGCGACCTCGGCGGCTTGGAGCCGGAAGGGGCCGTCGTGCCGGACTTCGTACACCTTGACAAACTCCTGCCCCGTCTCCGCGCAGGCGCGAAGGTAGGCGATTTCCCGCAACTCGTCGCCGGCGCTGACCGTGACGCCGAGTTCCTCGCGCGTCTCACGAATCGCGGCCGCCAGATAATCCTCGCCGCTATCCACGTGCCCGGCGGCGGAGCTGTCCCAAGTGTTAGGGTGGCGGTCCTTGTTCGGCGAACGCAACTGAATGAGCAAGTCACCGTCAGCGTTAAAAATCAGCACATGCGCGGCGCGATGCCTCAGCCCCCTGGCGTGAACCTCCGCGCGCGAGCCGCTGCCGATAACCCGGTCATATTCATCCACAACATCAAAAACTTCCTCCAGATTCATCCCCGCCTCAAAATTTTGCATTTTGCTTTTTTCACTTTGCATTTGGAAGAACTCCCCCCACTCGCTGACCGTGAGTTCCTCGGCGCGCTGGTCGCCGGCGAAAGCGGGGATGAGGTTGCGCAGTTTCTTGCGGCGTTGGGAAAAGCCGCGGCGGACAAATTGATAAAACTCCCGCTGCCGGTCGGCGCCGAAGACGGGGCGGTCCTCCCGCAACGTCAGCGCGACCACGACGGAATCCACGGCGGGCGCGGGATAAAAAACCTGGCCGCGCAGGGTGCGCAGCGGCTCGACGCGGTAATAGGTTTGCAACAGCACGCTGACGGCGCCGTAACTTTTGGTGCGCGGCGCGGCGGCGAGGCGCGCGGCCATTTCCTTTTGCAACATGAACACGCAACGGCGCGGCGGCGCGGGCAGTTGCAGCAGAGTCACCAGCAGCGGGGTGGCGACATTGTAAGGCAGGTTGCCGATGGCGCGGTCGGGGCCGCTGAGGGTCGGCAGCGTCTGCGCGGCGTCGCCCTCGACGAGGGTGAAGTTGGGCGAGCGCCCGAACTTGTCGCGCAAATAAGCGCACAGCCCCTTGTCAATCTCCAGCGCGGTGAGCCGCAAATCGAGCTCCAGCAACCGCTCCGTCAGCGCCCCCAGCCCCGGCCCGATTTCGAGCACGCGGTCACCGGCAGCGGGCGCCAGCGCGGCGACAATCTGGCGGCAGATATTTTGGTCGAACAAAAAATTCTGCCCCAAACTCGCGAGCGGGCGCAGGTGACGGTCAGCGAGCGCCTGTTTGATTTCGGTCAAAGTCATGTCATTCCTTACCGGCCAGAGCCTAGCTAAAATTTACCGAGAGAACATGGGGATTTTACCACAAAGACACGAAGGCACGAAGGGCTGCATTTTTTTAAAATAAAAACTGTCTCCCTTCGTGCCTTAGTGTCTTCGTGGTGAACCTTCTTTAAACGCCCGCAAAGTCACCCCCGCCGCCGAATACTCCAGCACCAACGAACCGCAGTCCTCCATCCGCCACACCTCAATGCCCAGTTCCCGCGCCGTTTGCCACAATTCCCGTGTCAGTGAATTGTCCGCGAAATAGCCGCGCGCGGGACGAATGAGATGCCGCGGACGCACCGCCCGCAGCCAGTCGCGGCTCAGGTTGCCGCTGCCGTTGTGCGGCCCTTGCGCCAGGCAGTCGGCGCGCAACCGGTCACCGTCAGCGGCCACCAGCAGCGCCTCGACGTGTCGCGAGATATTGCCGGCGTGCAGCAACGTGCCGCCGGGCGTGGAAAACAGCAGCACCAGGCCGCTGTCGTGCTGGTCGCCATCGCCAGCGTCAGCGGGTGGCCAGAGCACGGTCACGCGCAGATTTTCACTGAGCACCAATTCGTCGCCGCGCCGCCAGAATTGCCGCGCCACGCCGTTGACCGCCAGCCGGTCGAGCCACTGCCGGTGACTCGGCGCCCGCGCGCCGCCGCCGCTCTCCGCCCAAAACCCCGCCCGCACCTCGCCGCTGACACTGGCCGCCGCGCCCGCCGCCCGCGCGCCGCCGCGCGGTAAAATCACGCCGTCGAACGCATTGATGCCGAGACTCCGGCGGTACGGGTTAATCCGGTAGCGCCACAGGAATTCCGGCCCCGTGCCGAGCAGCCAGTTGCCGCCGCGATACTGCAACAGCGCGGGCGCCAACTCCTCCTGCTTGAAAAAAGTAAACCGCGCCGCGCCGTCTGGCACACCGTCAGCGCCGACATAAAAGAAGGCGCCCGGCAACCGCGCGCACAACACCGCGCCGCCTACCATGCCTTTCAACACCAGCCAGTTCACCTGGTTCAGCAGCAGCGGGAAACCGTGCCACAGCCAGCCGAGCGTCACCGTCAGCGCCGCAACGGTCATGCACAGCGTCGCCAGCGGCACCACGACCAGGTTGGCCAGCGGCGTGACCGGCGAGACAATATGAAAGTCCCACAAGAGAATAGGCAGCGTCGCCAGCCACGCTGACAGTGAGGTCGCGACCGCGGCGCACAGCACCCGCGCCGCGCGGTCCGCCGCCAGCCGCGACCGCGTCAGCAGGCGACGCGGAATCCACGGGTCGGGTTGCCACGGCCGATACAACCGCGCGAAGAAAAACCCGCCGCCGACCGCCAGCCCGGCCACGGCGCAAAACGACAATTGAAACCCCTTGTCCAGCACCTGCCCCGGCTCCCACGCCAGCAACACCAGCGCCGCCGCGCCCAGCAAGTTCAACACCCCGGCGGGCCGCAGCAACAGCCAGCCGCCGATGACCAGCGCAATCATCACCAGCGCGCGGAACGCGCTGGGGCGCAGCCCGGTCGCCAGGCAAAACACCAGCAGCGCGGGCAGCGCCAGCCAGGCCCAGCGCCAGCGCGTCGCCCCGGTCAGGTCCAGCGTCACCAGCAGCGCCGCCAGCAGGGTGGCGACGTGCAGGCCGCTGACGGCGAAGACATGTTGCGTGCCGGTGACGCGAAAGGCGGCCTTGGTGTCGTCGGCCAGCGCGCCGGTGTCGCCGAACAGCAAGCCGCGCAGCAAGGCCGTCGTGTCGGGCGCGTCTTCCAGCCCCACCGTCAGCGCCGCGCCCATGTGCCGGCGCAGCGCGAAGGCCAGTTGCCGCAGCCAGTTGCCGCCGTGACCGCCAAGGTTCACCGTCAGCGCCGGGTCGGCCAGGAACTCATGCCGCACCCCGCGAATGCGGTAATAATTTTGCGCGTCGAACTCACCCGGCTCGGTCGGCGGCGCGATGGGTTGCAAATAACCCGCCGCGCGCAACTCGTCGCCGTAACTCACCGTCAGCGCCCCGGGTTCGCGCAGCAGCACGCGCGTCAGCCCGCTGACCGTGACCGGGGTTTCTTCCCCGCGCATGGTCAGCACCCGCGCGGTGAATTCCAGCCGCCGCGCGCCGCGCGCGGTCACCGTCAGCGTCGCGTCCTCCAGCGCGCGCAGCCTGAGTTCCACCGCACCCGGCGCGGGCGCGACATGCGCCAGGTGATTCGGCGGAAAATAATTGTGCCGCGCGTCCGCGTAACACATGAACGCCGCCGCGCCCGCCAGCCACACGCTGACCGTGCCCAGCCTGCCGCGCAACCACAGGCCGCTGACCGTGAACGCCAGGAACAGCGCCGGATACCACCACAGCGCGACGGGATATTCGCAGCCCAGCCAGGCGCCGACACAAGCTGCCAAGCCAAGCGGCAGTAGTGGGGAAGGAAACTTCATATAACGCCGCGGGCGCTGACGGTGAAAATTTTAAATCATCAATCTTCAATCATCAATTACTTCACCGCCGCCCAGACGCGGTGTACATCGTCGTGGTCGTCGAGGGCTTGCAAAAATTCGCCAACCTCGGCGGCTTGCTCCGGCGTCAGGTCGGGATAATTTTTCGGCAAATAACCGATTTCGCTGGTGACCACGGTCCAGCCGTGTTGCTTGAGCCACTGCGACACCGCGTGCACGGCGGCGCGGTCGGCGACAAAGCGTCCGCCGTTCGCGCCTTCGGGAATGTCGTCGTTGCGCGCGTTGGCGAGTGGTTCCACCTCGTTCGCGCCGGCCTCGATGGCGGCTTCCTCCAGGTCACGGTCAGCGTCCTGGTGGAACGCCTCGACCAGGCCGACCTGATCGAACAAAAACTTGTTGCTGCCGGCGCCGCCTAGCTGACCCTTTTTGAACAGCACGCGAATTTCCGGCGCGGTGCGGTTCTGGTTGTCGGTCAGCGCCTCGACAATGACCGGCACCTTGTGCGGCGCGTAGCCCTCGAACGTGACGCTGTCCATGACCAGCTTTTCGCCGCCCAGGCCGGCGCCTTTCTTGATGGCGCGCTCGATGGCGTCGCGGGTGACGCTTTCCCGTTTCGCCTTTTCCACGGCGGCGTAGAGGCGCGCGTTGGCGCCGGGGTCCGGCCCGCCGTGCTTGGCGGCGACCATGATTTCCTTGACCAGCTTGCCGTTCTGCCGGGACTTGGCCAGTCCCGCCACCAACCGTTTCGCGTGCAACCATTGACGACCCATAGGCCGCGACTATATCGCGGCAAATTCCAAAAATAAAGCCGCAATTATACGCGGCTTCCATTGACCCTAGCGAAGCGAAACCAAATCCAAATTCCAAATTCCAAAAAAACACCGCGTGGCGGGGCGGCGGAATTGACAAGCCGGCGTTCAGTCTCTTAAATCTTACCCTCATGATGACACCCGATTTACAGGCAGCGCTGGTTTGCGAGGACGTCCGCATCGAGGCGTCCGGCGCCAACACGCTGGTCGGCGTCATCAACGTCATCGCCGCGCCCAACTATCCGCTGCGCGTCATCAAACTCTGCGTGTACACCCGCTGGAACAACGGCCAGGGTTCGTTCAAGCAGGGGATCCGCATCCTGAACGAGGCCGAGCAGGAAATCGGCCGCACCGAGACGCCCTTTGTCCTGCGCGGCCAGGATTCACACACCACCAACATCGCCGTGTTCGGCGGCCTGGAATTCCGGCAGCCGGGCGATTACGCCGTGGAAATTTTACTCGACGACGATTTAAAACTGCGCTTCATCGTCCGCGCCATCCAAGTGCCTTCCTCACCGTCCGCGCCATGAACCCCGCCAGCATCAGCGTCCGCGTCCCCGCCACCGCCGCCAACTTCGGCCCCGGCTTCGACTGCCTCGGCGTGGCGCTCAATTTGTACAATACCGTCACCGTCAGCGCCGCCGACACGCCGTGGCCGGACGATTTCATCGCCGCCGCCGCTGACAGCTTTTTCACCGCCAGCGGCCGGCCGCCGCGCCCCTTCGCCGTCACCGTCAGCGGCGACGTGCCCCGCTCGCGCGGCCTCGGCAGCAGCGTCACCGTGCGGCTCGGCCTCGTCGCCGCGCTCAACGCCTTTTTCGACTCGCCGTTGTCCAAAGAAGATGTGCTGGATGTGGTGGTCGAGCTGGAGGGCCACCCCGACAACGCCGTGCCGGGCTGCTACGGCGGCTTCGCGGTCAGCGGCAAAGCGGCCCGCTTCACCGTCGCGGTCGAGCCGGTGGTCCGGTTCGTCGCCGTCATTCCCGATCACGAGGTGGAAACCGCGGCGGCCCGCCGGGCATTGCCGGCCCAGATTCCGCTGCCGCTGGCGGTGGAGAACATCCAGAACACCAGCCTCATCGTCAGCGCCTTCCTGACCGGCAAATACTCCCTGCTCAAGGGCGCCTTCGCCGACCACCTGCACCAGCCGTACCGCGCCGGCTTCATCCCCGGCTGCGCCGACGCCATCCGCCACGCGGAGCAGGCCGGCGCGCTCGGCGCGTTCATCAGCGGCAGCGGCTCGACGCTGATGGCCGTCACGCTGGACCGCCCCGAGCTGGTCGCCGAAAGCATGAAGCTGGCGCTGACGGAGGCGGGCGGCGGCCCGGCGCACAGCCTGATTTTGTCCGCTGACAATGAAGGGGCGCGGGTTATTTAAGATTTAAGATTTTTACCATTTGCGCCGCCGGCGAATTTCCTGGGAATCTTGATTCTTAAATCCCAAACGCGCTTGCGCGCTCCAACCGGTCGTTAATCGCCAAACCGAGACCGCGCGCCGGCACTGGCTCGGCGAAAATTTTTTCCATCCCGAGCGCGTCCAACTCGCGCAAACACTGAAACAATCGCGCCGCGGCCAACGACAACTCACCGTCAGCGGCCAGCACCCGCACCCGCCGCCGCTCACCGTCAGCGCCGGCGAACCCGCGCCACGCGAGCAACGCGACGTTCGCGGGCAGCGCCCGGCCCACCGGCCACGGCGCCGCCAGCCGCTCCAGCGGCGCGCGCGGGGCGTAGTGACTTTTCAACATGCCGGGCGCAGTGACCGCACCGTCAGCGGGCCGCCCGACGCTGCCGATGACGGCCGTCACTTCCTCCAGCGCGATGCCGCCCGGACGCAACAGCGTGACGGCGCCGCCGCTGACGTTGAGAATAGTGGACTCCACGCCGACGCGGCACGGCCCGCCGTCCAGAATCAGCGGCACCGCGTCGCCCAATTCGTCCGCGACCGCGGCGGCGGTGGTCGGACTGATGCGCCCGAACTTGTTCGCGCTCGGCGCCGCCAGCGGCCCGCCGAACTCCCGCAACAGCGCCTGCGCCACCGGATGCGCCGGACAGCGCACCGCCACCGTCGGCAGCCCCGCGGTCGCCAAATCCGGCACCAACTCGCGCTTGGCGAACAACAGCGTCAGCGGTCCCGGCCAGAAACGGGCCATCAACGTCAGCGCCACCGGCGGAATCTCCGCCGCGATTTTTTCCAACGCGAAGCCCTCCGCGACGTGCAGGATCAGCGGATCAAACCGCGGACGGTTTTTGCTGGCGAAAATCGCAGCCAGCGCCGCCGGATTCAGCGCATCCCCCGCCAGGCCATAGACCGTCTCCGTCGGCAGCCCGACGCACTGCCCCGCGCGCAGCAACGCCACGGCGCGGCGAAGATTTTCAGGAGTCGGCTCGGCAATCACCCCGCCAGCGTAGCGCCAAAATCCAAAAGCCAAAATCCAAAAAAGCGACCTCGACAAACCCGGCGGCGGCACGAACATCATTTCATGCGCTGGTGTGAAATGATCATCTATGTTGGGGCGCTGTGGGTGGCTCCGCTGACAGTGGCAGACCCCCATGTTTCTCTCTACAACAGCAATTCAATCACCTGTAAATTGACCGACGCGGATATGCCCTGTGCCATTTCCACGTTGAGAAACCACACCACAACCCCCATTTGTTTTGAATCGGAAGAACTCGACCCGTCCACGCAGGGAATTTTTGCCGAAGAGGTCATACAGCAACTGGAAAGCCGCCGCGATTCACTCACCGAGGAAGAGCGGGCGCGGTTGGAACAGCTCAAGCAACTCGTTGAAAATCCCGCTTTTGCCAAAAGCCTCGTGGATTGGAAAACGGAAAAACATTCTTTCGATTTCAAGGGCGCGACGTTTGCAACCGTGGTCGGCGCATTATCAGCGAAATTTCAAAACTACACCCTTCGCATGGAAAAAAACTATCTGGTCATTTTGCCTAAAAACTCCCTGCTGAACTTCCCCGTACCCCGCGCGTCCATTCGCAATCAATCCATGCGCGACGCCTTGAACCCCGTCAAATCCAAGCTGGACGAATTGAAAACCACCATGTCCACGATGTATGTTATTACAATGCCCCCGCCCACAGACGGAAAGCCGTTGCCTGATCCATACACATTTGTCATTTCCCATCTGGAGACTGAACCGATGCCTTGCTGGTTGTTTTTGACCAAAATCGCGCAAGCCAGTTCACCGCCAACTTGCTGGTCGCTCAATGGCATGAAGGATGCAAGGATTCTCTCCTTTTTCCCGGTCCGCGAGTCACCTTGAACTTCGCGCCTGCTTGCCCGCATTAATCCCCCTGCATAGCAGGAAAATATTTCCCTCTCGCAGCGGGTGGTACGCAGCGACGGGATGTTTTAGCGTTCAGCGTATGGAACGCGGACATCCGCGCTCCATGCCGGCCCCCGCTGCGAGAGGGGAAGCGGCTTGATTTATTGGCTGGCCGGGACTATCTTCGCCAGCCAATGAAATGGCTGGTTTTATTTGCTTTATTGCTGGCATCCGTTCCGGCGTCAATGGCTGTTCCGCCGGCAATGATGGCGTTAGACCATTCGCCTGAATATCCCGTTGAAATTACCGGTTTGTTTCCCCGCAACCGCGAGTTGTTTCAGTTAAAAGCGGTGGAAATGATTAAACCTGCAAAAAAAACTTCCCCCTATTTTTTCCCACGGATGACTCTAAGTTTTTCCCCCGGTCCCGGTATTATTACAGTAAATACCACAGTCACGATTGGTCCTTTGCAAATTTCCAAACCGGCTTGGTTGTGCGTCCCCATGCACCCAGAAAGCAATAATCTGTACTATTTTCAAGACCAATAACCGGCCCGTTTCCTCATGCAAATCCAACCGCCCGACCCCGCCGTCATCCATGAAGCCGTCGCCCGCGCGCTGGGTGAAGATATCGGCCCGCTGGATCTCACCACCGCCGCGCTGGTGCCGGCGGAGGTCACCGTCAGCGCCCGCGTCTTCACGAAAGAACACGGCGTGCTGGCGGGATTGCCGCTGGCGGTGGCGACTTTCGCGCAACTCGACCCGGCGCTGACCGTGACCCCGCTCGCCGCTGACGGCGACCCGCTGACCGCCGGGCAAACCGTCCTCACCCTCAGCGGCCACGCCGCCGCCATCCTCAGCGGCGAGCGCGTCGCGCTGAATTTCCTGCAACACCTCTCCGGCATCGCCACCCGCGCGCGGCAGTTCGTTGACGCCGTCGCCGGCACTAACACACAAATCCTGGACACCCGCAAAACCGTCCCCGGCCTGCGCCTGCTGGCCAAATACGCCGTGCGCTGCGGCGGCGGTCGCAACCACCGGTTCGGCTTATACGACGCCTTCATGCCGAAGGACAACCACTTGACGCTGATGACTGGCAGCGGCGACCTGGCCGCCGCCGTTGACCGGATGCGCGCGTTCCGACCGGACGCGAAAATCATCATCGAGGCCGACACACTGGAACAAGTGGCCCTCATCGCCGCGCTCGGCGTTGACCAAATCCTGCTCGACAACATGACCGACGCGCAAATAACCGAGGCCGTCCGCCGCGTGGCCGGTCGCGCCAAACTGGAAGCCTCCGGCAACATGACCCTGGAGCGCGTACCGTCCGTGGCGGCGACCGGCGTGGACTACATCTCCGTCGGCGCCCTCACCCACAGCGTCCGCGCCCTGGACTTCTCGCTGGAATTTTTTTAACCACCGATGGACACAGATGGACACGGATAACTAATCCGCAGATTAACTTATTTTTAATAATATCCGTGTTCATCCGTGTCCATCCGTGGTTAAAAAAAAATCAAAAAAACCCTTGCGTCATCTCGCCTAACCACATATCTTCCCCTCTTCAAATCGTCAAATCGAGTTACCAAAACCCGCTGAAGATGAGAACGATAAGTCATAAACTAAGTACACCGCGCTCACGCGCTCACGCGCTCACGCGCTCATTATGACTCTTGCCCCAATTCTTTAATTTCCCGGCGGAAATTTACCTTTTTCATTCCCCATCCGACACATGCCACGGTACTCCGTGACCTTCCCGTGCGTCGCCACGCGACCGTCGGGGTCGGCGTCTCGGCCGCCAATCGAACCGTCTCGACTGTCAGTCGAGACCCCTCGGCCGAAAATCGAGACCTCTCAATTTCCAATCGAAACCCCTCGGTCGCCAATCGAAGCCTTTCGATTTCTAATCGAATCGTCCCGATTGTCAGTCGAAGCGTCCCGATTGTCAGTCGAAACCTCTCGATTACCAATCGAAGCGTCTCGATTATAAATCGGAACCTCTCGATTACCAATCGAAGCCTTTCGATCGTCAGCCGGAACCCCTCTACCCAAAGTAGAAATGACGGTTTTCCCGAATGGGAGCCTACCGCCGCAAATATAAACAATTAATTATCAGGAGATTACATGTACAAAGCAAACTTCAGTTGTAAAAAATACATCACCAGAACCTGGGTCGGCCTCCGGGAATTCTTCACCAAATACACCGGCGCCCTCCCCGGTATGCGCGAACGCCTCAGCCTCAGCGCCGACGACCTCAGCCTCATCACCGACTGCACCACCGGCTACGGTCGCCTGGACGACATCATCACCGAGTTGGAAACCGTCACCAAGGGCTTCCGCGACACCCGCCTGCAAGTCGTCGCCCAAAAAGACACCA
>JAISDC010000176.1 GCA_031265105.1 Verrucomicrobiales bacterium
TCAACCCCGACGACCCGCCGGTGGACGCCTTGCAACTCATGGACGGCGACATCAACCAGCTGCTTGCCTATTACGAAAAACTGTCCGGCAAAATCCTCATCCGCGACGCCAACCTGCAAAACATCCCCAACTTGCGTATCATCGTCCCTTCCGGCCTGCCGCGTAGCCAGACGCTGCGGTTGATTGAATCCACCATGGTGCTCAACGGCTACGCCGTGGTGCCCGCCGAGGACCACACGGTGAAAATCATCGTCACCGCCAGCAAAAACCCGCGCAGCGAAGGCATCGCCATCTACGCCAACCTCGCCGACCTGCCTCGGGGCGACCAAATTATCAGTTACTACATGCCGCTGCGCTACATTAGCCCCGACGAGGCACAACCGGTATTGCTAGCCAGCATCGTCCCACACCAGATCTACGGCAGCATCGTCTCCGTGCCCCATGCGCAAGCCATTGTCATCACCGACAACGCCTCGACCGTGCGCCAGTTGGCGAAGCTGAAAGACTTAATAGACGTGCCGCCGGCGAAACTCACCAGCCAATTCGTCGCCTTGCAACGCGCCGACGCCGAGCGCGTGGCGGAGGCCATCAGCAAACTGCTCTACTCGCGTAAAAAAGTCCAGCCTACCACTCCCGGCGCGGCAGTGAGACAAACCAACGCCGCCCCTCAAAGCGCCGACACCACGCTGAACGAGCGCAATCTGGTCGTCGGCGACGTGGAACTGTTGCCCGACGCCCGCACCAACCGCATCCTCGTCATCACCCGGCCGGTCAACTTCGATTACATTAAAGATTTGATAGAAGAATTCGATCGCGCGGTGACGTTGACTTCGCCCTATGAGCGCCCGTTGAAATACGTGATGGCGGGCGAGGCGCTGCCGGTGTTAGAGACGCTGCTGATGGACAGCGGTACCCAGCAACCACAAAATGCCCTGCAAAACGTCCAACCAAACCGGCGGAATAACGCATCGTCAACCCGGAATCAGAACGACTCCGACACCGATACCCGCGACAACCGCACCAACGTCGAACGCACTTTGCAAGAAAACCAAGACACCGCGCCTGAAGCCGTCATGGTGGGCAAGACCCACCTCATCGCCGATAAACAAGCCAATTCCATCATCGTCATCGGCCCGCCCGAAAGCGTGGACAAAGCCAGGGCCATCCTCGACAAATTGGACAAAAAACCGCTGCAAGTATATTTGTCCGCTGTCATTGGCCAACTAACCGTCGGCGATGACACCGAACTAGCGGTGGACTTGCTGCAAAAATTCTCCCACGCGGGCGACTTCGGCGTGGCCTCCAGTTCCAAAACCAGCCGTGACGGGTTCTTGTCCAACCCGACCGACTTGATTACCCCCGACGCCTTTATCAAAGCCGCGCAAGGATTGAGCATCTACGGCACCATCGGCTCGGCGCTGGACTACTACATCAAGGCGTTGGAAACCACCTCACGCTTCAAAGTAGTCTCTCGCCCCGGCGTTTTCACCAGCAACAATAAAGTCGCGATCATCGCCACCGGGCAGCGCATCGCCGTGCCGTCCTCCACTCTCAGTTCACTAAACTACACTGACAATGTTATTTCCAATATCGAATACACCGATGTGCTGCTTAAATTGGAAGTGGTACCGCTCATCAACTCCGAGCGCGAAGTTACCCTGCAAATTCGCCAAACCAATGACAGCGTAGTGGGCAGCCAGTTAGTCTCCGGCAACTCCATCCCGACGATTGGTACGCAAGCGGTGGACACCACCATCACCGTGCCGAACAAAGCCACCGTGGTGCTTGGCGGCATGATTTCCGAGGAACACAGAACCGAGGAAAACGGCGTGCCGATATTGAAAGACATCCCTCTGCTCGGCTATCTTTTCAAAGGCACGAACAAGGAAAACCGCCGTGTTGAACTCATCATCATGATTCAACCCATCGTCGTCGGCGACAACGACGAATTGCGCGCCACCAGCCAAACCGAACAAAACTTCAACCAAGTCGGCACCGACGCCGAGCATTTTTCACAACACGCCGAGATGTCGCCGCCAGCCGAACCACCGTCAGCGGAACCCCAAAAATCGCCCAAACTCAACCCAACGCTCCTGCCCCTCAGCCCGCGCCAAAAAGTGCAGCAACGTAATCGCTGACTGTGAGAGGGAAGGGGTTTGAGTTTTCTGGTTTTTTAAGTCACGCGGCATTGCGCCAACTTAAAAAACTTTCATTTTGCGATTGATAACGCGCCCGTCCCGTAACGGGTATCGTTCCTGAAGGGAGGGATTGTCCGAAAAGCGTACTCGGCCTTACCGGGCGTCAAGTGGAAATCTCCCTGCCAGGCATTTTTCCAAGGTGTTGAATGCAGTAACAAGGCACGCGGTGAGACAGAAGTTACCGGCAAAAGAGAGCAGCATAAACGGCAGGGGTGAGGACAGTCCGGCTGCGGCAAGCATTCTATAGGTCAAGTAAACGCCCGGTACGTGGAAAAGATAAAAGCGAAAGGCGTTGTCCTCAAAGTACCGGTACAGCCAAAAACCGCGCAACCGGCTATGCCGGCGCGCCAAATACAGGCAGCCCTGAAAGGCGGCCAGCGCCCCCAGGCAACAGGTTAACCAGTTCACCGGCGCCGTCTGCGCTCCGAACAGGGCGGCAACGACCAAAAGAACGGCATTCAGGCCGAACAGCGTCCCCGGACGCCGCGCGAGCGTTTTACCAATGCCATCCCGGTAACGGCAAAGTATGCCTCCGAGTCCGAACCATATGAGCGGTCCGCTGGTTTCCCATACTCCGTACCAAGTCAATATACGCCCATACTCGTTCACCAGCAGCGCCGCGACCAAGGCCAGCGCCGGGACGAACAGTCCGCCGCAACGACCCGCAACCGGTCGCAGCACCGCAAAAAAGGCATCGACCCAAAAAAGGACCAGCAGAAACCAGAGATGTTCCACAAAAAGTCCCTCCAGACCGGCGCGGTACGTCTGCGCCAGGGTATAGCCTTCCGGCCTGTGGTACGCGGGAATGTCAAAAAGGGTGTACAGAGGAACCATCCAGAAAACCATCAGCAAAAACCAGGGGACGAGCAGGCGCCTGGCCCTGCCCGCGATGTATGCGGGCGCGCTGCGGCGTTTTCTTTCCGCCGACAAGGCGGCCAGGTAGCCGGCAGCCAGCATGAACGAAGGACTCAGGATTAATTCTCCCCAGAAGTTGAAAAAATCGGCTACCCCGGACTGCCGGACGGCGTAAAATTTCCAGAATCCACTGGGATCGGGTTTGGTGAACGGCAGCATGGCATGTACCAATATGACCCCCAAAAGACAGAAGGTTTTCAGCAAGGCCAGATGGCTTGCGAACATGCTCTCGCGTGTGGTCTGTTCGTCATGGGCATTCGGTTGCAACATAGTACTCTCCTCGCGCAAGCGCCAGTTCTTCGTCGCCGGGTTCCTCGCCTATCAGCGGACGGCCTCGACGGCGAACTGTTTTAACAGGGACACGTACTGCCGGTAATCCTCGTATGACACCGCCGGCGGCGTCTGGTGGTCAACGCTGGGAATGAAACGCCCGCGTCGCGCGCTCGGCAGCAGGCGGGCGAATTCCCGTTCCAGCGCGGCGCGGCCCTGATGCATCACCATTTTGTCGAAGTGGCCGAGGAAAAACATTTGCGGCTGCGCGTCGAGATACCGGCTCACCTCCACGCCGGCCTGCCGTTCCAGCGGCAGCATCCCGTCCACCCCGCAATCGCCGAACCAGCCGATCGCCTGCGTGATGTCGCCGTCGCTGTCCACCATCGTCAGCGTGCCGGTCTGGTTGATGAGCGGGATGATTTCGCGGTAATACGGGGCGATAAACTCGTCGAAAGTCGCGCGCGAAATCATCGGCCCGTTGTTGTAGCTCATGTCCTCGGCGAAGGTCATGAAGGTGAAGGGAAACTGCTCCGCGCACAGGGCGACCGCCCGTTTTTGCCAAGCCAGCAGATCGCGGCAAATCGTGTGATAGAGTTCCGGCGCGTCATAAAAACTGTATAAATGATTCTCAATGCCGAGCAACTGGCGCGGAAACCAGAAAAAACCCTCCAGCGTGTACCATGCCACGCCGTCACCGTCAGCGCGCAATTGCCGGGCCAGCTTGAGGAAATCGGCGTCGAGGCGCGGCTCGGGAAACAGCAGCGGGCGGATTTTCTCATACTCCGCGAGGTCGCTGACGATGGGCGCGCCGTGCGCGGCGGGTTTGGGCGCGGCGGCGCTGATGGTGGGGAACCAGCTTTGCAATTGCACGTCCAGGCCGAAGTGCCGTTGCAGTTCAACGCCTTGCCGGTCACGGATGGCGGGTTGTTCCGTGTGCCAGCGGCTGACGGTTTCGCCCCACCACATGGCCCACTCGATGACCGGCAGTCGGTCAAGCGGCAGGCCGCGCGCGGCGGCGAGGAAACGTTCGTGGGTTTTCATGGGGTTGGCAGTTTGGTTGCCTCAGAGGTGATTGTCAACGACGGTTGGTATCCGCGGATTACGCGGATTAAAGATTGCTTAAAAAAACATCTGCGTAATCCGCGGCTGAAAATGTGTTGGTTGTTAACTCACCGTCAGCGGCGCGCACAGCGCCCGCAGATTTTCCGCCGGCGTGCCGGACGGAATTTCACAGCCGGCGCAAACCATGAATTGCGGCCCCGCCTGCTCGCGCGCCGCTGACAATCGCCGGCGAATCTCCTCCGGCGTGCCGCGCAAAATGTCCGCCACCGGATCAAGGTTCGCGCCAAGAGTCACCCGCGGCCCGACGATTGCCCGGACGCGGCGCAAATCCACCATGTGATCCACGTCGAGCAGATCCACGTTCAGCGTGGCGATGCCCGGCAAAAGGCGCGTGATGTCGCCGCAGATGTGCAGCCGGATTTTCGCCCCGCCGGCGCGCAACGCGGCGACCAGCGCCTGTTCGCGCGGCAGGATGAGTTCCTCGTAGGTGGCGGCGGAGACCTGGCTGGCCACGGCGTCGCCGATGCCGATGGTGTCCGCGCCCCGCCCGATTTGCGCCAGGCCGAAGTTGATGGCGTTCGCCAGGCACAGGTCCATCAGCTTGCCGATGTCCGCCGGCTCGCTCAACAGGTCGGCGAAGAAATTTTCCGCGCCGCGAATGTCCGCCGCCTCCGCCGCCGCGCCTTCCACCCAGCCCATGATGGAATGACTGTCAGCGTGGTTGCGGTGATAGTCGGCGACCGCGTCAATGCGGTCGCGCATCCGCGTCGCGGTCAGCGGGTCGGGCCGTTGCGCCAGCAGCGACAGGTCAATCTCGCCCGGCATCAGCGGCGCGGTGAGATGCACGCCGGTGGCGGCGTCGTACGCGACCTTGCCGCCGAAGCCCTCGGTCTCGCGCAACGGGTCGCTGATGGTGCTGAGCTGGTCGAGGCCGAAGTCGGCGGCGCAGCGGACATTGGCGCTGACCATGACGTGATGGTCAGCGGTGAAGGCGCCGTAGTTGGAGCCGATGTGCTCCGCCGCGTAGCGCATGAGAATCGGGACGCGCGGATAAAAGTCCACCGGTCGTCCCGCGAGCAGGTTGAGATAACGTTCCTTGCTGGTCATGAGGTTGGTAACTTAGCGTTGGACGGGAAGAAGGACTACTAAAAAACGGCTGGGGCCGCAGCTTGATTGAGCGGGATTTTTCCGCGCCGATACCGGCTGACCGTCAGCGCCACGCCGCCACTTAACCACTCGCTTTACGCAAATTATGGGTTAAGCTCTGGTTATTGGCCGGGACCGAACCGGAAATTTTGACCCCATGATCTGCGAAAAATGCCAGTCTGCGGAGGCCACGGTTTTTCTGACTCAAATCGTCGGG